>JBEKLE010000572.1:0-5198 GCA_050010355.1 Rhodopila sp. | reverse complement strand
CCTCCCCCGCGCACCACCCGCTCGCCCACGCCCACTGAAAGTTGTAACCCCCAAGCCACCCGGTCACATCCACCGCCTCCCCGATCACGAACAACCCGGGCACACGGTTCGCCGCCATCGTCGCGGACGACAGGTCGCGCGTATCCACCCCGCCGCACGTCACCTCCGCCTTTCCAAAACCCTCGGTCCCCGAAGGAACCACCGCCCACCCCGACAACCGCGCCGCCACCGCCCTAAGCACCCGGTCCGGCAAACCCGCCATCCGCGCCCCCGCCACGCCGGCCGCCAAAGCCGAGGCCAGCCGCGCCGGCAGAACCTCACCGAGAACGCTCGCCAGCCCCGCATTCGGCCGCGCCCGCTTCCGCTCCAGCAGAAACCCCGCCGCATCTACCCCCGGAAGCAGATCCAGCGTCACCGCCCCCTCCCGCCAGTACGAGGAAATCTGCAACACCGCCGGCCCCGACAGCCCCCGATGCGTGAACAAAACACTCTCCCGAAACACCAGCCGCCCCAGCGCCACCGAACACCCCACCGAGACCCCGCTCAGCGCCCGCATCATCGCCAGGAGATCGCCCTCGAACGTCAGCGGCACCAGTCCCGGCCGGATGTCCGTCAGCCGCAGCCCAAACCGAGCGGCCACCTCATATGCTAGCCCCGTCGCCCCCATCTTCGGGATCGACAGCCCCCCGGTCGCCAGCACCAGACACCCCGCCGAGAACGCCCCTCGATCCGTGTCCACCCGAAACAGCTCCGCACGGCTGACATCGACAACGCGATGCCCCAGCCGCACATCGACCCCGGCCGCGGCGCACTCGGCCAGCAACATGGCAACGATCTCCCGCGCCGACCCGTCGCAGAACAACTGCCCGAGCGTCTTCTGTTGGAACGCGATCCCGTGGCGGCGCACCAGTGCCACGAAATCGTCCGGCGTATACCGGCTCAGCGCGGAGCGGCAGAAATGCGGATTGTCCGACAGGAACCGCTCCGGCGCCGTCCCGGTATTGGTGAAATTGCACCGCCCGCCGCCGCTGATCAGGATCTTCGCCCCAGCGGCCGGCGCATGGTCCAACAGCAGCACCCGCCGCCTCCGCCGCCCGGCGGTCAAACCGCACATCAGCCCCGCCGCACCCGCCCCCAGAATGATCACGTCATGCTCTGTCATCCGCTCCGCTATAGCAGCCGCCCTCCGGCGGATGCATCTGAGTCACTCGACCGGAGGGCCACAGCATGATCTCGCCGATCTGCCGATGCCGGCCATGTTCGCGCCTATCCCCTGCTGACGTGCCGCAACCTTGCCCGCAGGTCCTCCACGGTCTAGCAGGTGATCGAGCATGAAGGCCGTCGCTGGACGGTGCTGAAGCAGCAGATCATCACCCCCGGCAAGGGCGGCGCCTTCATCCAGGTCGAGATGCGCGACCTGAAGTCGGGCAACAAGACCAACGAGCGCTGGCGCACCGCCGACACCGTCGAACGTCTGACCACCGAGGAAAAGGAATACACCTACTCCTACTCCGACGGCACCAACCTGGTGCTGATGGACCCCGACACCTACGAGGAAACCCATGTTCCGGCCGACCTGATGGGCGACGCGGCGCCGTTCCTGCAAGACCAGATGAAGCTCGTGGTCGATCTGGTGGAGGGCGAGCCGGTGGCGATCCACCTGCCCACCTCCGTCGTGCTGGAGGTCGTCGAGGCCGATCCCGTCGTCAAAGGCCAGACCGCATCCTCGTCCTACAAGCCCGCCCGGCTGTCGAACGGCGTCAAGACCAACGTGCCGCCGTTCATCGAGGCCGGGGAACGCATCGTGGTCCGCACCGAGGACGCCACCTACGTCGAGCGCGCGAAAGGCTGATGGCCTTTCGTCTCTCACCGCATCTCACCGTCATGGCGAATGCCGCGCAGAAGGCGGCAAAGCGGCTGCTGCGCGATTTCGCCGAGGTCGAGCAGTTGCAGGTCAGCGTCAAGGGCCCCTCGGATTTCGTTTCGCAGGCCGATCTGCGCGCGGAACAGACGCTGAAGGAGGAACTCAACAAGGCCCGCCCCGGCTACGCGTTCCTGATGGAGGAATCCGGCGCCTCGGGTTCCGAGCACTGGACCTGGCGCTGGGTGGTCGATCCGCTGGATGGGACAACGAATTTCCTGCACGGCATGCCGCACTGGTGCATCAGCATCGGTTTGGAACGCCGGCTGCCGGACGGTGGCTCCGAGATCCATGCCGGGGTAATCTATGCGCCCGCGGCCGACGAGATGTTCTGGGCCGAAAAAGGCACCGGCGCGTTCATGAACGAACGCCGCCTCCGAGTCTCCGCTCGCCGTGAGATGTCTGAGGCCGTCTTCGCCACCGGAATCCCGTTCGGCGCCGTCTCCGCCCCGCGTCAGCGGGCTTTCAGCCGGACCCTGACGACGTTGATGCCGCAGGTCGCCGGGATTCGCCGTTTCGGCGCCGCGGCGCTGGACCTCGCCTGGGTCGCGCATGGCCGGTTCGACGGCTACTGGGAGCTTGGGATCAAGCCGTGGGATATCACGGCGGGTGTGCTGCTGGTCCGCGAGGCGGGCGGTTACGCCACCGATGTCGGCGAGGGCGACCCGCGCGAGACCAGCGCGATCGTGGCGGGCAACCCAACCCTTCATCCGAAGTTACGGACCATCGTCGCCGAGGGCATGCAGCCGCCGGCGTAGTGCGGGAGCCTCGCATGGAGCGGATCATTGTCCGGCAAGCCGATATCACGACCCTGGCGGTCGACGCCATCGTCAACGCCGCGAACCAGTCCCTGCTGGGCGGCGGGGGCGTTGACGGTGCGATCCATCGCGCCGCCGGGCCGGAGCTGCTGCGCGAATGCCGCACGCTTGGGGGGTGTCCGACGGGGGGGGCACGGATCACCGCCGGGTATAGTCTGCCGGCCCGCTATGTGATTCATGCGGTTGGTCCGCGTTACCGGGACGGCGCGCATGGGGAGGCGGAGCTGCTGGCAGGGTGCTACCGGAACAGTCTGGACCTGGCTGTTGCGCATGAGGTCAGGACGATCGCTTTTCCCGCGATAAGCTGCGGCATCTATGGCTATCCGATCCCGGATGCGGCGCAGATTGCGGCTGGCGCGGTCGGGACTTTTCTTGCGCGCGACGAAACGATGGAGCAAGTCATCTTCGCTTGTCTCGGTGTGGAGGTGTTTGATGCGTTTCGCGATGCGTTGGCTCGTCGGCGCTAGCGCGGCTGGAGGCTTGCGTGGGTCGGCCGCACGAACCTGACCGGCCAAACATTTGAATCCGGTCTTTGGTGGCGTGTGATGATCGTAACGGAGCGGCAATGCTGGCCGTCTACAGGCAATACTGGCCTTCTACAGGGAAGTGTTCCTCGCCTGAAAGTTCCTGAAGCTGGAACAACACGGCTGCGATAGGAGAAAGGGAGTTGCGGGGAGGACCACGGTCTGGTGGCTTCCTTCAGCCGGTCGATCGAACCGGGCGCAGCGCCGCCAGTCATTTTGCCGCAAGTTGCTTTTTTTGTTTGTCTATCGCGGCTCGATGCTTCGTGCGGGCATCTCGTGACGTCGGACGAGAAAGTTGCGCACGCGGTCATAGATGTGTGCCTCGATCGCCCGGTTCGTGACGTAATGCGATCCTGGGCTGAAGTAGCCGCCCCACTCTGATCGATGTTGCTGCCGGGCCTCCGGCGAAACGCTCGCAACGGCGCCCGCCGCGTTCAGCAAGGCCCGGTTCTGCGGGATGCCACGTTATGGGACTACCCGGCGCGCTTTATGTCTGAATGCAGGGCCAACAGTTGGTGCGACCTGAGACTGTGTCGCACGTAGGTGGCTCCCGGAAGTGCGCGGACGCGGAGCCCCCAGCCGCATCTGTTAATCACGCCGCCGACGGCGAATGCGATCAGGACTGGCTTTACCGCGGTCACACCATGTCCGAATCGCTTAAATAATCGGTTCGCATCGCCAAGCCGCGATCGCTTCGGCGAACCAGACCGTTAGGCTGCCACGCTGGCGTAGGCAGCATCATATTCTGGCCGGTTCTTTACCCGATACCGCCCGCCGCCGCCACCTCAAAGCGGATCCGGCAAGTTCGGAGCAACGCCGCATTTTTCATTTCCTTATGGTGCACGACGGCAGTGTACGGATTTGAAATGAGACTCACGATTAAATAACGAATTGGACCTAGCCTCGCTGATATAAGGATGTGGTGGTAGCGCTTTTCCATTGGAGTTTGTGCCGATTGAGCCGAAATCATATAGATAATTGAAGCTAGCCTTATATACGTATCTGAAATAAAATGCCAATTTTCGACATGCAATCAGGGTTGCAACGGTTCTAACGTAATCGTTATGATGTGCTTATTGGCAAAGTATATAAGGATGGAATTCCGTGTCAACAACCACCACTTTACCACCCACTCCCGCGGCTGCTGTTGGATATAACACAGAAACCTTTGGTCCAAACCCGACCCTCGGCACCAATTGGCTGCCATATAGTTTCAACGGCGTCGATCCGGCATCGATCAACGCGACGCAGAACGCCGATGGCAGTGTGACCATTGCTGGCGGCGGCGACACCTATAACGGCCAGCTCGCAACAGCCGTGCCCAGCGGCAATGGCTACGTCGGTGAGGTCTTCGGCGGCGGCTTTTACACGCAGGCAACGATCTCGGTGCCGGGCGCGACCGAAGGCCTCTGGAGCCCCACGAACAACCAGTTCCCGGCGTTCTGGTCGGACACGATCGACGGGAGTGCCGGCCCGGGCAACCTTGTCGAAGTCGACTTCATGGAGATGGATGCGAACTCGCCGGGCAATTACGGCTACGACATGATCAACTGGACGGACAACTCAACAGCAATCGGCACCAGCGAGCCTGACGCCAACACCGGGGCCAACCTGAGCCAGCCGAACACCTACGGCTTCCTCTGGGTGCCAGCAACGTCAACAACACAGGGCAGCGCCTCGTGGTTCTTCGACGGTCAGCAAGTCGGCACCGTAAGCTGGAACCAAGGCCAGGACCCGTTCGGCGCCATCGATAGCCAGCAGCTCGAACTCATCCTCGGCGCCGGTGCGAACAGCCCGATGACCGTCTCGAATACCCAGGTCTGGCAGACTTCATCAGCGAACGACTCGGTGAATGGTTCCCCAGCCCCATTCATCGGGAGCAGTTCGTCGGGCGGAGGCAGCAGCGGGTCCGGCGGCGGCGGATCGAGTGGGGGT
>JBEKLE010000571.1:0-3882 GCA_050010355.1 Rhodopila sp. | reverse complement strand
TCAATCCGCTGTTCCGAAGTCGTGACAACCCGAGGACGACCGGCCATGGCTCACTCCAATCCGTAATGTGTACGAATCGGCCCATACCAAATGTGGCCCGCGTCGGGGAATCCTGCTTAGGTCCGTCTATCCGTCCGGACCATGCGATCCGGGACCAGTCCCGGGCCATCGCCGGACCCCCGAGGTCCATGGAAGGCGACGGCGGGAGCGCCCTACCGTGGCGGTCTCCTGCTGCCATGCGGCCGCTTCGCCGCCAGGCGGCTTCAAACATCAGGCCACCCGGTGCCGGCCATCAGAATCCTGCTCATCGGAGTTCCAAGGATGCTCAGCGACATCATCGCCCAAGCGATCAGGCCGGAACCCGACATGGCGATCGTCGCGGCGGTCGAGGGCGGGAGCGAGGTGGTGGAACCGATGCTGCGGCGACGCCGGGTCGACGTGATCATTTTCGGCGCCGACGATACGCATTTCCCGGAAAGCGCCATCACAGAGATACTGCAGGCGCATCCCAGGCTTGGTCTGCTGGCGATCGACGGCGCGGCAGATGCGGGCACGCTGCATCACCTGTTGCCGGTGCGCGCCCGGATCGGACGCCTGGCGTATGACAGCCTCGCCGCCGCGATCCGGTCCGGGGCGGCGTTGCGGCGGCGGTAGATGTTTACCCATATCCGAGCGGCGAGCCTGACATTGCAGGGGGTGCTGCAACGCAGTTTCGTGGCCGATCCGGACCTGAAGGCGCTGTTCGGCGGCAGCGCGATCGTGTCGCTGGCCACGCCCGACGGGATGGAGGCGGCCGGCGAGATCGGCCTGTCGATGTGGCTGTACCGGCTGATCCGCGACGAGCAGACGCTGAACCGGCAGCGGCGGCGGATCGCGCCGAACCAGATCCGCCGCCAGTCATTGCCGGTGCGGCTGCACTATCTGATGACGCCGATCATCACCGGTGCGTCGAACATTCCCGCGCCCGAGGCGGAACAACTGATCATCGGGCGGGTACTGCAGACGTTCCATGACGAACCGCTGATTTCCGGCACCGACCTGGAAGGCTCCTACCAGGGCAGCGGCGTGGAACTGGCGGTGCGGCTGGAGACCTTCGGCCTGGACGAAACGAGCCGGATCTGGGAGGGGCTGGAGCGGTCGTACCAGTTGTCGATTTCATATGAGGTGGCGATCGTGGTGATCGCCTCGGACCTGGCGCCGATCGCGGTCACGCCGGTCAGCATCGTGCAGCCGCAATACGCCATTGGCGCGCCGGGGCAGCCATGAGCAAGCGGTTTCCGGTGCACGATCTGAGCTCCGGCTGGTGGCTGGCGCCGGATACCCCGCCGCCGCCGGTTGCCGCCTATGCGCAGGAGATCCTGGTGATGCTCGTACTGGACGAGATCACCGGGCTGCCGCCGGATCCGGCGCTGACCGCCAGCACCACCACGGCCGGATTGCTGGCACGGGCCGACTCCGATAGGTTTGCCGGGCTGGCAGGGGTGCCGCTGACCCGGTTTCTGGCGACGTCGGTGGTCGGCGCGGCGCTGCAACTGACGCTGAGCGGGGCGGGCTATGTCACGCGCTCGGTCAGCGCGACGCTGCCGGCGCAGCCTGGCTATCCGGAGACGTTTTTCCCGGCGAACCTTGGTTCGGTGACGCTGCATCGCGCGCCGGTCAGCCTGACCGGGCGGGTAGTGGATGCGACGTTCGCACCGCTGAACGGCGCCACGGTCACGGTGGACGGGATCTGGCCGACGCTGGCGTCAATGCAGAACGGGATACCGGCAGCGCCGAACCTGATTGCGCTGCTATCTCCGCTGTATGCCGATCGCGATGCCACCGCAACAGTCGCGGCGCAGGTGCTGACGGCGACGGCGGCGAGCAAGACGCTGCTGCTGCCAGGCAATCCGGGCGACGGCAGCCTGCGCCTGTCGGATCAGGTTGGGCTGGCCGCCAGCAGTATTCTTGGGCTGGACCAGGCGGACCCGCAGAGGGGCGAGTATGTCTCGGTCGCTTCGATCACTGATGGCGGGCTGACGCCGCTGCAGCCGGCGACGGCGCTGCTGCATGATCCGCTGGCGCGGCCGCATGGCGTCGGTGTCACGGCGATCCCGATGACGGCGGGCGCCACCGGCACGGCGAACGCGCTGTCGAGCGCGGCGCAGGCCGGCGACGTGACGCTGTTCCCGGCCACGATGGGCAGCCTCGATACCAGTATGACCGCGTTGGTAATCAGCGGCGGTGGCCCCGCCGCGGCGGAGTATCACGCGGCCGGGGTTTATCTGGCCGGCAGCGACGCCAACGGCCGCGTCGTGCTGCCGCCGCTGCACCGGCTCGCGCAACTTAACCTGCGGGTCCACCACCCGTCGCAGACGCCCGACCTGATCAGCACCGTGGTGCTGCCGTTCGGCGCCGCGATGCTCACGCTCGACCTGGCTTTCCCATGACCGGCGATCACCGCCCCCGATCGGAGTGCCGCGATGTCTGATTACCTGTCGCCTGGCGTTTATATTCAGGAACTGGAGGGACCTGCGCCGATCATCGGCGTCAGCACCTCGATCACCGGCTTCGTCGGCGTGGCGGAACGCGGGCCGGTGAATGTGCCGATCCTGTGCACCGGGCCGGGTGACTACACGCGCTGGCTCGGCGGGCTGCTGATGCAGAGCGCGTTCATCGATCCGGCGGACGAGAACCGAGCGCATTGCTACCTGCCGTATGCGGTGGCCGGGTTCTTCACCAATCTGGGCCAGGTCGCCTATGTCGTGCGGGTGGTGCCGGATGGCGCAACCTACGCTGCCGAGATCCTGTTCGACCGCACCGGGTTGTCGACGGCTTCGGCCCCGGTGCCGCCGACGACTCTGGTGCGCAGCGCGGCGCAGGGCGACGGCGCGGTGGGTGCGACGCCGCTGATGATGCTGTCGCCGACTCCGGTGAAAAGCGTGCCGGGGACGCCATCGTGGATTCGGATCGGCGACGGCAGCGCCAGCGAGTACGTGGAGATTTACAACACCGCGCCGGTCACCGACGCCTATCCGCTCGATCTGCCGCTGCTGAATTACCACGCTGCGGGTGCCAGCTTTGCGCTGTACGACCGCACGGCGCTTCCCGGCAGTTTCACCCTTACCGCTGATGCCGCCGCCGGCAGTTCTGTCCTGCTGGTGCAGACCACGTCGGGCACGCTGACGGCGGCGCAGTTGCTAGGATCGGTGCTCGAGATCGCGACTTACGACTCCGCGGCGGTTGTCATCCCGTCCAGCGTGACCCCGACCGACGCGACGAATTTCTCTATCATCCTGACCAGTCCGCTTGCGGCGGATGTTTCGGCGCTGCCGGGCGTCACGTTGATCACCCCGTTGACGCCGACGGCTTCCACCAGCGGCACGCTCGACTATGCGGCCGGCGGCGGCGATGTCGTCATGTATGGGACGCAGACGGGCGGTGCCGTCGGTTTCGGTCCCAACGTCCTGATCGACATCGACTATGCCAGCACCGCCAGCCCCAGTCCGCGCGAGATCCGCACGATCGCGTCGAGCGTGGCCGCGCCCAACCAGCTCGCGATGTTCTCCTTCTCGCAGCCCAACACGATCGACTGGGCCGCCGGCACTGTTCTTGCGCCGGTCACGCAGGCGGCTAATTCGCTGACTGCGGCGCCGTCCACCGTGCCGCCGACGCTGACGCTCGCTAGCCGGGTGGGCATCTATGCCGGCAGCGTGCTGCTCGTCAACAACACTGACTACGTCACCGTCGCCTCGGTGACGGCGCCGCGAGCGACAACCGGGGCCGATCCGGGGGTGGTCACCCTCACAGCCGCAGCATCAGGGGGGATCGTTTCCGGCAATCCGGTGGCGCTGGTCAGCACCAGCACTTTGTCGTTGGCGGCCGTTGCGGGCTCGCAGCAGA
>JBEKLE010000570.1:0-6405 GCA_050010355.1 Rhodopila sp. | reverse complement strand
GTGGGGTCGTTGGCGATGTCGGCGCTGCAATCGACCAGGTTCCGGGTCAGGCCGCGCCCGGTGAGCGTGACCATGTGACCGTGGGCATCGAGGTTGATCGTGCGGCGGTCAATCTTGCCGCTGATGACCAGATCGGTGCCGATGTAGATTTGACAGGCAAGCCCCGGCTGCGTCCCCTTCAGTGCCGCGCCCTGAAGGAACTCGGTCGAGGCGGACAGCGAGAAGTTGTTCGGGATGGTCTCGCACGAGCGCGAAATCGCCACCGTCTGCCAGCCCTCGAAACGGTCTGACCCGGTGACGATGGCGACCGCATCAGGGTCCGCCGGAGCAAAGGCTGACATTACGAGGCCAGCGCCAGGAACGAGGTCGGGCAGAAAGCCGGGTGAATCGCCCCCGCCTCCGCCGCAATCTCATCGGCCCGGCCGGCGTCGCGGTAGAGCGTTTGCGCCAACGCGAGCGACGGCATCGCGACCCTCGTGGTAACGGGAACGGTTGACGGCAGGCTGGCCCCGCGCGTCGTCAGGTCGCGCACCACCGCAGCGCGGAGCTGCTTCAGGCCGGTATAGGCGTCATCCTCGCCCGCATCCCCGGCGGCGGTGATCTCGACATCGAGGGCGGCGGCGACCGCCTCCCGCACTGCGGCCGCGTCGTTGTAGCTGGTCGGCTGATAGGCCGCCGAGGCAAGGGCCAGACTGACCAGGGCGGCCCGCCTGCAAGCGGCGGCGGCGGCATCGCGCATGACCGCCTGCGCCGCGCCGATGCCCACGGACCCGCCGGCCCCATCCTCGAACGAAAATGCAGCGAGCGACTGCAAGATGCGGAGCTGATCGGCGGGGTTGGTGATGCCGGACCGCATCGCCTCCACCGTTGCCGAGAGGGGCGTCATCAGGTCGGTTGCCGCCGAGAAGCCGCCGATCGCCGCGACGGCCGCGCCGCCGGCGGTGGCGGTGGTTTGCCGCTGCACCGCGAGCTGCGACTGAAGGGTGGCGACCGTCGTTCCGACCGGCAGGTTCGCCGTGGCCGAACCGGCGGCATAGCGCCCGTAGGTCGTGTCGCTGTCCGGCGGCGGCAGGGCCGTTGCCATCGCGACTATCCCGCCGGGATCGGCCCCACCCAGGACCGTGGCGGCGACGAAGGCCGCGACCACTGTTTGCCCCTCGCCGGTCACCGCTGACCCCTGAAGCGCTGCCGGAGCGGCCACGTCGCCGAGGCTTGCTCCGCACCCGGCGAGCGCACCGACGGCAAGGTTCACCACCGACAGGACGGTTGAGATGATGGTCGACAGCAGGCTTGGGGTGCCGGCTTCAAGGAACTCGAAATGGACCTCGACAACGCGGCTGCGGTCCTTGTTCAAGGCCGTGCCGTAGGACAGCAGCGCGACCTGGATCATCCCGAGCGTCGGGTGAACGAGGGTTCCAGGGCCTTGCTTTTCCGCCGCGCCATCGAGGGCGACTTGCAGCACCGGGGCCAGGTCGCCGATCAGGTATCCGGTCATCGAGAAGACGCGCAGCGAGCGCCCGAGGTCTTCCGGCCAGCCGCCGTCGCGGAACGGATATTCGTGGACCGCCAGCCGCCTTCCCTTGCGCACGCCCGAGGCGACCACCTTGAACGGCACGCCTCGAAAGCTCGCGGTTTGCAGCAGGCCGAGGAAGCCCGGCAGCGAGGTCGGCAGGGCAAAGCCGGTGATGTTGGTAAAGCCGCTCATCAGAGACCGACCGCCGGTGTTTCGACGCGAGGCGGTGCGGTGGTGGCTCTGCCGGACGCCGTTGCCCGCGCTCGCGTCCCCGGCGGCGCGTGGTTGATGTCCACGGTCACATGCACCGTTCCGTCTGACTGACCGCCGCCTCCACCATATTCCTGTCCCCGCGCGAGGTTCACGCCGGCGGCAAGGTCGGTTTCCGACACCGTTCCACTTTCATGCGGCGCGGCGGCCCGAACGTAGGCGGCGGCGGTTTTGGGATCGCGCATGTTGATCGCGTCGTTTGGCGCGACGCCGATGGATTTCGCCACGTCCGCGACATAGCCGGTGGAATCAAACAGGGGATCGCTCACCCAGCGGTCAACCAGTTCCTTGACGGTCTTCAGGCCGCTATCCTGATACATCCTGAGCTGGCGCAGTTCCGCCGCGACGCCGTGTGGCATGTCCGCGAAGACGCCGAACCGATGGTCCGACCCGGGTTCGCGACCAAGCACGCCCGGCTGGTCGCCCACGAATCCGAGGTTCATCGGATTGCGGTTGTGGATGCCGCGCGTCTCGCCGGGCGCTCCTGGCGCAAGCGGGGCGAAAGGGCCGTGGGTTTGCCAGTAGCCGGACGAGGCGCTGATCGGACCTGGCCGCGGCCCCGGCGTTCCCCGGTCAAACAGGCTGCGGAACCAGTCAGCCCAGGATTCGGGAGGCGCATCATCAGAAGACAGCATCGGCGCGGGCAGGCCGAGCTGGCGCTTGGTGTTATCGCTCAGGCCGCCCGGTGTGATTAGCGTTGTCGTGTCGGTAGTGGGTGGCAAAGCCGCCGCCCCCGCTCATGCCGATGCCGAGTTCCGTGTAGGATTTCGCGAGGCCCTGGTTGTGCTCGATCCAATCCGAGGTCTTCGTCATCACCCGGTCGGCGACACCTGACCAGTCGTTTGCGATGTGGTTGCCGATGCCTTCGAGGTCTTCCTGCAAGCGGGAAAACGACCCCTGCACCTTCGTTGCGTTCGCCGCCATCTGTTCGGTCCAGACGGCTCCAGTCGCCTCCGCCTTCTTCTGCCACTCGTGCAGAGCGGCCGCGCCGTCCTTCAGCGCCGGCAGCACGTCGGCATCGCCCCCGACCGAGGTAATCGCGCGGACCTGGGTGCCGTGGTCCTTGTAGGTCTTGATCTTGTCGGCGAGCTGATCCAGCGCGACTTCAGATTTGGCGATGTTGCCGTGGCCGTCGCTGGCGGAGATGTTGAGCGCGTCGAGCGTCTGGATGGCGTCCTGGTCGTGGCGGTAGAACGCTGCTTGCAGCGTGGCATTCAGACCCTTGACGGTGGCATCCGCCGCGCCGGCCGAGCTGCCCGCGAGCTGCATCCCCTTTTCCAGACTGCTTAGTTTGCTGACTGGCATGTTCAGCGCGTAGGCGGTCTTGCTGATCGTGTTGCCGGTCGAGGCCCATGTCTTCTCCAGCGCCACCATGCCGGCGATGCTCGTCGCGCTGGTGATCGCCGCCATCGGCGCGACCATTTGCTCAATCGCCCGAAAGGCGCCGAGCGCATTGTTGCCGAGCCCCAGCATCCCTTCGGACAGCTTGGCGAGGCCGGCGCTGCCATCGTTGATCGAGGCGAGGTTCTTCGAGCTTTGCCCGGCCGCTTTCGACAGGGCATTAATTCGCTTATTGACGTTCTCGAACTTCGCGCTCGTTTTGTCGATCGCGTCGATGGTGACTGAGACGCCGGTGTTAGCCACGTTCGCGCCTCACAATTTCAGGGATCAGACCCCACCAGCGATGAAGTGCCGGAAGCGGCAGGTTCAGCGCCCAGACCAGACCTTCGCCAAAGAAGCGGCCAACGCAGGCCGCCATGATCTCAATCTCACCGGCTTGCGCCAGGTCGCTCAGGCGGGTGCGGTATCGGACGGCTCTGCCGCCTTGGCCGCCGCTTCTGCCGCGACCTCGGCCTCGTCCGCTGCCCGGCGGGCGGCCCGCCATGCTACCAAAGGGTCGGGGCCGGGCGACCCCATGAACTCGTCCATATATTCGCCCATCTGCATCACCAGCCAGGCCGGCAGCGTCTTCAGCGCGTCATACGGGATGCGCTCACCCGACACCCCCTCTATGAGCCGCAGTGTGGTGTCGAGCGGTGACTGACCGCGGATCGCGGTTGCCTTGAGGATGTCGGCGCTGGTGGGGGCCCGCAGCGTCACCGTGCGGTAGTTCATGCCGTTGTGGCTGAGTGGCGTCGTCAGGGTCCAGGTGACAGGTTCAGGGACCGCAATCCAGGTCACGGCCCGCCGGTCTCCACCAGGCACCCGGACACGCCCTCGAATTTGAAGTCGAAGCCGGCGTCGGACCCCGACACGCCAGGGCGGCCGGTGAACCACATATTATGACCGTTGATCTGCTTGCCGTTGGCAAGCGTGACCACGATCGTCGCGTTGGTCAGGTTGGAGAAGCCGGTCACACTGACCGCCTGACTGTCGCGGAACTTGCCCGACACAAAGGGGGCGACGGGCTTTTGCGAATAGCCGTCCACCCCGGACAGGGAGGTCATGGTCTCGTTTTCGAGGGTTGCCGGATCCCAGGTGAACTCGATCACCGGGAAGGCCGAGCCGTTGACGGTAAAAGCCGTGATGCCCGCGAGCCGCCGGTTCGTCGGCGTCGTGGGAGCCAGTGTTCCGCTCATGCTGCTTCAGCTCCCCTTCAGGTGCTTTGGACGAACTGCGCCAGGATGGCGATGTTGATGACCTGATCGCTGAAATCGAGCGGCAGGTAGAGCAAGACCTGACCCTTCGCCCCGGTGGTCGCGTAGGCGTTCCGCGCGAACGTGGTGGGGTTCTGGACGATGAAGATGCTGCACAGGTAGGCGTAGATCGCGATGACCGAGCCGAGGACCGCGTTCGGCGTCGTGGCCGGCGAGCCGGGACCGATGGGCGTTCCGTTCGCAACCAGGATTTTGCCCGCCGCGATGAACTGGCTGGACACCTGGGCCGAGATATACCGGGCGGCATACATCGCCTGGAACAGAATGTTCGTGTTGAGATACGAGTTATCGGGCTGGCCGGCGGCGTTGAGTTGGTAGGTCGTGATGCTGCGGTCGATGCGGCAGGTTCCAGACGGATCGACGGTGAAGGTCGAGATGCCGTCAAACAGGAGGATGTTGCGCTGGCCAACGGGGTCGCGCGAGGCGACCGGGGGCGGCAGCAGGTTGAGCGGCTGGGTGGCGAGACCCTGCGCCGGGTTCACCTTCAGCCGGATTGCGTTCGCCGCGCACCAGTCGGCGCACTCGATCCAGGCCGGCGTCGGCGAGTTGTAGTAGCCGAGGACGGAGGCGTGCTGGTCGTTGCGACCGACGCCGAACGTCGTGCGGGCCGACAGGGTGCCGTTGAAGGCCGCGAAGACGTGGCCGAACTGCATTTGCGTTGCCGACCAGCGGCCGGAGGAATCCGACAGGAAACTCTGAAGCGCGTTCATGCTGGTGGTGTCGGTGTAGGGCAGGGCGATGAAGTCGAACGCCTGGACACCCAGGTTCGTCAGCAGCGTGGTCAGCACCGGGTTGGTGGTTCCCCCCGATATCGCCGTGATGCCGACGCCGACGCCCGCCGGCAGAACCTCGCCGGCCTGAGGGCCGATGTAGTTCAGGCGGATGTCGATGTCGTTCAGCGCCAGGCCCTTGTGCAGCGCCGTCAGGTTGACGCTGGCGGAGGCGACCGCGGCGGAAACCGCAATGCCGGACATCGCGTTGATCGCGGCAGCGACGTTGCCTGCGATCACCGTTGCAGCGTCGCCAGCACTGACCGCGACTGGGACCGCCACGCCCATCAGGTAAAGCGCGATGGTGCCGGCGGCGGTTGCCGGGCCGGTGATCGCGAGGCTTCCGGTCGCGGCGACCCCGCCGCCGGCATCGGACACCGGACCAAGCCAGACCTCGCCGTTCGGGTCCATCGCGCGGTAGGCGGCATATTGCAGCGCGAGCATCGAGTTGGCGCCGCAGAGCAGGTTCACTTGCGCTAGGCTGTAGGCCAGCACCGGCACGTTCGGCGGCGTTGTGCCGCCCGCGAGGATCTGACCGACCAGCAGAGCGCGGAGGTTCTGCGTCGCGGTGTTCGCCTGGCTCGGGTCAAACTCGATGTTGACCCCGGACGGCCTCCACGTCTGCGACGGGAAATACCGGAACGCGAGTGTGCCGCTCATGCTGCTGACCCTTTGACTTCCATAGGCTCGGCGCTGACGACATCACCCTCCAGCACCATCTTGTGCCAGTAGAGATCGTCGTCTGGAACTTCCTCGCCCTCGGGCGACAGGAATTGCCGGTTCGGCTTTCGCACCAGGAGTTGCCGGGTCGGATCGTCGCGCCGTGGTCCAGGTTTAACGAACATGCCCTTACCTCACTGGTGATCGTCGATGATGATTGGAATGACGTTCGGCGCGTCGAAAGTGACGGTCGTTTTCACGTCGGTTAGCGGATCGCCGGAAATGATGAAGCCGTCCGCGTCAGTGACCAGCGCGTCGAAGCTGAAGCGGAAGGTCCAGAACAGGCGGGCGCGGTCGAAGGTGACGAGCTCGCCGCCGGCATAGTAGAGGCCGCGGCCTCGATCGGCGCGGGGCGGATTGATCTGCCAGTTCAGCAGGGCAGCGAACAGGCTGTATTTCATCGCCTCGACCTGGCTCACGGCGCCCTGGCCGCGACGGTCCACCGAGGCGTCAAATTCCACGATCACGCCGACAG
>JBEKLE010000569.1:0-3884 GCA_050010355.1 Rhodopila sp. | reverse complement strand
GCCGGGACGAGTGGCAGAACCATCGTCCAGAAGATGCGATTGCCCATGGCGTAGGGCTCAGCCGGGAGTGCATTGCCCTGCACTTCCACCGGTCCGCCGTGAAGATGAAACGGGCTTGAGAGATTCGTCGGCTGGGTGAGAAGGGGCGTTATCGGGTCATAGAAAAGCGAAGCGATCAGCACGAACCATGCGACGAGCAGACCCGTCCGCACGGCTCGCATCCTTCGCTCCGGCTGGCGGGTGAGCATTTTGCCTCGATCCGGCGACGACGCCTTAAGGAAAGTAGGGGTAAGTTCTACACTTCTGTCAACTTCAGGTCAAATCTGAGGTCTTAGGAAGTAGCCGTCCTGAATGGGACCGAGTCGTGCTCAGTTCGGCCAGGCGTTTGCCAACCCGAGCGTTCGCCGCTAGCGGGCCACTGACCGCGACCCTTGGCCGCCGACGACCAGTCAGGTCCTCGGCGCGCGAAGCAAGCGCCAGAACGGATGGGCCCGACGATGAACCTGATCATCGGGCCCATGCACCAATACGCCAACATTTCAATCGCACCGAAGTGATCTGCGCAAAGCTGGCCATAAAGACAAGATCTCAACTGACCATAACGGTTTTAACGCAGCATCGCCCGGGGCGCACAATGTCCCCTATAGTTGTTTCAGGAACTCTATGACTGCCTTCTGGTCCTCAGCCGTCAACGACCGGAACCGTGCAATGACGGCACGAGCGTCAGCGCGATTGCTGGATGTGTAGGGTGGGCAGATGTCGGCGGCGCCGTCCGGATAGGTGACATCGCCGATCGAGCCGCCTTCAGGCAACGGGCAGCTTTTACCAGTGTCCGGCCTTGGCAGGTCGTGGAGTTCGATCGCAGCATGCAGCGCCTCGTCAACTGTTTGCACAACCAGCGGCCCATTGGTCACGTCCGCATCCGAGTAAACTGTGCTTGCCGGTGTGGTGCTGACGCTCTGCGTGCTGAGATAGACGCGGCCATCGTGCAGGAAGGGCGGCCCGATGCGTCCGATGCCCATCAAAGGCGCGGTGCGGAATTGGCGTCCAGTTGCAATACCGCTGTTCTGGTGCGGCAGCCCGTCGTCGGTCAGACTGCGCGGCACATCAAGCGAGGGGACAAGCCCTTCTGCGGTCTCACGCCACACGAGCACCGGAAGCCGCGTCGTGCTCGAAATGCGCTCAGCGTCAATCGACGGCACTTGATGCAGCAAGAGGTCGGAAAACAGCGGCGCCCATCTGTTGTTGACATGGGTGCTGCCGGTGTCGGCCGGCATTTGTCCGGTCACCGTCACGGGGAAGTGGCAGCCCACGCAATTCAGCTTGCGGTCCGACTGATTTCTCGCATGCTCATCAAGACCGTCGCCACCGCTCGGCATACGGCCAGGGATGACCCGGTCGGCGAAGGCCACCAGGTCAATACCGAACAATTCGGCGCCGCGCTGCACCTTCTCTGCAGATGCACGAAGCTGCCCTGGTGCGTTCGGGTCCGAGGAGTTCAGCACGGCGAGTAATTCCGGGCCGAACTCCGGCAGCGTGGTCAGGCGGAGCAACGCGCGCAGGCTGACGGGTGTTGACGTCGGTACCGCTGGTGGCGTCACCTGCGGCACGCAACCGGGACGGTTGGTGTTGACTCCACTTACCACCTGATTCGGATTCAGCGGACTTGTGAACCCGTCTTCGCCCTCCACGCCTCCTACGACGAATTGCAGCATGAGCGGCCCCCCCGCGCGCAAGCCGAAGTGGCCGACGCGCATCGTCGGGTCGCCGCCGACGAAGGCAGCGGTGGAGGTATTTTCGTTGTGCTGCCCCGCCGTGCAGTCGTTTCCGGCGCATTCCGGGTAAGTAGAGTATGCGTCGATGGAGGTGTTGATCGGGTTCTGCTCGTCGGCTTCGTTGGCGAGGATCTGGGCGTCCGGTACCGCTTCGATCAGCCCGCGACCGATATAGGGAGGCGCGGCACGTTCACCGATGGCGCGCCGGAACCCGGTCGCGCTCAGGTGTGTCACCGGATCGATGCCAGCGGAAAGGTTGGTGTCCTGGGAAAACGGCGGCAACGGATCAGGCAGACAGGCGGACAGCGTCGGCCGCGTGTGCTGGGTGGAGTTGCTGGAAAAGCTTGTCAGAAAATCGAACGTCCCGGTGGCCGGGTTGAAGTCGTCGAACACCGTGAAGGCCGCGGTCTTGCCGGTATTTTTCAGAGGATCGATATTGTCCGCTGGCTGGCCGCCGCCGGTCGCCGGATCAAATCCGACAAAGGCGAAGTTGGTTGGCGTGGTGCGGGCGGCGCGCGACACTTGCGAGACGGTAGTCACCAACTGCCCGTGGCCCCTCTCTTTCACGGACTCCAGGGAGTTCTCGTGGCAACCCAGGCAGAACGTCTGGTTGGCGATCGGGCCGGCACCCTCGGCCGCGGTATGGGGCCTGGTGAAGAAGTCGAGCCCCTCCAGCGCCGCCTGACGTTCGTCCTCGGTCGCGCTTGGAAAAAACAGGTTGTTCAGATCACTCTCGCTCAGCGGAAAGGCGCCGACAACGCCGAATTCATTGCGCGGGACCCGCTCCACCGGTTGCAACTGCGTGGGATCGGCCGGCGCGGCGACCGGGTTGAGGATGGGCGTGCTCGTGCCTTGTGCTCGGAGGTCCGGTGCGGCCACGATGCAGACAGTTGCGACAAACCCGGCAACCATTGCGCGGCGGACGCTTTCACCGAATGTCGGCAGCGGTCTCATCGACGTCTCCTCCGTAGGGTCTCGTGGGATGTTGCTTGTCAGGCAATCCTCGGCCAACGATTGGCTCCAGTCAAGCAAGCGGACGAAATTACTTCGAACTCAACAATCCTTTCGGATATACGCCCGTCGCGCAATGGTTTCAGTCAGTCCTTCCTGTATAAAAATTTGCACGACTTCGTGAGTACATCGGTCTAGTCATGTTCGATCAGTGAAATCATGTGGATTTCACGCGGACCGACGAGATCTGCAATGAAATCGTCATCCGATGCGGCGGCCTTGTGCCTGCTGCGCAACGAGTTCTTGCCCTATGCCTTGCATGGCGTCGTTGGTCGCCCGCGCCGACGCCATTCCGTCGATCGTGGCAGTGCGCCACCGAACCGTGCTGGGGGCCTCATCTATGTCTTAGGCAACGCCCGGGACCTTTCGATACTCAGGCGCCGTCACGTCGTGGGTGGCCGGGCCAAGGCCGGCCATGACACCCGGGGGGCATGTTGCGCTGGGCGATCTCAGCCGACTCGCTTGTTTTTGGGCGTCGCCTAGGCGGCGTGGCGGATGGTTTCTGCTTCGGGCCGAGCGATTTTAGCGGCCAGGCGGGCTTGCTGCTTCTGGGCCTTTTTGGCCAGGCGATTGGCGGTCATGCGCTTCTGGAGCGACTGCGACCAGGTTTCGGCTTTTGGTTTGGTGTTGCTGGCTTCGCGGGCGGTCTCGACGACGGTGATCGCTTTCTGGACGGGTGGGGTGGGCGCCGGGGCTCCGGCGTTGGCGGGTTGCGGTTGGGTGCCGGCACGCCGGGCGCGCTGTAGCTGATCGAGCTTGCGCTGGGCCTTGTGGGACTCGCGGCTGAGGCTGACGGCGCTGCCGCGCAGGCGGAGCTTCCTGTTCAAAGACAGGTCTGGGTCGGCCGCGTCGCTGAGGGCTTCGAGGGCGTGGAACTGGAGGCTGATGATCTCGGCGGCGAGGCTGAGTTCATCGGGTGTTTCGGCGTGGTAGGCGGCGAGCATCTGGCGGGCGGCTTCTTGTGCGGCCTGGATGTCGGCGCCGGCGGCGGCGAGGAAGAGCGGGGCGAGGCGGCCGATGAGGGTCTCCACGATGGCTTTTGCGATGGTGGCCGGGAGGGACATGGGCTGGGGCCTCTTGGATGGCGGGGTCTGGGGG
>JBEKLE010000568.1:0-3884 GCA_050010355.1 Rhodopila sp. | reverse complement strand
TCCGCGCATCCCGATCGAACCCAGCCACAAACTCGGTGCCGACAACGTCAAAGTCTTTGGCGGCTGGCTTGGCCATTCCGATGAAGAACTGAACAGATTTGCCCGAGAGGGTGTCGTCTGATGGTCCACACCGCCATCGCCCCCGACGCCGCCATCGCCATCAGCGCGTATCTTGCTCGCAGCCGTTATGAAGACCTGCCCGAGGACATTATCGCGGCGACGAAAGCCAGCATCCTCGACACCATCGGCTGCGCCATCGCCGGCACGTCCGGCACCGACATCCCGGCCATCCGTGGCCTGGTGGAAGCCTGGGGCGGCAGGCCATCCAGCACCATCGTGGGCGGCGGCGGCCTGAAAGTTCCCGCCTACAACGCCGTTCTCGCCAATGCCGCCCTGGTGCATCAGGACGACTACGATGACACCTATGACCCATCCCCCTGTCATCCCAGTTCCTCCAGCCTGATGCCGGCTTTGGCCATCGGCCAGGAAACCGGTTCGGCCACCGGCAAGGACATCATCACCGCTGTTGCCCTGGCCAACGACCTGATCTGCCGTCTGGCCTCCGCGATTGACGGACGTATGGATGCTTATCCGTGGTTCCGAGCGCCTATTCTCGGTATTTTCGCCGCCACCGCTGCCTGCGCCAAAATGCTTGGTGCCACCGCGGACCAGCACCTAAACGCGTTGGGTCTGGCCTTGCCGCAGGTTAGCGGCACATGGGCCAGCATCCACCACCCCGGCTCCAGCGTCCGGGCGATTCGCGACGGCCTGTCGTGCAAGGATGGCGTTCTGTCAGCGCAAATGGCGATGCGTGGCGTGCGAGGCGACGCCGAGGTTTTCGATGGCCCCTGGGGCTTCTACAAAGCCTTCTTCCGAGGCGACTACACGCGCGAAAGACTGCTGGACGGCCTCGGCGAAACCTACCTAACCGACCGTATTTCGCTCAAGCCGTGGCCCTCCTGCCGCCATCTGCACGGCACGCTGACGGCGGTGATCACGTTGATGGAACAGCACGACCTTGCATTCGCCGACGTCGAGCAAGTCACTGTTCATGTCGGCGACATCAATCTCGATCGCTGCAAGCCGCTGACCACGGGCATGAACCGCGTGGATCTGCTCTGCAACCTGCCCTTCGCTGTCGGCGCTGCCATCCTGCATCGCGGCCTGCCGCTGCGGTTGTATCGCGACCCCGCTATGGCCGACGCGGTGATCCGTGACGCCGTGCCGAAAATCGCCTGGGTCCACGACCAGCGTCAGAACGGCCCCTGGTCCCTGGAGCCCGGCCTGGTCGACATCCGTACCACCTCGGGCGCGACGCTCCACCAGCACGCCCCGCTCGGCCTGGGCCACCCCGACCATCGCATGAGCGAAGCACGCCTCCGCGCCAAATTCGCCGACTGCCTGACCGCCGGCGCCGAGCCCGTCCCTCCGGCCAGGGGCGAGCAGATTGCCGATCTGGTCCTGCATCTGGAGGATGTGGCTGAAATCGAAACCCTGATGTCGTTGTTGCGATGACCGAGCGGGAGCATCCGCCAAGGGAGGCCAGCATGCACCACGGCTCCGACGACCCCACCGGACCCGAGGACTTCGCCGCGACCTACGCTGCCTTCGCAGCCAACCTGCGCGCCGAAACCCTGCCTGAAACCGTCCGCCAGGCCGCGCGAGCCAACCTCCTCGACACCTTGGCCTGTGCCTTCGCCGGTTACTCCGCTGCCGGCGTACCGGAGACCCTCGGCCTTATCCGGTCCTGGGGCGGTGCCCCGCAAGCCGCCATCTGGTGCGCCGGCACCCGCGTCCCCGCCCACCACGCCGCCTGGATCAACGGCATGATGGCGCACGCCCGCGACTACGATGACACGCACGACGCCGCCATCCTCCACGCCGGTGTCTCCGTCGTCCCTGCCGCATTGGCCGCCGCCGAACTCAATCCGAACGCCACCGGAGCCGACCTGTTGGCCGGCATTGTCGTCGGCCTGGACCTCGTCTGCCGCCTCGGCATGGCCACCACCATCGGCATCATCGAGAGCGGTTTCATCTATACCTCACTGTTCGGCTACTTCGGCGCCACGGCTGCGGCCGCCCGAGTCCTCGGCCTGGACGCTCGC
Organism: Rhodopila sp.; assembly: GCA_050010355.1. Classification (GTDB taxonomy): domain Bacteria; phylum Pseudomonadota; class Alphaproteobacteria; order Acetobacterales; family Acetobacteraceae; genus Rhodopila. The sequence goes on along the minus strand of JBEKLE010000568.1, from coordinate 1,779 downwards.
CAGACGGTAAACGCCCTGGGCATTGCCTACAGTCAGGCCGCTGGCACCCATCAGGTCACGCGTGACGCCGCCCTGACCAAACGCATGCAGCCCGGACTTGCCGCCAAAGCGGCTCTCGCGTCCGTCCAACTCGCGCAACTGGAAATCCGTGGCGCGCAGAACACGTTCGAGGGCGAGGATGGCCTGTTCCGCACGTATCTGAGGGGCCGGTATAACCCCGAAGTCCTCCGCCAGGATCTTGGCACCCGCTTCGAATTCACCGAGCTCAGCTACAAGCCGTACCCGTGCTGCCGCTTCAACCACACAGCCATCGACGCCGCCCTCGCCATTGCGAGCCAATCCGGCTTCGACCCCGCCCGTATCGACCGCATCGAGGTCGGCCTCAACAGCCAGGCCTACCAAGCCGTCTGCACACCGCCCGATGTCCGCCTTCGCCCGCAAACCATCGTGCAGGCGCAGTTCAGCATACCCTTCACCGTCGCCGCCGCGCTGCTGGACCGCCGTGTGTCGCTGCAACACTTCACCGACGCCGGGATCGATCGCCCCGATATCCTCGCGCTGGCCGCCAAGGTCCATTCCACCGTCGATGAGGCGATCGAACGAGACTGGTCCCGCAACATCTCGCCCGCTGCCATCGAGGTGCAGCAAGGGAACCAAATTCTGACCAACCGCACCGACTATCCCACCGGTCACCCCAACGCACCGATGACCGCGCAGGCCGCCGAGGCCAAACTGCAAGACTGCCTTGCCTTCAGCGGTCTCGACTGGCCCGCCGACACCAGCGCTCGCCTGCGCGACCTGACGGCAAACATCGAACGTCTGAAATCCGGCCGGGAACTGACAGACTTCATGATCCACCCAGCCCGCAAAGCCGGTTGAAGGGGAAACGGAATGACCGTCATCACCCTCAACGAAGCCCGCAACCGTCCCGCCGAAGCCGCGACGCATATCGAGTTCGACAACGTCGTCGCTCGCTTCGGCACGTTGCACGCCATGGGTCCCGCGTCCCTCAGCGTCAAAAAGGGCGAGTTCCTCGCCATCGTCGGCCCCAGCGGCTGTGGCAAATCCACGCTGCTGAACATGGTCGCTGGCACGCTGCCGCCGTCGTCCGGGTCCGTCGTCTACCAGGGCAAGCCAGTCACCGGCATCAACAAGGACGTCGGCTACATCACCCAGAAGAACTACTGCCTGCCCTGGCGCACGGTGGAAGCGAACGTCCGCCTGCCATTGGAATTCCGTGGCCTGCCGAAGACGGAAATCACCACCCGCGTGCAACGCGCGTTGAAACAGGTCGGCCTTGGCGGCTTCGAGAAAGCCTACCCCCGCCAACTCTCCGGTGGGATGCTGCAACGGGTGATGATTGCCCGCACGCTCGCCTACGAACCACACACCTTCCTGATGGACGAACCGTTCGGCAGCCTCGACGCCCAGCTTCGTCTTCGCATGCACCAGGAACTGCTGAAACTCTGGCAGGAAACCAAAGCAACCTTCGTCTTCGTCACCCACGACCTGCATGAGGCGATCACTCTCGCCGACCGCGTCGTCGTGATGTCCCGCCGCCCGGGCCGCGTCAAGCTGGTCGTCGACATCGACCTACCCCGCCCGAGGGACGTCATCGACGTCCAGTCCGACCCGCATTTCGGCGCGTATTTCAAGCAACTCTGGGCTGCATTGGACGTGCACTGATGACGCCAAACGGCAAAACCCGGACCCTTTCCGTCCAAGCCCTGATCGTCGTCATAACCTTTGGAGGCTGGCAGTGGCTTAGCCAGGCTTTCC
>JBEKLE010000567.1:0-3907 GCA_050010355.1 Rhodopila sp. | reverse complement strand
GCGAGCGGAGTGGGAAGCGTTGTTCCGTTCTCAGGGCATGCGGAACCCGGCACCGCGCGCGCAGATGCTCGATGGCTTCAACCAGGGTTGGCTCTCATTCGAGGGGGGCGATAGCATCGAGGTGGTGACCGGCACGACGACGCTGGAAACCGTGCTTCTAGGCTTGCTCGCAAGCGCCTGAAGACAGGAATGGGACCATGGCAAGGATTTTCATCACCGGGTCGGCGGACGGGCTCGGGCTTATGGCGGGCGAGTTGCTCGCCGACCAAGGACACGCTGTCGTGTTGCATGCCCGCAGCGAGGCGCGAGCTGATGAGGCTCGCAGCGCGCTGCCGCGAGCCGAGGCTGTGCTCGTTGGCGACGTTTCGACGGTCGCGGTCATGCGCTCCGTCGCGGACCAGGCGAACGCGCTCGGTCGTTTCGATGCGGTGATCCATAATGTCGGGATCGGCTATCGCGAGCCGCGCCGTGTCGCGACCGAGGACGGACTGTCGCAGCTCTGGGCAGTGAACGTTCTCGCTCCCTACGTGTTGACGGCGCTGATGCAGCGAGCCGGGCGGCTGGTATATCTCAGTTCTGGCATGCACAAGGGCGGCGACACCAGCCTCGAAGACCCGCAATGGGAACACCGTCCGTGGAACGGCTCGCAGGCCTATGCCGACACCAAGTTTCACGACCTGCTGCTGGCATTCGGTATCGCTCGGCGCTGGCCGGGCGTGCTGTCCAATGCCGTCGAGCCGGGTTGGGTGCCGACGCGAATGGGCGGTGCGAATGCGCCTGATGACCTCTCCAGGGCCCACGTGACACAGGCTTGGCTGGCGACGAGCGGGGATCCGGCCGCGCAGGTGACGGGGGGCTATTTCTATCATCAACAGCCGCGACGGCTGAGCCCATCGGCGCGGCGCGAGGCACTCCAGGACCGCCTGCTTGATTATTGCCGTGTGATCACGGGCGTTGAGCTTGCCTGAAGCTCGCCCAACTTTTTCGACGAGGACCCCGGGCTGAACATGCCGTCTCGTTCCCTGCACAGCCATTGATCGGACGGCGCAAGCTTGGTCACTTGATTATCGATGTCCGATTTGGGGTCGAAAACGGCGATCGTGCATCGCTGACCATCTGTCGCGCGTCCGTCACACCGAGCGTGCGCTGTGTCTCACCGATCCGCGCCGAGGTCGGGATGGGGATCGAGGCAGTGCCGACCCCTGGGTGCCGATGCGGCCCCACTGGCGCAGCAGCAGAGCGCGGCCGGACAGGTCGGGCCAGATCTCCATGCGGTAGTAGCGGAACTCGTTGCGCTCGGGGCGAACGCGGATCAGTGAAGCGGCTTCCGCGAAGAGCGGCAGCTGGACGGGGACAGGGCGTTCAGGGCCGAATTTGCGGCGTCTGGGCATGGAGTCGCGGGAAGTGTAACATCAATGGCCGATTCGGCGCGGCTAAAAGCTGAACCGGGTGAACCAGGCTGGTTTCGGCGGCTGAATGACACCCTATTGGCGATAGAGTTATCGTCGGCCACGAGCTACTCTGGGTTGCGCCGGCGTGCCAGCGCCGCCAGCTTGCGTGTCGCGGCGAACGTCTTGCGTGCGAGATCCGGCGGGACCGCAATGCCCTCCGCCCGTGCTGCCGCGATCGCCGCCTCCATCAGCGCCGCCACCTCGCCAGGTGCGGCGGCTGACGTCGTCTTGACAGGCTCGTCCTCGGCCATCGGCGTTAATCCTTCCCCGGTCCCGGTCATGGTCGCACACACCGCGCCAATTGTCAGTGCTGCCACAAGCACGGCCGGCCGGAGCCATGACCTCCTGATCACGCTCGTGCCGCCACTACCGCTCAGGAAGTCCACGCCCTGACCCATCCGGCGGCCAAGCTGCCAGCGGCCGAGTGGAGCGCGGGACTGTGCTGTGGCGGCCGAACCATACCTTGCGCCCAATACGAGACAGGCATTTGAATCCAGACCATGCCCCGCAAACCCAGCGTACCCTCGATTCCCAATAAGCCGACCGTCCAGACCGCCCGAACCCAGCCGGTCAAGGCCAAGGCCGCCCCCGATCCGCGTCCTCCGGAGCAATTCGACCTATGGGGCGCGCTAGTGCGCCGAGTCGTTCATAAAGCGGGGTAGAGCCGCTTCAGTTTGATGCGGGCGTCGGCTGTTGTGAACTGCCAGTCCGCCTTAGCCTGCTTGTTGTTTCGCTTGTTCTGCCAAGCGGTGACTTCCTTGGTCAGGGTCTGCTTGTCGGCGATCCGGCGGTCGAGGCACTGGGTTGACAGCACACTGAGTTCGCACTCTGCCATGTTGAGCCAACTGCCGTGTTTGGGCGTGTAGTGCCACTCGAAACGTTCAACCAGGCGGCGTGCCTCTGCGGCGGGGAAAGCCTCGTACAGCGAGGCCGGTTTGTGGGTGCTGAGATTGTCCTGCACCAGCACGATCTTCGCCGCGTTGGGATAGTGCGTGTCGGCCAAGTCCTTCAGAACCTGTGCGTAATCCACCCCGGCATGGCGATCGGTGACCTTGACGTGTCGCTGTCCCTCCAGGGGTGCGAACATCATGAACAGGTTGGCGGTGCCATTGCGCTCATACTCGTAATCGTAACGTTCTGGCTGGCTTGGCTTCGCAGGGATCGGCGTGCGCGTCTCGGCGATGAGTTGCTTCGAGGTCTCGTCCACGCAGACCACGGGGCGATCCGGATCATGCGGGCGGTGATAGACCTCCAGCACATCCTCCATAGCGGCGACGAACGCCGCACTGGCCTCTGGCGGAATGACGAATTGCTCTTTCAGATGCGGTTTGAGACTGTTTTTTTGAGCGTCCGCCCGATTGTGTTGTCGCTTGCCTTGGGGACGATGTTCAACTCGACAACTTTGTCTTCCAGCAGGCTCAGCGTCCATCGCACACAGCCTTCCGGCGGCGGCGAACGGGTCAGAGCGATCAGTTTGGCTTCTGCCGCCCCATCGAAGATGCGCGGTCGGGCCGACGCCGGCGAGTGCTTGCGGGTCAGAACGGCATCGAAGCCTTCCTCGACAAGCCGCTGGCGGGTGCGGGCAACATTTGCCAGGCTGCAGTCCAAGGCCGCAGCGATCCGGCTGTCGCTCCAGCCCTCGCCGGCTTCGCCCACGTCAGCCTTCAGCAGGATACGCGCCTTGGTCAGCCGCTGCGCTGGATGTTTGCCGGTGTGGATCATCTGCTCGAGCCGCGCGCGCTCTTCCAGGCTGAGTTTCACGACATACTTCTTGACCGCGATCTCCTTGATGGCCACGAATCGACTCCGTCTTTTCGTTACGGAGCCATCGAGCCAGAGATCCTACTCAGCGTCAATGACGGGGGACACTAGCGGATTTTGGGGAAGCTGGCGAAGCCACGGAGGCCGCCGTACCGCGTCCTGCCAAGGTTTCCCGGCGTCGCTCGCGCACGGCCTGATACCCGCCCTGCCGGTGGCACACGCAAAGCCGGTGTGATGGGGGGCCACAGATCGGCCACAACGAACCCTGCGGCGTCATGCCGCGTATCATCACCAGCCTTACACGATAGACACGAAAGTGGAACATAGTGACGCCCTCAGGACAGGCCGAGTGCGGTGCGTGCTTCGGTTGGGGTTGCGGGTGTGGCGCCGAGGTTCCGGAGGATGTCGACGGCGCGGGCAACGCGGGCGGCGTTGCTCTCGGCCAGCACGCCCTTTGCCAAGTACAAGTTGTCCTCCATGCCGACACGGACATGGCCACCAAACAGCCAGGCCTGCGCCACCATCGGGAACTCCGCGCGTCCAATACCGAACCCGGTCCAGATCGCGCCCTCGGGCAGCAGGTCGCGGGCGTACATCATTGTCTCGGGCGTGGCGTTGAAGCCATACTTAACCCCGAGCACGAGCGAGAACAGGCCAGGGGCGGCCAGCGTCCCGTCGGCGATCAGATCGCGCGC
>JBEKLE010000566.1:0-4304 GCA_050010355.1 Rhodopila sp. | reverse complement strand
GGGCCAGCGCGATGTCGCCGAGGCCCTTGATGCAGTTGGCCTCGCCCCCCACATGGCCAACGCGGCGATACAGCGGCAGCGCCTCCTCGAAGCGCGCCCGCGCCGTGTCGTGGTCCGAGCGGGCCAGCGCGATGTCGCCGAGCCTTTGGATGCAGTTGGCCTCGCCGAGCACGGCGCCGACGCGGCGATACAGCGGCAGCGCCTCCTCGTAGCGCGCCCGCGCCGTGTCGTGATCCGAGCGGGCCAGCGCGATGTCGCCGAGGCTTTTGATGCAGTTGGCCTCGCCGAGCACGTCGCCGACGCGGCGATACAGCGGCAGCGCCTCCTCGAAGCGCGCCCGCGCCGTGTCGTGATCCGAGCGGTTCAGCGCGATGTCGCCGAGGCTGTAGATGCAGCGGTTCAGCGCGATGTCGCCGAGGCTGTAGATGCAGTTGGCCTCGGCTGCCGTGTCGTCCGTGGCATGACAGGCCGCGCGTAGGGCATCCATTGCGGCGGCTGAGCCAAGGCCGCTGAATCGAATAATGGTAGTCAGGCCATTGACCGCGGCCACCGCCGGCGTCAGGTCGCCGCTATCGATCGCCAGGTGGACCGAAGCTTCGACGTTTGGCAGCTCTGGTGCGAGGCGGATCAGGGCCTCACTGCCGCCCTCGAACCCAACTCGGGCGCCGTGATCCTTCGCAAGGCTCAGATAGTGGCGGGCGCAGGCGATGGCGTCCGCTGCTTCAGGCGGGTACAGCGTGCTTGCGTAGTCCCGGATCGGTGGCAGCAGGTCCAGACGGTCGCCTTGGTTGTGGGCGAGACCGGTCGCGCGAAGCTGCCGGGCGGCTTCGGTGCCGTCATCCCGCATCAGGGCGGCGCGGTCGGGTTCGGCGATCCCGGCCGGCAGTTGGCCGAGCAGGGCAAACAGCCGCCTTCCCTCCTGCCGCAGGCGGGGGGAGTTCCAGGACAGATCGAGCGACCGGTGCAGTGATGTCCGCCGATCCGGGGGTAGGTCGGGGTCCGCCGCGAGTGCCGAACCCCGGCGTTGCCACTCCCCCCAGAGTTCCGGCAGCGGCGTGTCGCCCGCAGCACGCAGCGCCACGAGTTCGACGGCCAGGGGAATGCCGGCCAAGGCGGTCAGGAAGCGGTCCAGATACGCCGGGTGCGCTGCCGCCGTGGGTGCGAGTTCGAGGAACAGCCTGCGGGCCGCGTCCTGCGGCAACTGTGGCAGCGGTGCCGGCGGCAGGGTCCAGCGCGGCGCGGGCGGCGGCGCCCGGCCGCGCAGGGACACCAGGATTGAGACGTTGGGGGTGGTGGCGATCGCCTGAAGGATGTCCTGAACGGCGCGGCGGTCCTCCTCCCACGGTGTTTCCAGGTTGTCGAGGACCAGCAGCGTTGGCGCCTCGGCCAGATGGGACAGCGCGGCCTGGAGATTGGTGCTGGCCGGGTCGAGGCCGATGGCCTGGATGACGGCGGGCCGCAGCGCGGCGGCGTCGGTCACGGTCTCCAGCGGGACGAACCAGCGGCGCGGGCCGAAACGGGCGATCACCGGCGCGGCGGTGGCGACGTGGCGGGTCAGCGTGGTCTTGCCCATGCCGGCGCCGCCGAGCACCAGCAGCGCGACGGGGGCTGGGGCGGCGAGCGCGTCGATCAGGGGTGCAGCGTCCGGGTCCCGTCCGAAACAGCGGGTCGGCGGGAGGATCGGGGTGGTGTCGAGTGGCGCAGGCGGTTCGCGGACATGGCTGTGCCGTAGGTCCGCCAGTGTCTGGGTGATTTTCTGCTTCAGGTCGTGGATGTTGCTGAAGTCGACGGCAATCCGGCCGGGATGGCGGGCTCGCTCTCGGAAGGCGTCGAGTTGGTCCTTGGTCGCGGCCTCGGCGAGCACGGCCGCGACCGAGGGCGGTGGGACGCTGTCGTCCATCAGGTACGCACAGATTTGCTTTTTCGCGGACGCGGCGCGTTCGAACTCCAGTTCGGTGATTGACAGGTTCTTCGGGTTCAGGTCGGGTTCGGGGATGATCTGGCCGTAGCGGTAGTTGCTGATCAGAACGACGTAGATATCGGCGTCATCGACCATCTTGAACGAGTTGGTCAGCAGGCCGCGGTCGGGGATGGCCGAGTCGGTCTCCATCATCAGCGGGAGCATCTTCTGGCCGAGGATCGCGTCACGCGCGGCCTCGCGTTCCGCCTTCAGGTCGCGGAAGGTGCTGGAGACCATGACCTTGAGAACGCGGCCAGCCATTGCGCTTCGCTTCTCGTCGGGGCAGGTCAGGATAGGGTGTTCAGGATTTCGACGTCCAGTGCTGGGTGCCGAGCGTAGTTGGGTCAGCTTGAATGTCTTGAGCTGGCCGAAAGCGGAAGGGCGGTTTCCGAGCAGGCGGAACGGAAAACCCGACACTCCGGCCGCCAGACGCTTCGGCACCTATAGACCCATTTGACCCATAGGACGTCGTCTTGGCTGATCCTCGAAGCGGACGCCCGCTTCCGTTCGACGGGCCTCTGCGCCCCATTTCGGTTATTGTAAGCACCCAGTCTCTTCTAGCTGCTTAAGAAAACCTGCGAAATCTCTCAGCGCTTCGAGATCGGGCGGCTCTATGCCGTCAGGATCAAAATGGAGCACACGGTTCCGTATTTTCCTTATTTTATCCAGATCATTACAGAATATAACCTTGTCTATCGCCAGTCCCATCAGAATCCATCTGTCCTGCTTTTGTAGCAAACGAATGTATTCACCAATTGTCAAGTCAGCGACAGTGTTGATCGCACGGCTATCCGCGCCGGGGTCCCGAGCTTCCAAAAGCTGCGGTACAGAAAATCGTTTACCGATCATGTTACGCAAGAGATTTTCGATCTCACTTAAGAGGAGGAAAGGTTCCGTCAAAGTTTGAAATTGAAGGCTCAAATCGCTTGCCGTCACAATACCTGTCACTTTCTGAGTGTCGTTCCGCACAAGCACATAGCCGTGCCTCACAATGAGTAAGATCGCATCGAAAATTGACGTGTCATTTCTTACCTCGTGAGCTTGCTGCATCAAATCCTGAACACGGCTGCCGCTCAACCCGAGCGCAAGTCGTGATCCAATGGACATCCAGCTAATAATACCTCTTACGCTTCGCTCTCCTGTCATAACCGGAAGTTGCGAGTAATTTCGCGACATCATCAGGGTAACAGCCTCGGAGAGAGGCGCATCAGGATTAACCGAGACGACTCCTAGGTTAGCGGCTGCTAATTTACTTATCCTATAAGTCGCGTCTCTAGTGACCCAACTGATCACGGTCTCTGGGACAGAAGAAGCAACTTCCGACTTGGAAGGAGTGGCATCAGCGACGTCAGCAATCTCCAACTTCGCCTCCACGGTGTCTTTAGACCTGAATCCAATCGGACCATCAAGCCAAGCTGACTCAAAATCGGGATCAGTAGTAAGCCCTGCCTCCTCCAATTGCCCCCGAATATCTTGAACGATGTTGTATCCTCGCCGCTGGACCCCGAACCACTCAAGAAACTGCCTAACGGTAACAGGCTTTATGGGCCTTCCTTGTCCTAGATCTTCAGCAATCGTCTCTAATTCTTTGAGCATGTGACTTCCATTGTGGGCCGGCGGCTAGTTAAGAGGTCAGGCGCGTAAATAGTCAAGCAGCCCGGCTCCGCACGACGAATTCTCGCCTTGAGGCCGCGGTACGGCTTAGCTTATCTAGCGACTAACTTATCCTTTGTGGCGACAAAGGTCCGCTTGGTTGGGAAAATAGCAGTATAACGGAAGCCCCGCAAACGACCAAATCGGCGAGGATGAAGAATGTCTGATTCGTAGACGTTCCACCGAGGAGTGGGCAGACCGCTTTCCGCGCCGAGCGGACGTAACATCGCCGCAGTTCGCTTCCGGTCGTGCCATGACGATCGGGAAACCGCATCAACCTGAAGCGGTTATGTCCGGACGGGCCTTTTGGCCGGCGACACCCACGAAAAACCGGGTGCCACCCCAGCAACCCGGACCGGAACAACAGCAGAAGACCTTGACTTATTTCCTATATTAGTCTACCATTCCAGGAATGGAAGCCTCACCCCCGCCCCATCCAGCCATCAATCTCCCCACCCAGCTGTATTACCAGCTCGTCTATACCCTGACGGACCTGTTGCCGCCGCCGCTCGATGACTCGCCCGAAGCGCTGCACGCCAGAAACCATGCCGCCATCGCCAAGGTGGCGGCGCTGCTGCCGGTCAACGCCAATGAGATCGATCTCGCCGCCCACTGCATCGCTGCCCGCGCCCAGGCCGAGGACATGTTGCGGTTGGTCCGTCAGAACGCCGACGACATCGGGTTGGTGATG
>JBEKLE010000565.1:0-3917 GCA_050010355.1 Rhodopila sp. | reverse complement strand
GCGATCAAGACGTCGAGCGCGCGGCCGCCGAGCGGTATCGGCTCGTCAGCCTTCTTGAGCAGCCTCTCGGCCGCAAACAGGCTGAACGGGCCAAAAGAAAACGCGTCCTTGAACTGCGAGTTGCGGTGATCATTCATACGCGTCGCCCGCCCTCTTATGTCGCGTCCGGACAATTCTGTAAGGGGGATCACTTTGGTTGTCTTTGACGAGTTCGGGACTTTTCATCGCACGCATGCCGAAGACGTTGACCTCCATCTCCCTTCGCAGAGCGTCCTCGGAGCTCTCCGCAAGCACCGGCGTGGCCAACATGGCGCCGGCGTTGTTGATGATGATTTGGACACCGCCGCAGGCGGCAGCAGCCGCGGCCACATCCTGCGCCTTGGTCACGTCAAGCCGGACCGGCGTGAAGCGGGGGTCCTTCACTGTCGACGGGTCGCGGGCGCCCGCGTAGATCCGCCCGGCGCCCGCTTCGAGCAGCGCCTCCGCGAATGCATGTCCAAGACCCTGATTGGCGCCTGTCACCAGTGCCGACTTACCTCTGATATCGATCACGTTACTCTCCTTCTGCTAAGGTCGTGCGAGGACGACCGAGCGCCTATTCACAGTGTGGACTTGGTGACCATGCCCGCGTTGCTTACGAGCCAGCGCTCGGTCGGAAAGGGCAGACCAACAAAACGGGCGGCAATCCAGTTTGCGCTGAGGTCGGTTACGTTGGGTCCGAGCAGTGCGGATGAGACGCCGCCGCCGACCGAATGTCTGGATTCCTCGTAAACGACGAGCTGCCGCGGGCCAGGCAGGGTGCGGAACAGGTGTTCAGTGTTTCCGATCGGGCTGAGTTCGTCGGCGCCGCCTGCGATGCAAAGAAACGGCATCTGGATTTTTTCCGCCAGGTCCTCCCACGTCAGCGTTTTGGCGAATACGTTGAACTGCGTCTCGTCGGCGATGTTCGTCATGAACATGAAGCGCATCTTGAATGTCGGCGAGGCTTCCTCGAAGATTGTGTGAAATCCCGGTTCGAAGCAGCTGGCGCTGACCGCAATCGAGCGGAAGCGAGGCTCGTTCGACGCCGCAATGGTCGCTCCGAAAGACCCAAAGTTGCGCCCAGTTATGCTTATCCGCCGTGGGTCGACCTCGGACCGGCGAAGCAGCCAGTTCATGCACGCTTGGCCCGTCGCCTCCCAATTCTCTAGCGTCACGTAAATACCAAGCAGAGGGCACTCGTATTGACCGGGGCCGTCCAGCGCGAGGACGGCGATACCACGGTTGAGGAGAGGGTCGCCATAGAGGGCAACGCTTGCCTCCTTGAAGCTATCCATCCCGGGAATTGCGACCACGGCCGGAATCCGGCCGCCGTTATAGCCAACGGGCGAGTGGAACCAGCCTGGCAGAGCCTTGTCCCCAAAGGGTATCCAGACCGGCTCCACGTGGTGGTCAGCCAATCGGGCGTAGCGTGTCAAGCAGTCGCGCTTGCTCTGGTTGTACTCCCGATTCAGTTCGTTGGCCTCGTCGATAGGCCATTGCGCAGCGCCCCAATGGACGGCAGCGACGAAGTAATTCTCCCGCGCCGAGACCAACTCGCCCGCAGCCTCCGCGGCGTGCGCGCGCTCTTCCCGCACGCGTGCCATGTCTACGCACTCCGGGGCAATATCGGCGTATTTATGCACACGCTGGCGAATTCGTGCGAAGTCAGGTTCCGCCAGTAGACCGCAGGCCGCGTTCCAGTATTGCGTTCGCGGCTGATCCCAGTCCACGCTGTTCGCCTGGATCAATTCGTCGAGGATCCAGCGTTGCTCGCTCCATCGTCGCGTCAGCGGATGAGTGACGGATCCCGCGGGCTGTGGGTCGCTCGTGATCTCGGCGGCGACCCCCGAAGACGGGCGTCCCAGAAGCGCGACTGCGCCGGTCACCCACGGTGCCGCTCGAAGTAGTTCTCGACGATTCATCTATAGATTCCCTTCGAAATCCAAATGTTGCCGAAACGGAGTGCGGCGCGCGCCCCGGGCCCCGGCCTTGCGCTTCACTGATGAGACCAGCGAGGATTGGGCGGATCCCGGTGTCGCGAGACAGGGCCAGCACGGAATTGACCTGCACGATCAGGTCTCGCTCCGTGTCATCAGTCAGCGTCGTATCGATGGATGGCGATACAAGAGAGTAAAAGCCGTCCAGCGCCAGGGCGCCTTTGCGATGGGCTCCGTTCTCCGCCGGGACGGATATCGAATTGATGCACATGATCCGCAAGGGTCAGTTGCAAACGACAGTGAACTGAGTCCGGCGCAGGCGTTCTGTTCGCTGGCAGCATAAACCGGTCACTACTTTTCAGATGACGCCCGGCTACCCACAGAATTGGGACAGAACCATTTCCGCAGCCTGTTAACGCAACGCACTCAGCCAGCGGGGAGGGGTGTGCACCGTTACTGTAGCTTCCACGGACATGCCGGGGGCAACCAGGTGCGAGTTCTCATCCGCATCGTCCAGAAGGATCTTTACGGGAACCCGCTGGACAATCTTGACGAAGTTGCCGGTCGCGTTCTCCGGCGGCAGTAGGGCAAAATTCGAGCCTGTGCCACGCTGAAAACTGTCGACGTGACCATGCAGTTTCAGATCCGGCAAAGCATCCACGGTCACACGTACGGGCTGACCGGTATGCATCTGCGCCAACTGCGTTTCCTTGAAGTTGGCGATGACGTAGACCTCGTTCGGGACCGCCGAGAACAGTTTTTGGCCCGGCTGGACGAAATTGCCGACCTGGACAATGCGGTCGGCCACTGTCCCAGACGATTGGGCATAGATCCTGGTATACGACAGATTAAGCTGAGCTTGCGCCAGCGCTGCCTGCGCACCGGCTACATTGGCCTCCGCCTGCCTGATCTGCGTCTTCAGCACGTCGACGCTGGCTCGCGCCGCACCCAGTGTGGCGATGTCTCTTTGCAGCGCGGCCTGGCGCTGTCCGATATCGGATTGTGCCTGCTGCCAGCGTTCGCTGGTGCCGGCGCCGGTTTTCGCAAGATCCCGGAACCGTACGAGTTCCTGTTCCGCGAAAGCCAGCGTGGCGCGATCACCCTGGACCGTGGCGTCATCGGCTGCGATGACCTGATCCTGCTGACGCAACTCCGCCTCGACATTGGCCTGGGCCGCCTGGGCACTCTGCACGGTCGCGGTGGCACTGGCGACGGCCACCTCGTAATCCCTCGGGTCGAGTTCGACGAGAAGCTGATTGGCCGAGAAAGCCGAGTTGTCGGTCACATGCAGCGCGGTGACATATGCTGCCACCTTTGGCACGACTGTGACGGTGTCCGCCTGGACAGCGGCATCATCAGTCTCAACGAAATAAAGGCTTGGGACATAGAAGTAAGCGGCCGTCGCACTCAGTCCGAAACCAAGCGCCAGCATCCAGGCGGGAAGCCGACGCCGCGACATGCCGAGCCTTGGGCCAGCATGACCTGTCGGTTCCGAAGCCGGCGGCATGGCGAACGGGGGGTTCGAACGGTCCGGTTTGATCTCAGGGTCATTGACGCGGTCGATCAACGAGGTAGGCGCCGGCGCGAGCAAAATATTTGCCTGGGTCATTTCTTCACCACGGGAGTTGGAGACATCAAGGGAACAAAACAAAGAGCAACAACGCCGATCGCCGCCATGAACCAGAAGGCATCGGCGTAAGCCAGCGTGGCAGCCTGGCGCACGGCTGTTTCGCTCAGCATTTTCAATGCCATCTGCTGAGCCTGGAGCGTTGTGTAGCCACCGCGTTCGATGGCGGTCTGTGCCGCCGTCGCCATCCAGGCCTGAGCTTGCGCTCCGCCGGTCTGCAAATGCTCGAAAAGCCGGGACGAATGCAGCGTCTCCCGAAGGTCCAGAAGCGTCGTCACCAGGGTGACACCCAGGGACGCGCCGAACTGGCGGACGGTCATGTAGATCGCCAC
>JBEKLE010000564.1:0-3980 GCA_050010355.1 Rhodopila sp. | reverse complement strand
GCGGCGGCGAACTCGACCAAGGTTCAGTACACAAGGCTTGAGGTGAATGGCTACACCGACACCTCCGGCACCCCGAAATACAACCAGGGTCTGTCGGTGCGGCGTGCCCAGGCTGTGGCCGCAGAACTGGTCAAGGACGGCGTGCCGAAGACCGCCATCACGATCCAGGGCTTCGGTGAGACTCACCTGCTTGTCCCGACCGGTCCAGGCGTTCGCGAGCCGCAGAACCGGCGCGTCGAAATCATCATCAAGTAGAGTTGGCTACAGTGACGGAAATTGGGGCGCCTCCGGGCGCCCTTTTTGTTGCGTCGCGACCGCAGCGCGGCGGGCAAGGCCGCTCAGGGTCAGAAAGTGCCGCAGGCGTGTTCGACTGTCATGCCCACGAGTTGCTGTCGGAACCGGGTCTGGTAGGCGGTCCGGATGCGGTTGATCGCGGCCAGACTTTGGGGTCCCTCGGGCAGCGCCACCAGCAGCACCTTGGTGCCCTCCCTGATGGTTTTATGCCTCACCGGATCCATCCATCCGCCATTCGCATCGAACACCGTGTAGCCATCCGGCAGATTCGCGGTGACGGTGGAGGCGAGAAATGCCTGCCATTCCCTGTCTGTCAGGTCCTCGCGTCCCGGTATCGCCTTGCCCAGGAACAGCGTGAAGACCGCGACGGACGTCCCGAAGCCGGGGGCGCAGGCCGGGATGGCCGGCGCCGCACAGCCGCACAGGCTGGCAATCAGGGCCATCGGAACGACCAGCCGAGCCATGGGCGATGCTCCCGAATGTCAGAGCCTGAAAATCAATCGAACTTGAACATGAAAGCGCTCTGGAATCATTGGAGTTTTCCTGTCAGATGCGGAGGTGAGAGGGCATTCATTTTCAAATTCTCAGCCGAACACTCGCTTGCCGCGCTTCCAGGTTCCCAGCACGACACCCTCCAGCGCTCGGCCGTCGAAAGGCGTGTTCTGAGCCTTGCCGGGAAGTTTTCCCGAATCAACCTTCCAGATTCGATCCGGATCGAACAGGCACAGGTCGGCGATTGCGCCTTTGGCGATCCGTCCGGTCTCGATCCCCAGCAAGGCGGCGGGCCGGCCGGTGAGCAGATCGATCGCGGCGGGAAGGGCCAGTGATCCATTATGGACGTGCGCCAGCGTGATCGCGAGCAACGTTGCCAGTCCCGAACCGCCGGCGGAGGCCAGCGCGAACGGCTGGCGCTTGTCGTCCGCGTCGCGCGGCTGATGGTCGGACGCGATCGCATCGATCGTGCCGTCGGCCAGCGCTGCGATCACCGCTTTCCGGTCGTCTTCCTTGCGCAGCGGTGGCGACAGTTTCGCATAGGTCCGGAAATCACCGATGGAGGTTTCGTTCAGGTCGAAATAGGGCGGCGCGGTGTCGCAGGTGACCACCAACCCGGCCGCCTTCGCGAGGCGGATCAGCGCCAGTGCCTCGCCGGTCGAGACATGCGCGAAATGCACGGCACCTCCGGTCAGTTGAACCAGCCTGATATCACGCGCGACCATCATCGCCTCGGCCGCGGCAGGAATCCCCGGCAGGCCCATACGGGTCGACTGCTCACTTTCGGTCGCCGTCCCGCCGGCGGCGAGCGACGGCTCCTCCGGGTGCTGCACAATGCGGGCGCCGAAGCCTCGGGCATAGGACAACGCCAGCCGCATCAGCCGAGCCGGCCCGATCGCGCGCGACCCGTCGGTGAAGGCGACCGCTCCGGCCTCCCGCAACAGGCCGATTTCGGCGAGTTCCTCCCCACGGCAACCGCGGGTGACGGCGCCGTAGGGCAGGATGGTCAGGCTGCCGGTCTCCTCGCCCCTGGTCCGGACCAGGTGCACCAGCGCCGGATCGTCGATGGCGGGCTGGGTGTCCGGCAGGGCCGCCAGAGTGGTGATACCGCCCGCGGCCGCCGCGATTGCGGCCGAGGCGATGGTCTCGCGGTACTCGAAGCCGGGCTCGCCCAAGGCCGCCCGCATATCGATAAGGCCGGGGCAGAGGATGGCGCCGTCCGCCGCGATGACAGTGGCACCATCGGGGCGCCCCAGAGACGGAGCGAAATCCGCGATAAGACCATCGCGCACCAGCAGGTCGCCGAGAATATCGACTCCAGCGCCCAGGATGCGGACCTGGGAGAACAGCGTGTCAGGGTTCATTCCGCAGCTGATCCCGAGACAGAATGTCGAGCACCGCCATGCGGACGGCGACGCCCATCTCGACCTGTTCCTTGATCACGCTGCGCAGCGGATCGTCGGCGACGGCGCTGTCGATCTCGACCCCGCGGTTCATCGGGCCGGGATGCATGACGATGGCGTCGGGTTTGGCGTGCTTTAGCTTCTCTGTGTCGAGGCCGTAAAAGCGGAAGTATTCGCGCGCACTCGGGACCTCGCCGCGCGACATGCGTTCGCGCTGCAGACGCAGCATCATGACGACGTCGGCGCCGGCAAGCCCCTGTGCCATGTCGTGAAAGACGCTGACGCCGAGGTCGGCGACCTCGGCGGGCATCAGGGTGGGCGGACCAACCACCCGCACCTGGCATCCCATCGTCGTCAGCAGGTGGATGTTGGAGCGGGCGACCCGCGAATGCGCGATGTCGCCGCAGATCGCCACGATCAGGCCGGCAATGCGACCCTTGCGCCGCTTGATGGTCAGCGCGTCAAGCAAAGCCTGGGTCGGATGCTCGTGCGTGCCGTCACCGGCGTTGATCACCGCGGCGTCGACAATCTGCGCGAGCAGGTTGGGCGCGCCGGACTGGTCGTGGCGCACCACCAGCAGGTCGCAGTGCATGGCGTTCAGCGTCGCGGCGGTGTCGATCAGGGTCTCGCCCTTGTTCACCGAGGAGGTGGAAACCGACATGTTGATCACGTCGGCGCCGAGGCGCTTGCCGGCAAGCTCGAAGCTGGTGCGGGTGCGGGTGCTGTCTTCGAAGAACAGATTGATCAGTGTTCGGCCGCGGAGCAGGTCGCGTTGGGTCTTGCCGGAGCGGTTGAGCAGGACGTAGCTCTCGGCGAGGTCGAGAAACTGGCTGATCGCGGGCGGGGCCAGCCCTTCGATGGCGAGAAGATGTTGCTGGCGGTAGAACACGGCGCTTCGTGGCAGCATCATGCGAGAGTCGTCAACAGGTCTGAGGGGTGAGACCCATAACGCTTGTGCTCACGCAACGGTAGCCAGCCAGATCCGTCAGAACGTTTCATTATCGACCCATTGATGATAGGGACCGATATCCTCAACATAGAGCGGTTTAGGAACTGCACCGATGGCCGATCCAGTGGACTCAGTAATCGAGAAATTCAAACAAGATCGGAAGCAAAGTATCCCGGCTGGAGTTCCGGAGCTGGCCCGCGCGCAGTTGACTGCAGCGGATAGAGACGACCGAAGGTCGGCTGGAGGCAGGATGCGGCGATAATTTGCTTCGTCGCGTTAATCCTCCGGGACGCCGTCGGTGCCTCAAATTTTCACATGTAAAAGGGCGCCTGCCCCTTCCGCAGCAACCGCCCTGTTTTAACATCAAAGGAAGAAGTTCAGCCCGGCTGGGGTGCCGGGGCAGCTCCTCCTGTGGGCGGGGTGCCGACGGCTGGGCGGCCGGAAGTCGGCACGGATGCCCGGCGCGATTCGGGCGCCGGTTCGTCCACAACCTTGCGGATCACCTGCTCACCACGCAGCACCGTGCGGATTTCGTCGCCGGACAGTGTCTCGTGCTCTAGCAGGCCACGGGCCAGGCGGTGCAGTTCCTCGACATTCTCGGTCAGCAGACGACGGGCCTTGTTGTAGGCGCGGTCGATGATGTCCTTGATCTCGCCGTCGATCTCCCGGGCGGTGGCTTCAGACACATTCTTGTTCTGGGTTACGGAATGGCCGAGGAACACCTCCTGGCTGTTGTCGCCATAGGCGATCATGCCGAGCTTGTCGGACATGCCCCACTCCGTGATCATGCGACGAGCCTGATCGGTGGCCATCTTGATGTCGCCGGCGGCGCCGTTGGAGAC
>JBEKLE010000563.1:0-5227 GCA_050010355.1 Rhodopila sp. | reverse complement strand
CTCCGATCAGGCCGCGCAGAACGCCAGCACACCCGGCTGGACCGGGCGCACATTCGTGGTGGGGTCCAACAGCACGATCGCCGGGGACGCGGTCGCAACGTACAATCAGCAGAAGTGGCCGAGCGGCCGGCAGCGCTGATTGGCGCCGCCGTCCCACCAGTTCCAGCAAAGGCAGCAGCATCGCGTCTCGTTCTGCTGCGCGTTCGGCGAATGGCCGGCCGTTTGCCCTGGCCGGTCTTCGCGCCGTCGATTATCGGAGGCCGATGTCGTGGGACAGGTCGGGGGCGGACATTGTCGCCCACCACGCTTCCAGCACCGGCCTGAACTGTCCCGTCTTCGCCGGCCGAGGTGGAAGGTGATATTGACAGACAACGGAGTAAAGCCTTATAGAGTAGTTAATCAGTCTCCTACCGAAAAGGCTGCTCGCTCCGACATGTTCCGCCAAGTTTGGACACGGCGTTCTGGACCAGATCCAGGCAAAAGTGCCGCCGTTATTCTGTAGTGCACTCATTGTGATTACTTTTTCGGGGGAACGGATGAGTGAGCATTCCAGACATTTCGCCGGCTTGGACGGTTTACGAGGCGTCGCCGCATTTATTGTTATGTTTCTGCACGGTACGCTCTTCATCGAGAATGTTGGCTACACTCCGAGCGCGGCGTGCCTGGCGGTTGACTTCTTCTTCATGCTTAGTGGGTTTGTAGTCGCGCATGCGTACGATGAACGACTAGAACTTAGCATGACGTGGCGGCAATTCATGATCGTGCGAATGATCCGACTTTATCCCATGCTGTTTGTTGGCACTGCTATGGGAGGACTCCTGTTTGTGTTGTCGCAGTTTCAGAAGCACGAATTCGATATCTTGGTATCCGTCCTCATAGCAATCGGCTCGTTCGCGCTGCTTCCGGTCGGTCTTGTAGTGGGTACAATAGCGTTCCCGGCCAATATCGCGGCTTGGTCCTTGTTTTTCGAGTTTGTCGTCAACGCCCTTTATGGTAGCCGTTTCGGGCGGCTAAGCAACCGGCATCTGGTTGCTTTTGTTGCCGCCTCTGGGGTCGCGATGATCCCCATGGCGATATGGGGTGGTCCATACATCCGAATCGGGTTCGGAACTCCCACGGCATTTCTACTAGGGTTCGTGCGGGTCACCTATCCCTTTTGGGCCGGAGTTCTCCTATTCCGCGTTCTTCAGTCCCGCACGATACCGATGCGTGTTTGGCACTGGGGCGGTTGTCTTATCCGCTATACCTGATCCACGTGCCGGTGTTTCGCGCGATCAATCGGATGCATCTCGCGATCTCCCCATGGGAACTGATCATCGCCGGGAGTGTGGTCTCAGTCATCACCGCAGAAGCCCTGCTAATCGCTTTTTATGAGCCCGTGCGAAGGTGGCTGTCTCAAGTGCGACGCCGACGCAACCCGCAGGAGGCTTTACAGACCCGATAGCTTTATGGGCCCGATAGCTTTATGGGCCGCGGTGGGTCGGTCGATGAAGCCACGTCCGCACGTTGGCAAACTACGCAGGCGGCCAGTCAACTCAATGCCATCGTCAAGCTTCATAGAGTTGCGGCGTTTCAATTCATCGTAAATGCGGTCAGACGCATTGTATTCCGAAGACGGGCGACGTTGAACGGGCCGACATGGACTCGATTATCGTCTCGCCACGCCGTCCAGGCGTTTGCCTCTGCCCGCTTCACCGCAGGCGTTCTGCTGCACGAGGCTGGCATCCGCGACGGCGTTCTCGGGCGTCGCGTGGAACCGCCAGGCGTCGGCGACCATCCCGAGCCGCGGCACGTGACAGAAACCACGCGCCCCACCTCGCGCCGATCGTCCTCACCCTCAGGATCGCGGCCCGTTTGACCTGTGTCGGTTGCGTCATTCGCTCCCTCCTGTATTCAGTCTCCGCCGACAGCAGCAGGAGCGAGCGTGGCAACAGACCCCGGACTGCGGACCGCCGCCGAGAGCGTCCCCTTGGACTGGGATGCCGTCCAAACCTATCTGGAGGCGCAGGGCCACCGCCTGGACGCGTTCCCGCCGCCGCGCCAGTTCGCCGGCGGTCTGGCGAACCTCAACTATTTTGTTCAACTCGACGGCAAACCGGCGGTTTTGCGCCGGCCGCCGATGGGTGATTTGCCCGCCGGCGCCTATGACATGGCGCGCGAATTCCGCATTCTAGCGCGCCTGCCGGACGTGCTGCCGTTCGTCGCGCGCGGGCTGCACCTGTGCGACGACCCTTCGGTCATCGGCCAACGCTTTCAGATCATCGAATACAAAGCGGGGCTGGTGATCCGGGAACACCTGCCGCCGGCGCTGGCGCATCGTCCGGAAGTTGGCGCGCGGCTGTCGCAGGTGCTGCTCGAGACGATCGCCGCGATTCACGCGGTCGATACCAACGCGATCGGGCTGGACGACCTGGGGCGGCCGGAAGGGTTCCTGGCTCGGGGCGTTGCCGGCTGGCGCAAGCGCGGTCTGGCGGCGATGGAAGACGGCACCGAACGCCTGCACCGGGACGTCGGCAGTTGGCTGGAGCAGAACATTGTTCCTGAAGGGCCACCGGGGTTGCTGCACAACGACTTCAAGCTCAACAACATGATCCTCGATCCGGACGATTTTTCGCCGCGTGCGGTTGTCGACTGGGATCAGGGCACGCGCGGCGACCCGCTGTTCGATTTTGCCACGCTGCTGTCCTACTGGATCCAGGAAGATGACCCATGGGCTATGCACGACATGGAGCAGATGCCAGCGGTCGAGGCGTGTCTGTGCTCGCGTCAGGATGCGGTGGCGGCGTATGCCCGGATTTCAGGACGCGACACCTCGAACATCCTGTTCCACCGGGTGCTGGCGATGTACAAACTGTCCGTTATCTTCCTGCAACTCGGTCTGCGCTATCGTTCAGGCGCGACGCAGGAGCCACGTTATGCGCCACTCACCGCCCTCGGCACCGGCATTCTGGAATTCACCCACGAAATCGCCCAGGGACGCGCATTCTGATGGATTTCTCCCTTACCCCCGACCTGCAGGAATTGCAGCAGCGCACACGCGCTTTCATCCGCGACAAGATCATTCCGCTGGAGGGTGACCGGCGGCAAACCCATCACGGTCCCACCGAGGAGTTCCGTCAGGAACTGGTGGCGCTCGCCGCCGCCGAGGGCCTGGTGGCGCCGCATGTCGGCGTCGAATATGGCGGCCTGGGCCTGTCCCATGTCGGCAAGGCCGTCGTGTTCGAGGAGGCAGGATACTCGCTGCTCGGGCCGGTTGCGATGCACATCTTTGCCCCGGACGAGGGCAATATGCACCTGCTGGAAGCCGTTGCTTCAACGGAACAGAAGGACCGCTGGCTGCGGCCCCTGGCGGCCGGCAAAACGCGGTCGTGCTTCTGCATGACCGAACCCGCGCCGGGTGCCGGATCGGATCCGGCGGCGCTGCGCACAACGGCAGTGAAGGACGGTAACCACTACGTCATCAACGGCGACAAATGGTTCATCACCGGGGCGGCCGGTGCCGCCTTTGCCATCATCATGGCGAAGGGTGAGGACGGTCACGCAACGATGTTCCTGGCTGACATGGACACGCCCGGGATCGAGATCGTCCGCGCGATGGACAGTCTGGACAGCGCGTTCGCCGGGGGCCATGCGGTGATGCGGTTCAACAATGTTCGCGTGCCCGCCGGCGATATTCTGGGCGAACCGGGAAAGGGGTTCCGCTACGCCCAGGTGCGTCTCGCGCCGGCGCGGCTGACCCACTGCATGCGCTGGCTCGGGGCGGCGAAGCGGGCGCACCAGATCGCGACGGATTACGCGTTGAAGCGGGAGGTGTTCGGATCGAAGCTGATCGGACACGAGGGCGTCGGCTTCATGCTGGCCGACAACGAAATGGATATCCGCATGAGCCGGCTGTCGATCATGCACACCGCATGGACCCTGGATCAGGGGTCGCGCGGCACGACGGAATCCTCGATGGCAAAAGTCTTCGTTTCCGAGGCGGTCTGGCGCGTGGTTGATCGTTGCGTGCAAGTGCTGGGCGGCCAGGGCGTCACCGGCGAAACCCTGGTGGCCCGAATCTTCAGTGAGGTCCGCGGCTTCCGCATCTACGACGGTCCGTCCGAGGTGCATCGCTGGAGCCTGGCGCAACGCATCGCCCGCAACGGTGCAAACTGGTAACCGTTGTCGACATCGGCGGTTTGGCTTTGGTCAAACCGTCGGTTGCCACTTTCCGCCAGCCATCACCGCCTCGTCCTCGCCCGGCCATGGCGGCATCGTAACCGCGACGGCGGCCAGAGCTGCAGAACCGAGGTACCTGAACTGAAAAGCCGTCCCGGCCGGGATCGTCAGGCAGGTGCCGGACGAAAGCCGCACGATCTCCTCGTCGCCGTCGATCGATCGCCACATCTCCCCCGCACCGGACAGGACATACCAGATCTCCTCGACTGTCCGGTGGCGAACCGCGCGCGAAATTTGTCCGGCGGCCAGCAGAAAATGCGCCATGCTGCCCCCCGCGAGCGAAATCAGAATCCGGACCTCCGAGCCATCCGGCGCAAGCACGTCTTGGGCGTCTGGTAACGTCATGGTCGAGCCAGTCTTCATCGTCTGACAATCCCAGGTGGTCGGGGGCATAAACTACGACCTGGCGGCGGCGCAGGCGAGGCGCCTGTCGTCACGGCCCCGCAAACTGCAGGCGAAACCGGAACGGTGAGTCGGCGCGGCCGGCAATCACCTCGTTGTCGCCCACCCGCAGCGGAACAAAGGCGTTCAAGGACGTGCGGATGCTGCCGGTTCGGTTCACCAGTGTGCCGTTCGAGGTCCCCAGGTCCCGCACCCCGATCCGCCCGTCCCGGCGTGCGATCTCGAAATGCGGCGCGGCGAGCTCGGTGGCACCCTTCGCGGCAATCGCGCAGGTGTGGTTGGAGGCGATGGGCACCGTCTCGCCGCCGTAGCGGTTGCCGACCTGGAACGGCAGATGCCGCACATCGACGGGCGTCATTCCGTATTCGCCGGACAGACGCTCGCTGTCAGGCAGCAGGCGGATGGGTGCCGGGACGCCTGCCTGCAACTCAGTCTCGGCCGCCACGGTTGACGGATGGATGGTGCGCAGGGTCGTGCTCCGCAGGCGCCGGCACAGCAGTTTCACCAGCGCCAGGGCGCGGTCATTGTCCATGCTGAAGGCGCGGACGAATGTATCTGCTTCGGTCACCAACAGCGTCGTAGCGGTCATCGCCGTTGCCGTAGCGGC
>JBEKLE010000562.1:0-4028 GCA_050010355.1 Rhodopila sp. | reverse complement strand
GCCATGCCGGCGGATGTCATCGAAGGGAGAACGGAATGGCCCGGGAAGACGACGAACCCCTGACGCGACGGCGTCGTCTGGAGCCGCTTCTGCTCGACAGTCTGGGGATCGAGGAGTTGCGCAGCTACGTTGATGAGTTGAAAACCGAGATTGCCCGGGTCGAGGCGGATATCGGGCGCAAGGGCACGCATCGAAGCGCAGCGGATGCGTTCTTCAAACGGCCATGAAGAAAAGGGAACCGGTTGCCCGGCCCCCTTGTTTCGTCACTTGAGAACCGATGCGAATTATGCGGCCTTGGCAGCGTCCTGCGAGTCGTTGGCGACCGGCGTCTGGTTGGCGACCGGCGTCTGGTCGACGGCATTCGCGCTTCCGATGGCGATCTTACGGGGCTTCAGCGCCTCGGGGACCACCCGCTTCAGGCCGACATGGAGCATACCATGCTGGACGTCCGCGCCCTCGACGACAATATGATCTGCGAGGACGAAGCGACGCTCGAACGCGCGTCCGGCGATACCACGATAGAGGATTTCGGATTTCTGGCCTTCGTTTGCCACCCGGCCGGAAACGAACAGCGTGTTGTCCTTGACCGTTATGTCAAGGTCCTGGGGGCTGAAACCGGCCACTGCCATCGTCAGGCGATAGGCGTCGTCAGCCGTTTTCTCAATATTGTAGGGAGGATAGCCCTGCACTGCCTGCCCGGACGTGGCGGTGTCAACGAGACGCGCCAGCCGGTCGAAACCGATGGCAGTACGGAAGAGGGGAGCAAAATCGACTGTAGTCATGGAAGAACCTCCTGCAAAGCAAGGTTTGTAGCGCTGAGCCGCCCATCAGAGCCGGCCCGAACATGTGGTTCCGAGAACCCCGCTTGGGCATTCCCGGTATGCCTCAGGTAGGCAGCACCGATGCGTCGTTCAAGAGGCTTAGAGCGGGGTTTTCCGCGCCTGCCGTGTTACTTCTTGATGCCGAGCCCAGCGAATTTCTTGTTAAACTTCGCGACCTGACCACCGGTGTCCATGATGCGCTGCACGCCGGTCCACGCTGGGTGAGACTTTGGATCAATGTCGAGGCGCAGCGTGTCGCCTTGCTTGCCCATGCAGGAGCGCGTCTTGAACTGCGTCCCGTCGGTCATGACGATATTGATCTCGTGGTACTCGGGGTGGATGCCCGGCTTCATGGTCTGGTTCCTTGCTGGCGCTGCCGATCCCGACCGGCGGCGCAAGCGGGGGGCTATAACGGGCGACGGCCATCGGCTCAAGACAACTTTGATCGCGTGATGATCCGCTGGGCGATGGACCAACTTTGATCGCCTCGGCGATGGACCAACTTTGATCGGCTGGGCGATGGACCAACGTTGATCGCGTGGGTGTGGACCATTTTTGATCCCACGCTCAAGACCAACTTTGATCGCGATCGCGGTGGACCCACCGGGACGGACCGACTATCAGGTGCGGCCGCCATGTCATTAGGCCATCCGTTTTCATGCTGATCAGCCTGCTCGTCCAACTGGTCGATTTCAGCCGCCGTCATTCACTGCTCGTCGTATGCGGGGGCATCCTGCTTGCCGTGTTCGCCGGCTGGGTCGCGTCCATCCGTCTCGGGGTCAGCACCGACACTGACCTGTTGTTCAGGGACACGCTGCCCTGGCGGCAGCAGGCGGCGGAGATGAACCGTGATTTCCCGCAGTTCCGCAACCTTCTGGTAGCGGTCGTCAACGCCCGCATCCCCGAGGAGGCCGAGGCAACCGCGTCCGAACTCACGGCGCGGCTGTCGGCCGACAAGGCTCGTTTCCTGACCGTGCGCCGTCCGGATGCCAACCCGTTCCTGGAGAAGGAAGGGCTGCTGTTCCTGCAGCCGAAGCAGCTTTCGACGTTGATGGACCAGACGATCGACTCACAGCCATTCCTCGGCCAGCTTGTCGCCGATCCGTCGGCGCGCGGTCTTTTCGCGGCGCTCTCATTGCTCGGAATGGGCGTGACGCAAGGCGATGCGGACCTGTCGCCTTATCTGGCGCCAATCAATGGGTTCCACCAGGCGATGGCTGATGCGCTCGCGGGCCATCCGAAACCGTTGTCGTGGCAGAACCTCCTGGGCGGCGGCCTGAGCGAACTGGCCGGGCCGTACAAATTCGTCCTCGTGCAACCCCATCAGGACTTCGGCGCCTTGGAACCTGGCGGCGCGGCGACACAGGCGATGCGCGACGTCATCGCCGCGTTGCCCTTCGTCAAATCCGGCGACGCGCGCGTCCGGATCACGGGGCAGGTGGCGCTGGCCGACGAGGAATTCGCGACCGTCGCTCAAGGCGCCGTCAAGGGCCTTATCGGCAGCCTGGTGCTGATCACGCTTTGGCTGTTCCTGGCGGTGCGCACGTGGCGGTTGATCGTGCCGATCCTGATGACGCTGATTCTGGGGCTGCTGCTGACGGTGCTGTTTGCCGCCCTCGCCGTGGGCACACTGAACCTGGTCTCGGTCGGTTTCGGGGTGCTGTTTGTCGGCATCGCGGTCGATTTCGCCATCCAGTTCTCGGTCCGCTACCGGGAGTTCCGATTTGAAACGGGCGATCCCGCCGCTGCAATGACACAGACCGCGCGCCGCGTCGGGGTGCAGATCCTGATCGCCGCGCTGGCCACGGCTGCCGGGTTCCTGGCCTTCGTGCCCACGGCGTTTTCCGGCGTGGCAGAGCTGGGCCTGATCGCCGGGGCCGGCATGATCATGGCCTTCGTCTGCACACTGGGTTTTCTGCCGGCCGCGATCACCCTGTTCCGTCCGCGCGGCGAAGCCGGCGAGGTCGGATTCGCGTTTGCCGCACGGATCGATCCGGTCATCGTGCGCTGGAGGCTGGTTATTCTGATCGGGTTCGGTCTGCTGGCGGTCGCTGCGGTCTCGGTCTCGCCTTGGCTTAAGTTCGATTCGGACCCGCTGGACACCAAAAACCCCAACACCGAGGCGATGCGAACCCTGCGCGACCTGATCGACAACCCGCTCACCAACCCGTACACGATCGACGTGCTGACCCCCGACCCGAAGGCCGCACTGGTACTGGGTGACAAACTGGAGGCCCTGCCAACCGTCGCCGGCGTGATCAGCATCGACAGTTTCATACCGGCGGATCAGCAGCAGAAGCTGGCGACGATCGCGGACGCCGATACGATCCTGGCCCCGACCCTCGCGCCCCACGGATCGGCTGCGCCGGTGACGGCGGACGACATCAGGCTGGCGGCGAAGGCCGCCCTGGCACAGATCGACCCGGCGCTGGCGAAGCTGCCAAAGGGTCATCCCCTGGCGTTGATCGCCGACGACCTGCGCGCGATGCAGACGGCGCCCGATGACGTGCTGATGGCGACCAATTCAGCGCTGACCCGCTTTCTGCCAAGCGAACTTGACCATCTGCGGCTGGCCCTGACCGCGGAGCCGGTGACGCTGCAATCCATCCCGCCGGATTTCGCCAGGGACTGGCTGTTGCCCGATGGCCGGGCCCGTGTGCAGGTCAATCCAAAGCCGGCGGCCCAGACGCCGCAAGGGCTGAACGCCTTCGTGCGCGAGGTGTCGGCGGTGGCACCCGATGCGGGCGGCTCCGCGGTCACCATCGTTGCCACGGCCAATACGATTATCGGCGCGTTCCGCGACGCAGCGACGTACGCCGTGGCGGCGATCGCACTCATTCTGTTCGGTCTGCTGCGCCGTCTGCGGGATGCAGCCCTGGTGATGGCGCCGCTGCTGCTGTCGGCATTGCTGACCCTGCTGATTACGGTGTTGCTGCCGCTGCCGCTTAACTTCGCCAATATCATTGCGTTACCGCTGCTGCTCGGCGTCGGCGTTTCGTTCAACATCTATTTCGTGATGAACTGGCGTGCCGGGCAGCATCGTCCACTGGGAAGTGCCACCGCTCGGGCTATCCTGTTTTCGGCTTTGACCACCGGCACGGCGTTTGGGTCGCTTGCACTGTCGGCTCATCCGGGGACAGCAAGCATGGGCAAGCTGCTGCTGATCAGCCTGGGATGCACGTTGATTGCAAGCCTGGTGTTTATCCC
>JBEKLE010000561.1:0-4051 GCA_050010355.1 Rhodopila sp. | reverse complement strand
GCTGGTAGATCTGGCTGTAGTCACCCGCCGCATTGACGCCGGTGACCACGAGTTGCAGGCCGTATTCCGCGCTTTCGTCGCCGATGGCGGTGCGGTCGGTGTCGGCCAAGGTGACGACGGTGACTGAGTCGGTGTCGCCGATGAAACTCAACTGCCAGCGGTCGGCGCTGTAATTGCCGCTGGCCGTCCATGCCCCGGCGCCGCGCTGCTGGATATTGAACCGGCCGTTGAGCAGCAGGTTGCGGCCATAGTCGGCGAACACGTTGCCAGCGGTCGCGTTGACCGCCCCCGCGACGGTGACCCCGGATGCGCTCAGCGTGGTAAACGCGCCCGTGCTGGCGCCACCGGCCCCGACCGGCGTGCTGTTGAGGCCGTTGACGTTCAGCAGGCCGGCATCGGTGAGTTGCAGAATGACAGCCGAATAGGCGCTGTTGATGACCTGGAAATTGCCGCTGTTGGCGCGAAGAAACTTGGCCGGCGTGGTCGCGCCGTTGCCGGTTAGCAGGATGTTGGCGCCGTTGCCATCGGCGGTGGCGCTGACCGTGAGACTGGCCGTGTTGGAGGTCGAGGGATCGGTGATGGTGAGCGGGCCGCCGACGTTCAGCGCGTTGGCGACATCGACGTTGCCGCTGCTGTCGATCTGAAGTCGCAGCGACGAGCCTTGATAGAAGGTGATCGGCGCCGCGGTCGTGGCGGACTGGATCTGTAGGCCCTGAGTGACGCCCGCCCCGCACGTGAGCAGCGCCTGGCTCGCGCCCGAACCGTTCTCGGTCACCGCCCAGATCGCATAGGAATTGGCCGTGCCGGTGGAGATTTCCATCCGGCTTTGGGTGTTTGCTGCGGTGTTCGCGTTCTGCTGGCTGATCTGTGCGGCGCCGCCGGAGACCGAATTGACGGCGTTGAGATTGCCGTTCACCTGCACGGTTGGCGCGGTGATGTAGACGTAGCTGATCGCATAACCGCTGCGGGTGGCCTGCAACCACGTACTCGCGGCCGAATAGGCGTCGTTCACAAACCGGAAATAAATGTTTCCGGCGTCGATATAAGAGTCGAACAGCTTGGCGTCCGTCCCGTTGCTGTTGTTCTTCAACAGAAGGGTGGACGATGAAGCGGTGATCACGTTCAGCGCAGAGAAAGACCCGACCCCCGGCGTCGTGCCGCCGATCGCTGGCGGGGCGGCGAGATAATTCGAGAAGCCCGTGCCGGAGACCGTGCCGCTCGCCGAGAGTGTGGTGAACGCGCCGGTGCTCGGCGTCGTCGCGCCGATTGCCGTGGAGTCGATGCCGCCATAAGCGGTAAGATTGCCTGCGTCGGTAAGGTGCAATAGTGCTGCTGTATAAAGACTGCTGATGATCTCGAAGGCACCATTGTAGGCACGAATATATTTGTTGGGTGTTGTGCTGCCATTGCCGACTAATTTGATATTGGCACCGGCGCCGCCGGTTGCAACGATGGAGAGTGATTGAACGCCACCGCTTAAATCGGTGATGGTGGTAATCCCGGCCGCCAGCGTGGTGAACGCGCCGGATGAAGGGTTCGACGCGCCGATCGTGGCGTTGTTGATCGAGCCGCCGGTGATTGCCGCGCCTTGCGGCAGCGTGATCAGGCCCGTGGCGCGGTTGATCGTGAAAACAGCCCCGTTGCTGGCCCCGGCATCGGTGAAAGAATAGATCGAGAAATTACTGCCCGCGTTCGAACCTGACTCCGCCGTGGTATCGGAACCGAACAGCCAGCGCGCCACCCCGGCGGTGTAACAGGAGACGGTCTTGAAATCGCCGACGGCGGCATTGAGTGCGATCGACGCGGTTGAGCCCGTGGGGGTCCCGATGAACAGGGAGCCGCTAGAGACAGCGAGCGTCCCGGTCACCGTCGTCGCACCGGTGATACTGAGACCATCGTTAATCGCCACGATCCCGGTGGCTCGGTTGATCTGAAACGGCTCATCGAGATAGACGCCCGCGTCCGAGAAGCGCCCGATCGCGAAAATGGTGCCGGCATTCGAGCCGCTTTCTGCGTCTGCCGAGGCCAACACCTGCCAGCGCGGCACATTGGCGGTATCGAAGAAGATCGCACGGTTATTGCCCGCCGCGCCGTTGATCGTCAGGGCCGGCGATGTTGCGGTGTTGCTGCCGATGACTTCGCCGGGTGCGGTCACCGTGCCGGTGAAGGTCGGGCTGGCGATCGGGGCCAGCAGCGCCTCGGCCGCTTCAGCGCGGGAGGTCTCCGTGCTCAACGCGCTGGTCGTGGCGTAGCCGGTCAGCGGGACGGAGATCGTGACATCGCCGGTCCCGGCATCCACCCCGGTCTGCGACAGAGACACGTTGGTTCCGGCAATGAGCTTTGTCAGGAGCGCAGAGCCGGTCGTTGCTATGTTTATGCTCGCACGGATGATCGACCCGGCTTGGATCTGGTCGGCGCCGTCTATCAGTGTGCGGGCCATTAGTTGGCCTTGGTCGGCAGGCCCGCCATGAGTTCGGTCGACACCCGCAGGGCCGCGTCCTTGGCTGCTGGCGAGAGGGTCTTTCCGGCACGTTCGGGCCGCGTCACGCGCTCCAGCTCGCCGCGCATGGCTTCGAGGTCCGCGTGCAGCCGCGTGTTCGCCTCGGTCAGTTCGGCGACCCGCGCTTCGAGGGCTGTTTTCTCGGTGGTCAGCGATCCGGCGATCATGTCCAACGCGAAGTTCGCCAGCATCGTTTCCGCCATTTCCGTCTTGAGCCTGACAAACAGCGCGTCTTTCAGGCCGGGGTTTTGATCTAGGTTGATTTGCACTTAATTTCCTTCCACTCAGTAAAAGTAGTTCGCGGCGAGGTTATCCACCGACGCGGGAGCGAAGTTCATCGTCACGGTCAAGCTCGACACCGTGTAGTCGTACGACGCGCCTGGATGGAGCAACTGCCCGTTCAAGAAGAAACAGAGCGAAGAAGCTACCGGCGCGTGGGCGAGCGTGTAGGTCGTGTTGCTCCCGTTGATCAGGCCTGACGGCACTTCGTTGACTGACATCGACAATGCGGTTGACGGCAACGAAGCTGATGCGGTCACCGCTGACCCGGCGTTGCCATAGAGAAAGCCGGTCAGGGACGACATGATCGGCGCGTTGGAGATCGTCGTAGTGCCGGAGAGCGTGGCGCCTGAAACAGTCGGTCCGGTCGCCAGAACAATGCCACCCGTCGAGCCCGTCGCCGCTGTGCCGAGAGCGGTTGCAACGCCTGTCCCAAGGCCGGTCAGGCTGCCAGCGGCGTAGCCCGTGCAGGAGGACAGCACCCCTTGCGTGGGGGTGCCCAGCGAGCCGGAATAGAGCACCGCCCCGCCCGCCGCATTGACCGTGTTGCCGAGTGCTGTCGCGACACCCGTGCCGATCGGCACGGCGGCCGGGGTTGCCGGGCTGCCGGTGGCGTTGCCGATCAGCGAGTTTGCCGCGAGGCTCGCCATGCTGGCCAGCGTGACCGCGCCGGCCGTCAGGGCCGTGACCAGGCTTCCCGCCGATGAGGTGATGGCACCGCTCAGCGCCGGATGCTGGGCCGCTTGCAGCGTGCCGCTGGCCATTGTCGAGAGGTTGACCGAGCCCCATGAGGGCGTGATTCCGCCCGTCAGGACCTGGGCGGTGGTGCCAATCGGCAGGCGCGTGCCGGCCCCCGCCGTCCCGCCATAGATCAAATCGCCCTGGGTGGTCATGGGGCTCAAAGCGTTGAAGCCCAGCGTCGCGGTGGTCTGGCCGGTGCCGCCATAGGCGATGCCGACCGCCGAGCCGTTCCACACGCCCGAGGTGACCGTGCCCAGGCCAGTCAGGCTCGATGAGACCACGTTGGAGGCGAGCGTGGTCCCGGTCAGCGCACCGGCGAATGCCGTGACACCGGCTGTCGACACCGCGGTCACCAGGCCCTTGCCGTTGACCGTGACGACCGGGACCGCCGCGCCCGAGCCAAAGGTGCCGATATTGCTGTTGACCGTTGCCAGCGTCGCCGTGCCGGTGGCGCTTAGCGTGAGATCGCCGCTGACGGAGGTCCACGTCGGGACATTGCTGGCATTGCCCATGATGATCTGGGCGTTGCTC
>JBEKLE010000560.1:0-4067 GCA_050010355.1 Rhodopila sp. | reverse complement strand
AATGATCGTCCCGATAGACGGTGAAGCTCGGCGTCTTCTCGGCGTGGAACGGGCAGCATCCTTTCCACAGTCGGCCGGCCCGGGTGAGCCTGACATGTCGCTCGATCAGTGGGCGCAGCGGCGTGCGGGCGCGAAGCTCGGCGAGCTGGTGCGGATCGAGGGCGATCATGCCTCGCCTCCGATCGGCAGCACGGTGGCGACCTCGATCGGCAGATAACCGGTGCAATTATAGTTGCGCCAGTCCGGGCCTTCTGACGGCGCTGGCCGGCGGTTGAACAGCGGACACCAGCCGCGGAGGTCGGACCCAGAAGGCCGCGGGCGGAGGTGCTCTCGAACCGGCCAGACACCGCGGGTGCGCTCGCCGCTGACGGGCACTGCCGGGGGGGTCATTGCCAACCAACCGCGATCAAGAACCTGCCTTGCTCGTCCTCGGTGGCTTTGTTCCAAGCCTTACAAAGAGCCGTGTAGCCATCATCGGGCCTCTTTTGGCCATCGATGGCCCGCAAGGCCGCGTTCAGGCTCATTTCGCCGCGCTGGCAAGCGTCGATGAGATCCTGGCGTCCTGATCGATGGACCCGGCGGGCCATGTAAACGGTGCGCTCGCTGACGTTCATCACCTTGGCGGCGGCCTTGACCGTCATACGAGGCTGCAAATTTGCAGTCTCGGGCCTTGGCGCGACGGGGACATCGATCAGGTCGCTGGTGCACCGCTGGCCGGACTGCTCCACGGGCTCTGGGCGCGTGAGGGTGGCGCTCACGTCTCTAGCTCCGACGCCGGCGACGTCGGCACCAGGCGCAAATGCGGCCGGGCCGCCGGCTTTCGTCTGGGCACCGGGGCGTCGAAGCGCCAACCGCTGCTGAGATCAGCGGTCCTCCATCCCGCAAGGTAACCGAGGGCGTCGGCCGAGATGCCGAGATGATCGAGGAGGGCGCAGCAAGCATAACCAACCGCCGCCGGGCCGCCGCGCACCAGATTTTCGAACAGTCGCTGCAGTTCAAGATCGGTATCGAGCTGCTGTTGAGCGGGAATTTCGTTGGGCCGGCGCGGAAATTTTACCATGTGGCAACACCCTTCCGGCGCGGCGGGGCATCAGCACGTTGGACAAACGGACAGCGTTTCGGCTACGTCGAAAGCGCCGTTGCAAGCGTTTTCCGATGTCTAGCCGATTGTCGTTCCGCCGCTGTCGGGTGCTGTGCTTCCTAAGCGCCTGGCAGTTTCGGATTATGCGGCAGTCAACAGCTCGACTTCGGTAGAGCCGGCGGCCTTGCCCCTCTGTGCGAACTTGCTCGCCATGAAGGCGTCGATTTCCGCTTCGATCCAGACGACCGTCGCCTCGCCTAGACGAATGGACTGCGGAAACTGCCCCAAACGTTCCAAGCGCGTAATGTGCGTTCGGGACCACGGAACGCCTTTCGCGCGGAGTTGCGGGTAGCGAATGAACATCACGAGTTCCTAACTTATGGCACGTGCCATAGGTCTAATACGTCGCCTACGTCATTGCAAGTGCCATAGGTCGAGCCGATAATGTCCTGACTTCAGGAGGCGGCCGGTCGATGGATGAGAGTCAGACGTATGGACCCCAAGTCGTCTGCGCGGTGGCGGGCGTCGCGAGAGCCACGTTCCACTCCTGGCTCTCGCGACAATATCTCCCGCTGAGGCCCTCCCTTGGGATGGGCCGTGAGCGTCAATTCTCGTTTCGAGATGTCGTCAGGATCTCAGTGGCGGCAGATCTGACCCGTCTCGGCATCAACATCGCGACCGCTGGGCGCCTCTCCGGCATGATCGATGATCGCCAGATCTACGGCGGGCTGCCCTGTCCCCCCGGCATTGATCCATCTAAGGAACGATGGGTCTTGCTGCTTGTCCCCTCTACAGTGGCGGGCGAGCCGGCAGTAAAAAAGGATGTGGGAGAGGAAGTCATCGTAGGGATGAATTCGATGCTCACCCTAGAGGGTTCGATAAATCATGCGCTGGACTACAGCTTTGTCGGCGGCCGGCCGGCGTCCTACACGATCGTGGAAATAACGCCGCTGGTGGCACGGGTGCGGGCTGCGCTGGAGCACCCGGAAGAGGTCGGTTTCGGGCAAGCCGCGGGGTCATGACGGCTCGCCGGCAACGCATCATCCTCGAGGTCCTGGCCGATCCACCCGGACGGCTTGGCCGCTGATGGGCCGCGGATTGTACAGGCCGGCGAGAAACCTGCTATACGAGGGGATGGCGCGGAAAAAGGGCAGCAATCTAAGCGGGATGTTCAACGCGACGGCGCGCGGCGCTCTCGTGCTGAGTCAACTCGCGGTGCTCGGGAGCATCGGCATGTTGGCCCTTTCGGAAACGTCCTCATCCCATGCGCAGCAGACGCTCTGGTCCTCACCGTCAAGTTTTCTGCCTCTGCCCGATACGCTTGCCAATGCCGGACTGCGATGCTTGGCTGCGGCCGGCGTCGCCGGACTTTTGAGCGGTTTCGCGGCGGCGGCGGCCGGAGCGGTTCGGAAATCTTCTCCATGCGACAATTCCTGACGCCGGCGCGAATCCGGCCCCGTATTCTCGATAGGCGCGGGCGGGTGCACCAGTTGGCCCTCGTCAGACCGGGCGATTGCGCCCCGAAATGGGGGATTTCGGCGAGTGAGCGGGCATAACCCTCCGCCTGGCGCGCAACCCCCGGCTCAGGGTAGGGGCTGGAAGTCCATCGTCGGGAATGCCCTGGCGAGTATGCGGACATGGATCGCGCAAAATGCCGCCAATGAAATCCTGTTCCTTACGCTCCTTGCGATCGGATGGCAGGGCTACGAGCAATATCAGCAGACGGCCCTGACGCAAAGGACCGCCAGCTTCAGCATATTGCAGCAGTTGCAGCAGCAGACCGTCGCGATAGAAAATTCGATTTACGAGGGAAGCACGACCTTTCAAAAGGCGCAGCTGGATGACTGCCATACCTTGGGCGACATCCCCATAAAAGATAGCCTGACCGTCAAGCATATAATCGGCCACTACGAGATGTATTACGACGCCGCGAAGCTTCCGCTGATAAGCGGCGACGCTTGGCGTAGCATCTGTCTTGGCGGACAGGATTTCATCAAGAGCAATTGCCTTCTGCAACACGAATGGGAGAGGCAGTATTCAAAAATAACCTCCCCTGAATTTCGTGCATCATTCGATAAATGCCAGCTGATCAGATAAGGGGAAACGGCATGCGCAGTTTGAATCCGTGTCTGATTGCGTTGACGATACTTACAGCCGCTATACCTGCGTCCGCCCAGGATGCGCCAAGCTACGTCACCCCCTATGTCCCGAGCAGGGCAGCCCCTGGCGTCGGACAGAAAGCCCGGGCGGCGGCCATCCGCTTTCTGAGCGCGCAATGCACGCTCAACGAGGCCCATAGGCAGGCCGTAGACGGCTCAAATGAGGAGGCTAATAGGCTGATTGGAGATGCCAGGACTGCATTTGCCGATTCGGCTCAGATGTTTTTGAACATCGCCAAAATCATGAACGCCAACATTGTGCTCAATCCCCCCGATCGCGATGAAGTGACGAAGGCCATCGCGTCGCTCGGGAGATACGATATCAAAAAGCCAGGGTCGTACGTTGGCGCCTTTGTGATTATGCACGATGAAATCGACAGGGGTGCTGCGCGACTGAGCGACATCAGATTTCGCGGAAGCGAATCCGATCTCCGGGTTTTGGCGGCCATGATCGACCTTCAGGGACGCATGGCGGAAGTCTTCCTCGACATTACGACGTTGACCGTCTTCGGAGCGACATAATCAGCCGCTGGGATCGAGGTTCCGCAGTAGGATGGACGATCCGAGAAACAGTACGGTTTCTCGGTTTGGCTCGACATGCCGAGAACCCAAGCCGGTTTTGTCCCTGAAGCCGTCCGGTAGCGAGATAATTCACACCCCGTCTGCGACCACCCGGGCCTGCCGTTCATTCAGACGACGGGCCATCAAACGGACGTTTGTAGAAGTGGCCGGGCTTCGTTGCGGATGTGCGCGGCGCGGCGGCGAATGTGACAAGAACTGCACGCCGAGCGGCTGCGCGAACATGCACAATCAGCCACGCCCGGCGG
>JBEKLE010000559.1:0-4408 GCA_050010355.1 Rhodopila sp. | reverse complement strand
TTCATGGAGCCCGGCCACGCATGGTGGTTCAACAATCAGTTGCCACACTCCGTAGGCATGAGCGACAAGGACAGGATCTCCATCCTCGTCGATATTCGGGGAGCTCCATCGCATCATCCATGATGACTCATCAGGCTCAGTGCCCGCCGCCGGACGCGAGGGGCACGATCAGTTTGGCTTTGCCATGATGTTCATCACTTAGCTCATACGGCTCAGACCCAAGGGTGTACATCTCGGCGTGCGGCTGATATTTGTCGAGTTCGTCTGGCCCGTGGCGCAGCAAGCGTGCGAAAATGCTCCTCCTAGAATTCGACACTTAAGATTTCCACGACTGAGCTTCCTCCCTCGCCAAACTGTCGATGCGCGTTGTCGTCAACGCAAGTTACGCGATTGTTGACCTGGATCAACCACCGACCGGACGCGGCCGCTATCGTGACGGCAGGCTCGGGGGTCGCTAGGCGTAAGCAGCGCGGCCGACACGAGCAACATGCGGGTAGCCGGAGGATCAGGAGACCGGATGGCTGATGCGTCACCAGCACTCTTGGCATCCGGGCATGACGCGCCAGATGCCTTTCCGCGCCGGGATATTCTCACACTGGTCGCTCTGACAGGTGGGGCGGCGGGCTTGGCCGGCTTCGTCTGGCCGTTGATAGACTTCATGAACCCGTCCAAGGACGTGTTGGCGCTCGCCTCGGTCGAGGTCGCGCTGGAGCCCATCACCCCGGGCATGGGGATAACCGTGATGTGGCGCGGCAAGCCGATTTTCGTGCGCCACCGCACCGCGGCCGAAATCAAGGCGGCACAGGACGCGCTGCCCAGCCAGTTGATCCAGCCGCAAAACGACGATGCGCGGGTCAAACCCGGTCACGACGAATGGATCGTCCTGGTGGGCATCTGCACGCACCTCGGCTGCATCCCCTTAGGCAACAAATCGTCTGACCCGAGGGGCAACTTCGGCGGTTGGTTCTGTTCATGCCACGGCAGCCAGTTCGACACATCGGGGCGGGTTCGTGTCGGCCCCGCACCGACCAACCTGGCGATACCGCCGTACAGCTTCGAGACCGCCACAAAAATCAGGATTGGCTAATCGTCAGTCAGATGTTGCGAGGCCTGCTTCATGGCAATTCCGTACAAAAGCGAATTCAGCAATCCGATTATCAGGTGGATCGATACCCGTCTCCCGGTCTTCGCGCTGATGCAGAAGGAATTCGGCACCTTCCCGGTGCCGAAGAATTTCAACTACCTGTGGAACTACGGCGCGATCGCGATGGTCATGATGGTCGTGATGATCGCGACCGGTGTTGTACTGGCGATGGACTATATGCCGAACGCGGCTGAAGCGTTCCCCAGCGTGCAGTACATCATGCGCGACGTCAATTTCGGCTGGCTGGTGCGGTACATGCATCAGGATGGATCGTCGATGTTCTTCATCGCAACGTACATCCACACGTTGCGAGGCATCTATTACGGTTCCTACAAAAAGCCGCGGGAGCTGTTGTGGATCCTCGGCGTCATCACCCTTCTCGTGATGATGTCGATCGCATTCATGGGCTACGTGCTGCCCTGGGGACAGATGTCGTATTGGGGCGCCACGGTCATTACCAACATGTTCGCGGCGATCCCGGTGGTGGGCGAATCCGTCGTCACCTGGCTGTGGGGAGGCTTCGGCGTCGGCAGCCCGACTTTGACGCGCTTCTACAGCCTGCACTATCTGCTGGCATTCGTGTTGGTGGGGGTCGTGCTGCTGCATATCGCCGCGATCCACGTCGTCGGGTCGAACAACCCGCTGGGCATCGACGTCAAGACCCCGCAGGACACGCTTCCCTTCCATCCGTACTATACTGTCAAGGACTCGTTCGGGTTGTGCCTGTTCCTGGCGGTGTTCGCGGTCCTGGTGTTCTTTGTGCCGGATTTCTTTGGCGATCCGAACAACTTCATTCCCGCAAACCCGCTGCTGACACCGGCCGACATTCAACCCGAGTGGTACTTCCTGCCATTCTATGCCATCCTGCGCGCGGTGCCGGACAAGCTGGCCGGCGTCAGTCTGATGTTCGGATCCATGGCGCTGCTGCTTCTGCTGCCGTGGCTCGATACCAGCAAGGTGCGCAGCGCGCGGTTCCGGCCGATCTATCGCCCGCTGTTCTTTGTCTGGCTGTTCGCCATCGTCCTGCTGGGCCTCGTCGGCGCGCACAAGCCGGAAGGGATCTGGGTGACGATCGGCCAGGTGGCGACAGTGTACTATTTCGCCCAACTGCTGGTGATCATGCCAATACTTGGCTGGGTGGAGCGGCCGTTGCCGCTGCCCGAAAGCATCAGCCGGCCGGTGATCGCCGGCATCGGCCTTCCAGCAGCCAGTCCCGCGGCGGAGTGACGCCAATGAATCTTCCTCGTCTTCTCATTGCTGTTCTTGCGAGCGTCGCGCTCGGTGGACCCGTCCTGGCCGATGACAGCGGCACCGCGACACCACCTTCGCAGAGCTGGAGCTTCACCGGGCTGTTCGGCGGCGTCGATCGCGCGGCGGCGCAACGCGGCTTCCAGGTCTACGCACAGTCCTGCTCGAACTGCCACTCAATGAATTATCTGCACTATCGTGACCTCACCGGCATCGGTCTCACGCCCAGCCAGATCGAGACATTCGCTGCCGGCGTGACGGTTCCGTCAGGCTTCGACAACCAGGGCAACGTGGTGACCAAGCCCGCAACGGCGGCCAGTCAGTTCCGTGCGCCTTTTGCCAACGAGGACGCCGCGCGCGATGCGATGAACGGCGCGTTGCCGCCCGACCTGTCGCTGATCGTCAGCACCTTCGCCAACGGACCCAACTATATCTATGCGCTGCTGACCGGCTACGGCGATCCGCCGTCGGATTTTAAGCTAGGGGACGGTATGAGCTACAACAAATATTTCCCCGGCCACCAGATCGCCATGCCGCCGCCGCTGAACGAAGGCCAGATTGCTTACTCGGACGGAACGGCCTCGACGGTGGCACAAAACGCCCACGATGTTGTAACGTTCCTGGCATGGGCGGCGCACCCCGAAATGGTCCAGCGAAAGCGTATCGGCTTTGGTGTGGTGCTGTATTTTCTGGGTATGGCGGGTGTCACCTACGCGCTGAAACGCGCGATCTGGGCCGGTATCGATTGACGGAAGCGATGGGGCATCCCACTGGACGTGCGATCCTTCACAGCACTATCCGGCCATGGACCGTAACGGTACCGTCGCGAATTTTCGGGCGTTTCTGCCGCTTGCCATACCGTGCAATGCCCAGGAGCGGGACATACTTGCCCACCCAGCCTCGACCTTTTGTCCAGGGATTCTGCCCGCTGGCCCACCGGTCGCATCCACTGTCCTCAGCGTGCGTGCCGATCCACGCCACATCAGAAACATGACTTTGCTAAGCCGGCCAGGGAGGTTTGGATGAACGGGGGAATCGCACGGACAGCAATCATGACACTGATTGTGCTGTCGGCCATCGGCACTGCCGATCCGGCGCGTGCCCAGGATCCGGCAGCGGGAAAAGCAGTCTTTACATCACAATGTGCAGTCTGCCACCCGATCCAGAGCGGCCGGAACTCGGTAGGACCAAGCCTGTTTGGCATCGTCGGCCGCAAAACTGGTTCTGTTCCCGGTTTCCATTACTCCGCCGCCAACAGCAACGCCAACATCGTGTGGGACGAAGCAACGCTCAACAACTACCTGAAGGCTCCGATGACCGCCATTCCGGGCACCACGATGGGGTATGCCGGCCTGAAAGACGACGCCCAGAGGGCCAATCTGGTGGCCTATCTCGCCACGCTTAAATAGACACTGGCCGGTTGACCGGAAGGATACTGAGAACGCCGCGGCCAGCATCCCGCGCCAAGCGGCGCCGTACGTTCCGCCGGCCCGGCGCCGGGGCCGTGCAGACTGGGCGCCGCGCGATGTTGTCGATCTGGTCACCATCCATGAAGAAGTTTTGCCGCTAGGCGCCGTGGTCGCCGCGGCGGTCGGCAAATTTCCCGGCACCACGCCGGAGGAAATGCTTGCCGAGATCACGCGGCACAGCCGTTTCACGGCCGAGGAACTTCATGTGCTGCCGACGGAGCGGCCGATTGACGTGCCCGGCCTGCACCGCCGCATCGGCCGCATGATCGACGATGCGGAGACTTTCATCGCCAAGCTGCCGAGCGATGCCGTGGGTGTCGTGTTTAGGGACGGTGACAAGCCTGTGCAGCCGGACGTAACAGCGCTCGACAACTATCAGCACACTCCCGGTGCCCCACGCGGCTTCTGGCCGTCGTCGCCCTAAACCGAGCTTCCTTCTTGATTTTACAGTAAGTAATTGTAATCATTAGAACTCATGTCAAAAACGGCTGGAAACGTGCCCATGTAAATAACGGAACTGTGTATGTCCATTGATCAGCCAATGTGA
>JBEKLE010000558.1:0-5175 GCA_050010355.1 Rhodopila sp. | reverse complement strand
ACGCCTTGTGGCAGCATCCCCGCACCCCGTTGGTGATGGTTGTCGATTCGCAAACGCAGACTATCTCCCTGATTTATCAGGGCCAACGGGGAACTGAAAATTTTTGGGTGCTGAATTCAGGGTATGTCCCGCGCATACGCATCCGTGAGCCGGTAAGAATAAGCCACCGTAAGCCAGGTCGGTTTGCCGGCGATCAATACGGCAATGCCCTGGTCGAGCCAAAGCTGGCGGGTGCGGACCAGTGTGCTCCGACCGCCCTTCAAGCTGCCGTCGGCCTCCCACGGTATGACCCCGTCCCCGCCGATAAACATAATGGCGACTGCCCGGGGATCCGCGGGAGCGTCATACCAAATGTGCTGCGTGCCCCCGTTGGCCGAGGGCAGATCAGCGATCTCCGCCGCCGGCGATCGGGCGGCAGAGAACCCAAGCAAAAGTGCTGAAAGCGGCAGGACGAGCGTCATCGCGAGGAGAGGCCGGACAAGCCCCGACAGCGTC
The DNA here is from genome assembly GCA_050010355.1 of Rhodopila sp. GTDB lineage: Bacteria > Pseudomonadota > Alphaproteobacteria > Acetobacterales > Acetobacteraceae > Rhodopila. The sequence goes on along the minus strand of JBEKLE010000558.1, from coordinate 4,680 downwards.
CTGACGCAACGCCCAAAAACCATCGAGTCGGCTGAAGTAGCGCGCTGCGACGTGCCCGACGCGTTATGGCAGGGCTTGGTTCGGCCACCCACGACTTACCGACACCTGATCATCGAAATGTCCTTAGTGAAAAATCCCACCCGGTTGCTGACCGAACATTGACATGGATCAACGATGTCCGGCTCGTGAGTGGCGGACGCACGGGCACCTTCGTTTGTGCGCCGGAAACCACGCCGCTTATACCTGAAGGTCCGGATTCCAACGACGTTGCCCCGCGCGAACGTGCAAGCAGACCGAGCCCGCCGATGATCAAGCCGACCAAGCGATTTCATTTGCAACAAACCTGGCACCTGTATCCATCTCACGAGCGATGAATCTGCGTCACCACCTAATCCCGAAGGGATACGCCGGCACCCGCTGGGCTTGCACAGACTGCGTCCGCAGGGGCTTACTCAAACAACAGCAAAATTCCCGGGGAGGAATCGAGCATGAACAAACAGCAACCGTTGCGGCGCGGATTTCTGGCACTCGGCGCGGGCGCTGTTGCCGGGCTTGTCGCGGCCCAGCGTGCGCTCAGCGCCGCCGGGCCGGAAAGCCTGCCTCAGTCTGGTCAGGCACCAGCGGAACAGGGGAAGGAAATGCCGAAACACGAAGTCAGATCAGGCGTTGTCATCGCCTATGAGGACCAGTGGTTTGGCCCGCCCTGGCAGGACGGCGAACCCATCGTCCTGCTGCATGGGGTCGCCGAATCTCATGTTGCCTGGCAGCAATGGATCCCAGTTCTCTCAGGCCAGTTCCGCGTGCTCCGCCCCGATCTGCCGGGTTTCGGGCAGTCGCCGTTGCCGGCTACGACTGCACCACCCAGCAGGTCGCGGGCGACATGATCCGGCTCCTCGATACACTGAAACTCGAGCGCTTCCACCTTGTCGGCGCCAAGATCGGCGGTTCGACCGCATTGCAACTCGCGGCCGACTACCCGGACCGGGTCAGAACCCTCGCCGTCTTCGGAACCCCTGCAAAAGGATCGCCCGGAGGCAAAGCCGATCTGACCTCGTTCCCGGACTGGATACGCAGGGACGGCGTGCATGGCTGGGCCGCGGCAACGATGCCGTCCCGCCTCGGCAGCGATGCCCCACCCGAAATGATGAAGTGGTGGACCGACGAGCTGATGGGAAAGGCCGATCCGGCATCGGCTACTCCGGCGCTGCTGGCGTGATGAATCTCGAACCGCTGCTCGGCAGTATAACGGCGCCCACACTCGTCGTCACGACCGAGGCGAGCCCCCTGCAGCCGGTATCGGCGGCACGCGCATATCAGGAGAAGATATCGAAATCGAGGCTGCTCGTGCTGCCGGGAAATTCCTATCATATCGCCGCCGTGCGTCCCCAGGAGTGCGCCACGCAGACCCTGAACTTTATTGCAAGTATCTAACGTATACCCCGTGCCCGGATCGGGTGCGAAAAATGGCGATTAGACAACCGGGATATCCTCTGGCGCGGGAGGCAATTCCGCCTATGTACCGGCCAGCCCCAGTTCCCTTTTCATCTGCACGGCTGGGGCCTGAAAGGACAACCCGTGGCTTTCAAACTCAGCAAGCAACAACTGGCCGAACGGGACGCTCTGGCGGCTGAGCTTCGCAAAAAGGCCGCAGCGCTGAACAACGTCATCGTAACCTTTAATCGCGCGGTTGAGCCGCTTTCCAAGGCGGTCAGTGAAGTGCTGGAGGACTACAACACGACCCTGGAGAAGGCTCGGACCCTTGCCAGCAACATCACCGCGCCGGCCCAGGATGAATTCGATGCAAAGTCCGAGAAATGGCAGGCAAGCGACAAGGGCATCCAGGTGCGGACCTGGATCGAACAATGGGAGGTCAGTCTCGACGACGTTGACCTCGAACTGCCGGAGTCACTGACGGAAATCGATCCTGACGACCATGCCGGCGTCCTCGAAGGCGCTTCAGCAAACCCCACGGATTAATATTACCATACCGTAATAAATTACCCGGAAGTCCAGACGCCCCGAACTCGGTCAACTCACGGCCCGCCGGACGGCGAGCCAGGCCACGCTGAATGCCACCGAACCAATAACGACCAGCGGCCACGCATTCGCCAGAACCAGAGATGCCGGCAAATCCTGCAGGAACAAGCCGCGTGTGATGATCAGCATCCAGCGGATCGGGTCAGCCTGCCCGATGAACGCCACGATGGCCGGCATGTTCTCCACCGGTGCCGCATAGCCCGACAGCACCACCATCGGCGAAGCGATGACGAAAACCCCCAGCATCGCCTGTTGCTGGGTCCGCGCGATTGAAGAGATCACCAGGCCAATGGCAACGCCGGCCAGCATGTAGACGATCAGCATCCCTTGCAGCAGAGCCATATCGCCCAGGAACGGCACGCGGAACCAAAGCAGGGCGGCCGCGATGACGATATTGGCATCGATCCAGCCCACGATGATGCCGGGCAGTGCCTTGCCCACCAGAATCTCCACCGGCCGCAGCGGCGTCACCAGAAGCTGCTCCAACGTGCCAAGTTCCCGTTCCCGCGCCAGCGACAACGCACTGACCAGCATTGCCATCATCATCGACAACACCGAAACGAGTCCCGGCAGGATGAACCACTGGCTTTCAAGGTTGGGGTTGAACCAGTCGCGCGTCAGCACCGCCACCGGCACGCTTTGACCCGACGAAAGGTCCGCCGCGTACGCCGCAACGATTGCCGTCGCATAGCCCTGGACCATGAGTGCCGTATTCGACCGGCGGGCATCGATAAGAAGCTGGACCTGTGCATGGCGGCCGGCGAGGATATCGGCCGAAAAATTCTGCGCGACATGCAGCACGGCGGCGACCTGCTTCGCGTCGATCGCCGTGGCGGCCTGCGCCGGGGATTCCGGCGTCGCTGCGGCATGAAACGCCGGCGAACCAGCGAACCGCCTGACCAGCTCTGCCCCCTGCGCCCCGGCATCCTCGTTCCAGATCCCAAGCGCCACATCCTTGACGTCATAGGTCGCGGCGTAGGCAAACAAAATGACCTGAACAAGCGGCGGGATCAGGATGACAAACCGCGTCTTGCGGTCCTTCCACAGTCCCGCCAGTTCCTTGGCCAGCAGTGCGAGGATCCGTCGCAGCATGTCAGTCGAGCCTGCGACGTGTAATCAGCAGCGTGGCGCCGACCGCCAGCGTCGCCGCCGCCGCAAGCCCGAGCAGGTTCGGCAACACGACCGCCCAGACATCGCCCGCCAGAAACAGCGTTTGCAGGATCGAAACCAGATACCGCGCCGGCACCGCATAAGTAATGATTTGCAGCCAGTGCGGCATGGAGGCGATATCGAACAGCATCCCCGACAGCATCATCGCCGGCAGCATCGTGGCGAGGAACGCCACCTGCGCCGCGACGAACTGATTACGCGCCAGTGTCGAAATGAACAATCCAAGCCCCAGCGCGAAGACCAGGAACAGGGCCGACGCCGCCATCAGCGCCGGGATGCTGCCGCGGAACGGCAGGCCGAACAGCCCGATCGCCATCAGAACGGACATCGCCATGCTGCCCATGCCAAGCACGAAATAGCATCCCAGCTTGGCGAACGTCAGCTCCGCCATGCCGGCGGGCGAGGCCAGCATGCTCTCCATTGTCCCGCGTTCCCACTCCCTCGCGACGATCAGCGCGGTCAGCAGCGTGCCGGTCATCGTCATCACCATGGCGATAATGCCCGGGACGATCGCGTCGGCCGAACGCAGTTCCGGATTGAACCAGTAACGGTCCAGCAGATCGATGCCGCCGGATGCGGTCAACCGCCGTTCCCCGGCCTCCCCGGCGAGCCAGGTACCGAGCGCGCCGGAGACATAGCCTTCCAGGATGCGTGCGGTATTGGGGTCTGTCGCATTCACCGCCAACTCGGCCGGCGCCGGCCAGCGGCCGGAACGGTCCAGGCGCTCGCTGAAATCGTCCCGGACAACGAGCATGCCGCGGACGTCGCCGCGGATCACCGCCGCTTCGGCCGTATGCGTATCCGCCATGGCGATGGGGTCGAGATATGGCGAGGCCTTGAGCGCCTGTATCATGCCGCGCACACGCTCTTCCGGTGCGGCGTCCGGTGCGGCGATGACGACCGCGACCCGCATGTGGTTGGCGTCAAAGTTGATGCCGAAACCATTCACGATCAGCAGCACCACCGGCATCAGGAAGGCGATCAGGATAGCCGAAGGATCGCGCGTGATCTGTTTGATCTCTTTCAGTATCAATCCGTGCATGCGGGTCGCGCCGCTCATGCCGCTGCGTCCCGGTGGTTGGCGTTTTCAACCAAGGCGATGAACGCATCCTCCAGCGTTGGTTCGGGCAGTGCCGGGGTGCGCACCCGGGCACGCAGGCCGGCCGGTGTGCCGGTGGCAATCAGCTTGCCCTCACTGATGATGCCCAACTGGTCGCAGTATTCAGCCTCATCCATGAAGTGAGTGGTGACCAGCACCGCCACGCCCGAATCGGCCAAGGCTCCGATCCGAACCCAGAAGGCGCGCCGCGTCACCGGATCGACGCCGGAGGTCGGTTCGTCCAGGAACAGGATGTCCGGGCCGTGCAGCAGCGCGGCGGCCAGGGCAAGGCGCTGTTTGACGCCCAGCGGCAATGCGGCCGCCACGTTACCGGCCATGGTCCGCAGGTCGAAGCGGTCCAGCGCCTGGTCGAT
>JBEKLE010000557.1:0-5118 GCA_050010355.1 Rhodopila sp. | reverse complement strand
AAGACGCCCTTCATGGCGAGGCGCAGGTCCTGGTAGTGGCGATCGATGGCTCGTGGGTTTTGGCCTCCCCGGGTTGGGGTGATTTCCTGTGCGGCGGCGAGCAGCGGTTTGATGGCTTTGTCGCGCAGCACGAGCAAGGCGGTGATCGCCCGCAGGCCCGACGGTATTGGCTCATAGCGACGCGTCGAGCCGATCCGCCGGACGATCTGTTTGCCGCGAAGTTTCTTCAGATCATAAGCCGCCTGCCGGGAACTATAGGCGGGGGTGCTCTGGTGGCAGGCGGCGCGGACCTGTTCGGCAAGCGCCGAGGCAGTGAAGCCGTCGGGTGAGGCCGATAGCGCGATGACCGCCGCGGTGACGTGACGCAGGCGGGGCTTGTTGAGATCGATCCCTCCGACGGTGGTTTTCCCGACCCGCGAGGCAAACGGCAGATGCTCGAGCATCTCGTCGCCGATGAAGCACTGGTCGATGCAACTCAGCGCCTGCATGAACCTCTCGAGCATATCCTTCAAGCGGCCGACGATTGTCGGGAAGTTCTCCAGCAGACGCCCGCAGTGGAACTCCCGGATATTATGAGCAACAGCCTCGATACGAAGTACACGTTCGCCTTTTGAATAGATCTTCAAAGCCAACTTGCCGCAATGCAGCTTGAAGACTGTCAGATCATACGTAGGTCTCTCGACCGTGACTTCCCATTCAGCCGCCTTCATGTTTCGTGGACGGTATTTCGGCCGCCCCTTGTCGCCGAGGATCGTCTTGATGGTCTTCAGGTTCAGCGGCGCCCGGCTGCGATCGATCAAGGCCTGGAAGACCTGCTCCATGCGTCCGCCAACCACGAAGATCAGATTTCGGCTGTACTCCATCTGATAGTTGGAGAAGTGATAGCGGAACCCGCTGCGTTTCTGTTCCTCAAAATCGAGCGCAAAGCACAAACAGGAGCCGTAAATCCACCGCTCGCAGACCTCGCTCAATCGCCCTGTAGCCCGTGGTTCGGACAAGGTCTCTGCGATCTTTGGTGCGTCCCCGAAGGACGCGATCACCTCGTGGGTGCAAGTCCCACCCGGGCAATGGTCGGTTGGCCCGGTAGCTGGCAGGCGGTGCGGCTGGGTAACCGGCCGTATCGAAGCCCTGCGACAAACCTCACCTTGGGTGGGGGAGCGAAACGACGGGCCGTAACGTGTGTAAAGCCTGAGCAGGCCTCGAAAGGGAAGTTGTGGACGCCGACCCGTCCAGAGTTCGGGGAAGGCAGCACGGACGGGGAAGCAGCCGACAAATGCACCTGGACCGGTCCACCGGGGTAGGGGGAACAGCACGTCGAGACAGGGGATCGCGTAAGCGGGGGAGACCCGTAGCGGGCGAGGGTAGCGGCCTCAACGGTGCGGTAAGGCATCGGTCCATGCGGGAGTCGGACAGGGTCGTAGTACCGCTGAAGCCGGGTAACGCTGGTGGAGGGAAGGACCCCTACTTCTGGTACGTTTTCGAAGCGAACGAGGTGAGGTGATTGGTGACGAGCCTGCAAACACCAGATGCGATCCGGACTTTGCAGAGGAAACTCTATGGCAAGGCGAAGACCGAGCCGGACTACCGGTTCTACATTCTCTACGACAAGGTCTGGCGGACGGACATTCTGACCCACGCTTACCAACTGGCCTACGCCAACGACGGTGCCCCAGGCGTGGATCTGGTCACATTCGAGCAGATCGAGGCGGCGGGACCGCAGGACTGGCTGACCCGGTTGGGCGAGGAACTGCGGACGAAAACGTATCGGTGCCAGCCGGTGCGACGGGTGATGATCCCAAAACCCGGCGGCGGCGAGCGGCCACTTGGTATCCCGACAATCCGGGACCGGGTGGTGCAAACCGCCGCGAAACTAGTGCTGGAACCGATATTCGAAGCTGATCTTGACCCCGCCGCCTATGGCTATCGGCCAAAACGCAGCGCGGGTCAGGCGATCCAGACGGTGCTGACCCTGCTGCGGCAGGGCTACACCGACGTGGTCGACGCCGATCTGAGCAAGTATTTCGATACCATCCCGCACGATGAGCTGATGCAGTCGTTGGCCCGCCGCATTGTCGATCCCGACATGCTGCGGCTGATCAAACAGTGGCTCAAAGCGCCGGTCGAAACGACCGACGGGGATGGCAGGAAGCGCATGGCGGGGGGAAAGGCCAGCAAACGAGGCGTCCCGCAAGGCGGCGTCATCAGCCCGCTGATCGCCAACCTCTACATGAACCGCTTCCTGAAATACTGGCGCCAGACCGGCCGGGGCGAGGCCTTTAAAGCGCATGTCATCAACTACGCGGACGACTTCGTTATCCTCAGCCGCGGACACGCGGAAGAGGCTCTGGCGTGGACGGACCGCACGATGACGCGCCTGGGGCTGACCCTGAACCGGACCAAGACCCGTTTGTGCGAGGCACGGACGGACCGGTTCGACTTCCTGGGGTACAGCTTCGGACTGCACCGTATCCGACAGGACGGGCGCCGCTACATCGGCGCCAGCCCGTCGGCGAAGAGCGTGCAGCGTCTGAAGGACAAGGTGGGTGCCATCCTGGCACCGGGCAACATGGGACGATGGGAGGACGTGTGCTCGCAACTGACCCGCGTGATGCGGGGGTGGGGCGGCTACTTCAGCCCAGGGTCACATTACGTCACGGACAAGGCAATCGAGGCGCACATCTACGACCGCGTTCGCAACTTCCTCGTTCGACGCCACAAAGTACCGACACGCATCGGACCGTTCACCAAGGACGCGGTCTTCGGCAAACTTGGGTGCCGAGACTGCGCCATTGCAGACGCCAGGGCGTCATGTCGTGAGCCTGCCATGAAACCAGTCGGAAAGCCGGATGCGGGAAATCCGCACGTCCGGTTTGATGAGCGGGGAGGGGAAACGGGTCGTGCAAACGATACCGCGCCCTTCCTCGACTCTACCGAAGCCCGCCGTATCAGCGATGGCGGTAAAACAGTTGCCTTCCTTGGTGAACCCGATGCCGGCTTTGCGCGCCTGACAGGCCACGTATTCATGGCCGTTCAAGATCACCTGGGCCGGGAATGGCGGATGCCCGCTGATCTTGATGGTGACATGCCCCCAGTCCCGGTCGAGGATATGGAACGAATAGTGGTTCACATAAGGCCTCTTGCTTTCGAGGTGATAATTCGCCCCGACGTGCCACACCGGCGCCTGAGCGCGACCGACCAGGATCAGAAACAACCCTTCGGTGACCGTGGTCTTGGCCAGATATTCGTCGGCCACGTCATGCTTGCGCTCTCCTGCGATACAGTCGATGACCGGAATGTCGTGCGCTTTCGCATAGCCTCGCACGCGCCGGCTGAACCGGCCTGCCAACCGCATCAAATGAGCATTGTCCAGGGTTTCGTCCGATCCGGTCAGAGCCCGCCACCACACACGAAAACCACCCGGACTGTGTCCCATCCCGAAATAGGCGTTCAGAACGATGCGATCCACGCAATCGTAGCTACCGCCCAACAACTCCTGGTAGAGTTCGCTCGGTCCATCTGGCATGGCCCACACCCTCTGAACGCCATCGAACACGGACGTCGATCGGACACGAACAAGCCGACCACTACGAGGCACTCGTTGTCCAGGCGTGGCTCCGCCGCGGTGCGAACTGCCCCATCGGGGCCACTTTTCCCCAGCCATGTCTGGGGAAAAGCGTAGTCACTTATGGGCTGACTCTTGACACTTCGTGCATCAAAAAATCCCATCAGGTCATAGCCGGAATGATGGTTGCCTCGGTCAGCCGTGCCGCGGCTGCGGTAGCCGCTCGTCCGGCCTTGGTCAGATAGTAGCGGTATGTTGGCCGGAACTTGTATGGGACTTTTTGAGTGTGTGTTTGTAGACGTCAGGCGCTCAACTCCTCGGCGACCAGGCGCTTCAGGCGCCGAGCGAGGATGGAGATGAAGGCATGGTGTTCAACCGCCGGTAGCGGCTCAGCCAGGCGAAGGACCGTTCAACCACCCAGCAGATGCCGGCCGGGACGAACCGCCCGTCGCGGCCGCGGGCAATCGCCTCGACGGTGATGCCGAGTGTCGCGCCGGCTTCGGCCAACCGCTCGCCCCGGTAGCCGAGATCCCCGAGCGCCGGGCCCCGGAAGCCGCCGTCGGCGAGCGTGCGCAGGACCGGGACAATGGCTTTGGTGTCATGCCGGTTCGCCGGCGAGACATCGATCGCCAGCGGAATGCCGTATTTGTCCACCGCAACGCTGATCTTGACGCCCCGGATCTTCTTTCCGCCGTCGATACCACGATCAAAGCAGCTCGGGGCCGAGCGACAGGACCTGCTATCGATCACCACGACGCTTGGTTCTGGAGCATCCCCGCAGGCACGCCGCCAGGTGCGGCGCAGCCGGTCGAGCATCCGGCGCCAGAGGCCGAGCCGGGTCCAGCGAGCGAACAGTCCGTAGAGCGTGCCGAAGGGAATGTCGCACAGCCGGCCGATCGCCCGCCACTGCATGCCACAGAAACAAACGCACCAGATCGCCATGACGGCTTTGCGCAGCGCCGCTCCGGCCAAAGGCGCCTTTGGCCCCGGTAGTATCGGTCGGGCACCATCCTTTGCCATGGCGTCAAGTTCCACCAACACCTCGTCCACGAAGGCGTCGACATCGGCAAACGCATCCCACGGGCCAGTAGCGGTTTTTGCTGGACGGACGGCGGTTCCCATATGCTGGCCCCAATGCTATGGATGATCGCGATCGCGTTGATGGTCGCCTCTTCGGGCACCGTGCTCAATTCAACGCAGGGTTGTTATCGCGGTCGCACCAACTGGCTCGGGCTACCTACAAACAGACACTAAGGATTCGCGATGACATTTGGCGCGAACATATCATCCTGAGCTCGAGCGATCGTGTCCATGTTGTGCCTCCCTTTGGTTTTCTTGTGCAGCCAGAACGCTCTGAATCGGGCTCCGACGATTATCACGGCGGGTCAAGCGCGATACGCGGAGATTGATGGCATCGGCCGATTAGGCCGATGTTTTGTTTCGAACCGTCATGTCAATCGGTGCGTGCGTGCCGGTGCCACATGCTCAAACGGAAGTCGGCCAGGGTCTGCTGGGACGCTTCCACTCCAGGCGTTGCGCATGCGCGTCTCCGATCC
>JBEKLE010000556.1:0-4084 GCA_050010355.1 Rhodopila sp. | reverse complement strand
GCTTGACAGTGTGGGACGGCAGAAGCGGGCAACACAGCGGGATGGGGCGACCAAAGCAAAGGGGGCACCAAACGTGAACGGAACGCAGGCGGGCTGGCGGAACACTTCTGGTGCAGTCCGGGATCGACCGATCGCGGGGTCCGAGACGCATGACTAATCTCAAATAATTCGGCAGGGAGAAAATGCTGATGCTGAAGGTATTCGAAAAAACCATTGACCGCTCTGAGCTCGACTTTCCGCAATTTTGGAGTCTGGAACGGTCACGTCATAGCCCAGAAGATATCCTCATAAGCGATGAACTGTAGCGCATCACTGATCGGCAAGACGGTGCGTCCAAAGGGACCCGCCGAGGCCCATCGTTCTTTCCAGAGCGACCAGTAAAGGACTTCGAACCTGTCGCGTCCGGTCGGACACAGGCGCGCCACCGGCGCACCCGACCTCGCATCATAGAGAGTGTAGCCGCGGTTGCGGCGTTCCGCGAACAAGGTCCCTCTGGAGCAGCGGAATTGCTCGACACACTGAATGATCGGGTCGTCCATCGCAACCAACCATAAGCCAAGCCAGGGCGCCGTGTCGCGGGCCAGTGTTGGTGCCCGACTCTTGCGCGGCCGGGTCATTGCGATTCGAAGACTGCGATGACACCTGAGCGCATCGAATCGAGTCCCGCCGCCGTTCCAGCGATCCCCGCCTCCTGGTTGACGGTGTTCCACACCGGTGCTGGTTGCCGGCGCCGTGCTGGCACCCGGCAAGCGCACCGTCACCCAGGCGCTGCGCGTCATGGGGCTGGCGGATCAGCCTGGCTTCGGCCGATACCATGAGGCGCTGAACCGCGCGCGCTGAGATTCACGCGAGGTGGCCCGCAGGTTGCTGCTCCATCTGCTTGCCGTGTTATGGCCCAGCGGCGAGGTGGTCATCGCGGTCGATGACACCATCGAGCGGCGCTGGCCAGTCGCTTCGCTCCTTAGAGGTGCCAAGATCAAAGCGCGCGGCATCTATCGCGACCCGGTGCGGTCGTCACAGGGCCAGTTCGTCAAAACCAGCGGCCTGCGCTGGCTGTCTCTGGCGGTGACGCTGCCGGTTCCGTTCGCGGGCCGGCGCTGGGCGCTGCCGTTCCTGACCGTGCTGGCGCCATCGGCGCGCTGGAGCGAGGCGCAAGGCAAGCGGCACAAGACCCTGACCGACCGGGCTCGAGCTTCTACATCATGCGTCTCTTACTCGGCACTGCCGAGGCTGGCTGGTTCCCGGGCGTCCTGTTCTACTTGTCGCTTTGGTTTCCTGGCTATTTTAGAGCACGCGCCGTGCTCACCCTGCCGGCGATCGCCGGAGTTGCAAATTGGCAACGGCTGTTCATCATAGAAGGGTTGCCTGCTGTCATCCTGGGTTTCCTGCCTTGTCGTGCTAAAGGATAAACCCGCCGATGCGACCTGGTTGACCGCCGGGGAGAAGGCACAACTCACGGGGATCATTGAGGCCGAGAAAGCTGTCCAAGGGGACGAGCATGCAATCGGTTCTTGGCGGGCCGTATTTACGCCGCAACTCCTGACGTTCAGCTTCGTCAACTTTCTTTCCGGGATCGGTCTATATGGTACGTTCGTCTGGATTCCACGGATCATCAAGGAGTTCGGCGGACTGATGAACCTCGAGATCGGGTTTATCGCCGCCGTGCCGTTCCTGTTCGCTGCAATCGCTCTCGTCGTCAGCGCTTACAGCAGTGATCACCTGAGAGAACGCAAATGGCATGTCGTCGGCATGTTTTGCCTGGGCGCCTGGGCGTTGGCAATTTTGTCCCACAGCCAATCACCGGTTGTCTCGATGGCGTCTCTAACGCTTGCGATGATGGGCGTGTTCGGTGCTCAAGGCGTCTTTTTCGCCATGACTATTGTTGAGCCGCGCCTCCCGGGCTGCGATGCGGGCGTCCTGTGCGGCGATCCGTTGCTGTGCCGCCGCCAGCCGCTCGGTCAGCGCCGCGATCAGCGTATCTTTCTCGGCATGGCTCAGTTGGGTGGTGACGGGACGCTGGGCCACCCGGCGGGTAGAATCGAGTCGCTCGTGACCGTGTCAAGAAATTTCCCGGGCGCCGACCGGATCGGGGGTTTTCGCTGGATGATCCGATTTGGAATGGGGCGATTACCCCCGGGGTGAGCAATTACCGAACTTGACCCGGGGAGGCTCGCCGCCTCCCGAACAGTGCTCCCTTCCCGCGAGAACGGCCGTTCCCAACATTCTACTTCCGCAGAGCGCGATGAGAAGGGCCGGGCTCAAGAAGACTGCGGCGACGGCCAGAAGCGCGAACTTGAAATCGCCGAAGGCGGATACGAAAAGCCCGATCCCATATGGACCGACAAAGCCACCAACGTTGCCGCATGTCGTGACGATGGCCAGTCCGGCTGCCAGCGAAAGCCGGTTTCCCACGCCGCTCAGTGCCTGACCCGCCCGCCGAAGACCCCCGACAACTCATCGAAGCCGCCCTCGCAGGGACAGAAGCAAGACCTTTCGGCCGCCGGCGCGGATCGCCCGCCGCGCAAGAGCCACCCCGATGTCGGCCGCACGCTACATCCGCATCCAGATCGCACGATCAACCGGCGGCTGACCACTTGCCCGAACTGCGAGGCCGTGTTCCCCGACGCGTCGCAGACCCCGCAGCAGATTTACGAACCCATCGAGTTGCCGCCGGTCCGCCCGGATGTGACCCAGGTGCGCCTGTTCGGCGGCCGTTGTGCGTGATGCTCGGTAAAGCCGTTCGTGTCTGACGTGTGTTCGCGAATAGCCAGTGCGGTGTCGTTGTCGAGGATACCGCCAAACGTAGCCGGCCTCACGTGGCGCCACGAGATGGCCTGCGTGCCGTAGACGCTGTGCTGGTCGGAGGTGTGCGTATATGCTCGACCGGAAATGGTCTCGGTGGTGACCCGATGTGGTTCGACTTTGAAACCCGGGGTGTAAGCCGGAACCGCCGATTTTTCCGGCTTACACCCCCAAGAAGAGGCCAATTTATCCGGCCGCGGTAGCAGGTGCCGGCCCGAGACTGAGCTTGTCAGGCGGCGGTAGCCCGTGGCTGCGGCGTGTGGCTCTCGGTTCGGGGAGCTCTCCGGCGGGTACCACCACGAACGACTGCGAAATCACTTGGCTGGCGGTGTCGGCCAACGGACCGAAGATCAGGTTGGCGTTCTCCCCTGTGCCGTCGTCGAAGTCTGTGTAGTTTGGCTCCGCATTCACCACGCTGAGTAGGTTAGTCCCGGCGTAAATGATCGTCCCCGCGCCTCCTGTGAGTGTCGCCGTGTGTGAGCCGTAGTCTCCGCCGATGTTGTATTGGAAGGCGGCAATCGGTGCCAGGTTCGCAGCTGTCGCCGGCAAATTTGTCGTCCGCAGGGTGTGACCGACAATCGTGATAGTCACACTGCCCAGTGAATGTCCCTTATTGTCAGTCACGGTATAAACGGCGCCCGTGACAGTGCCGGTGCCGTCGTCACTGTAAGTCAAAGCCATCTTGAAAGCATAGCCGGCCGGTATCGTCGCGCTCGGCAGTTTGGCCAATGCCACGTCGATGCGGTTCAGTTCGTCCCTAGCCAAGGTGCCCGACCACGTGTCGATCCTCGCTGTGAGTTGGCTGCTGCCGGGACTGGCGTAGATCACGAATTGCTGCCATTCGGTGGTGATACCACTTCCTTCCGTCGAATAGCAGTTGAGCTGAAAGCTATAGCCATTGGCGGAGCTAACGAAATCGGCCGTGAATTTGACCGTCGCCGAGACACCGGTGAGGGGATTGCCACCATCGTCGAGGTAGTAATTGCTGTTGCTCACCAGGCCCCCTGGCGGCGGCGGCACATATCCAGGTGTGCTATTGAATGTCCCGCCCAGCGACTCCCAACCGCCCCAACCGGGCCCTGTCACTCCACTAGCGTCCCACCAGTTGTGATACATGGCGTTGTCGGTGCCGAGCCCGAAGATGTCGAGGCGTCCCCTGCTGTCAAATCGCTTCCAATTCCGACCCCCTTTTCGCGTCCAATCGCGACCCCTCATCGGGCGCTGGTCAGGGCTTATCCCCGTCATGCATAGGAGGGACCCGCGCCCGCAGCGCAGCGCCTTT
>JBEKLE010000555.1:0-5141 GCA_050010355.1 Rhodopila sp. | reverse complement strand
GTCGCCTTATCCTGCACCGCCTCAAACCTCCAGGACCCAAACCATGTCGGCCACCCAGACCGCCGAACCCACTGCCGCAAAGCAGGCCCCGGCACCCGCCACCTCCAGCTCCACCACCAACGGCGCGAGGCGCACCCGCACCCGCGGACCCAACAAGCACGCCACACCGAAGCCAGCCGCGCGAACCGACGCCCCTGCCGCACCGATCCAGGCTGCGAAAGTCCAGCCGGCCAAAACGCCCGTCGCTCAGCCAGCCCGCGCGCGTGCCGCCGAAGCCCAGCCGCCGGTGATCCAGAGCCTGGTGCAGATGCTGCCCGAAGCCGGCACCCCGTGGAGCCAGCAGGACGCCGTGTCGTGGATGGAGGCGATCGCCGCGAGCCTCCGTCTGGTCTACCGGCTCTCCGGTGCGATCACGGTGACGGGAACGCCGGCCGCCCGGGTTTCCCTACAAGCCGCCGGCTAATGCTCCGCCGCGGCGCAGACCGCGCGGCAAACGGACGCCTAGCCTAGCTGACCTTCTATCGCCCGAAGACGATCAGCCAGAGACTGATCGCGAAAACCCACCCGGGAGCCAGAGTAGAACCAGTCCGCGGTGAAGCCGAACTCACGCATGGCGGCATGGATCGCCGCGTGTGCGGGGGCGTTGCGGTAGTTCTTGATGTTGCTCAACTGCGAAGGCGTGAGGCCGACCCGGCTGGCGAACTCGGACTTGGACAGGCTGGTCGCCTCCTGGGCAAGCAGGAACCGGTCACACATACCCTCCAGAAACGATTTTCTCGCCGAACCTGACATGGATGCGGGCGCTGCCATCGCGCATTACGGCGGCCCGTCTACCATCGCCTCCTTAGAGTACTCATCGACTCTGCCGGCGCGGCCGCCGCCATGTCCATACGCCGCCGTGACTTCCCGCCCGCCGATTCGCCCTGAAACAAAAACGCCCGACGCGCGTGAGCGGCCGGGCGGACAGAAAGGCTAGGGAAGGAAAACGCGGCGACCCTGCGCGCGAAAGGGCTATCGGCGCAAACTATAACAGATCAGCAAGGGCGGGCGCTGCGATTTCCGCAGCGGGCGTGCTTTATTCCAAAATCGTTCTCATCGAGGTGCCCGCGCTTACGCGCGGGCGGAGCGAGCGCGTAAGCGCCCGGTGACGACGTTGCGGCGAGGTGCACCGGACCAAGAAACGACCGCCCGCCCCCCCGCATTCGGGTCAGCGATCGCTGACCGTATCCGAATGCGTAGCATAGGAACCGCATCGTGCTCTCGCCCTCCGACCTGCATGTCTTCTGTGCCCGCTCCAACCCGCTGGGCTGGAAACAGCCGCAAAAACTGTGGGAGACGTTCGCCACACACATGCTCGAGCTCGGGGTGAACCTGACCGTCGTGGAATGCGCCTACGGCAACGAGCCCTGGATCTGCACCACCCCGCCGATGTCCGATCCCGCTCATGCCGCCCGCTTCATGCACGTCGGCGTGCGTGCGAAGACCAGGGGCTGGTCGAAAGAGAACTGCATCAACCTCGGCGTCTGGCGCCGGCCCGAAGCCAAATACATCGGCTGGTTTGACACCGACATCCTGTTTCGCCGGCCAGACATCGCCATGGCCACACTCCATGCGCTCCAGCATTACGATGTCGTGCAGCCCTGGGCCACCTGCTACTACGACCTCGGCCCGAACGGCGAGCACATCACCGCCCATACGTCGTTCGCGAAACAGTTCTTCGACGGCAAGCCGCTCGCCCCCGACAGCTACGACAAGCCATACTGGATGGGCGATGGCGGGCTGAATGTCTACCCGCATAGTGGTTTCGCATGGGCGATGACACGCCAGGCCTACGACTGGACCGGCGGTCTGTTCGAGGTCGCCGGCATGGGGTCCGGCGACCACCACATGGCGCTCTCTCTCGCGGGTCTGGCGGCGCATTCGCTGCCGCCGGGACCGAACCCCGAATACTGCCGCGAGGTAATGCTTTGGCAGGCGCGGGCGTTGCAGCACATCAACGGAAATGTCGGCTACGTGGCGGGCACGATCGAACACGCGTTCCACGGTCGTAAACCTGATCGTGGCTACATCTCGCGCTGGCAGATGTTCGTCAAGCACGGCTTCGATCCGTTGACGGATTTGAAGCGCAACGCGACGGGTGTGTTTGAGTTCGCCACCGCAAAACCGGACCTGCGGCGGGATTTCGACCGCTATCTCCAGGCCCGCAACGAAGACATCAACGCGCTGTAAATGCCCGACGCGGCCACCCTTCTGGCCACCATCCCGGCTGCCGCCTGGGCGGCGCTGACCGGCGGCCTGAGCAGTGTGTTGACCTGGCGGTTGGGCGTGCGCGGGATGCGCAACGCGGCGCGCAAGGACCGGGAGAAATTCACCGAGGACTACGCCGCCTCCGAGCAGGCTGACCGCGCACAGTTCCGCACCACATTGATGAGCGATCTGGCCGCGCTGCGGGCACTGCAGAAGGAATGCGAGGTCGACCGCGACCATCTGAGAGGCAGGATCAACGACAACGCGAAACAGATCCTGATGCTTAAAGCGTCCGCCGAGATCATGCAGAAATGGCTGGATTTCTTCCGCAAGGCCGAGACGGCAATGCCCGGTGCGCTCAACGCGCTGATTGCCTCGATACCAGCACCAATCATTGACCCGGAGTGGGCACCATAAATGAAACCCGGAACGATCCTGCTGGTCGACGATGAGGAGATCAATCGCGACATCATCGGCGCGTTCATCCGCCACACCGGCCGCGGCGTCAGGCTGGCAAGCGGTGGCGCCCAGGCGGTGGTCCTCGCGGGCGCGCAGCGGTTTGACATGATCCTGATGGATATCAGGATGCCCGCCGGGATCAGCGGGCTGGAGGCGGCGCGGATCATCCGCGCGAGCCCGGGACCGTGCCAGTACGGGCTGATCCTGGCGCTCACGGTGATCGACACCGCAGAGAAACGCACGGCCTGCATGGCGGCCGGGATGGACGGCAGCATCGTCAAGCCGATCAGCTATGAGGCGCTGTCCGCCGCTCTCGATCAATGGTCGCTGGGTGGTCATGAGCCTGATGAGCCTGCGGCTTGACCTCGTTGCCCGCACGCTGTCGGAGCGAAGCGACCAGCGTTCGGTTGATGGCACGTCAACGTGCCCGAACGCGAGGGAAGCGCCTGACGGGCAGCGTTCGCTCAATCTGGAGCCGCGGCAAGCGCAGATCATCGCGCAACTGAGCCTCGGAGCCCTGCACATGCCGCAAGCGGGCGTGACCCAGGAGTGGAACGCCCTGCGCACGCAAATCAGCCTGATCCGCAAGCGGCTGCGCGAGGCCGGCTTTCCGCCGCTGATCGGCCGGGAGGGCGTTAAATACTACCTGCTGCATCCGGTCACGGTGAACGGACCGCTGGGTATCGTCGTCCCGGGTCACATGGTCGCGGCGCTACGCGCGTTGCTGTGGTCGCATCCCGATCACGCGGGCGCAGAACCGTTTCTGGTGCTGTTGTGAAAATTAAGCCCAGACTGCGCCGTGGATGCTTTCTGGCGATCCGGCGGCTCAAGCACGACCATCCCGATGCCTACCGGCGCTATCTCGCGGCCGGACGGGTGGTGAAGCCGCAGCCGCTTCCGCCGTGCCCCACTTACGCCGACAAGCTATGCCCGGGCGAGTGCCAATACATCCTGTCGGCCGCCACCTGCATCCATGATCTCGGTATGTCCGACGCCGATCTGTTTGCCGACCTCGACGCGCTGGCATTCGTCGGCAGCGATGCGATGATCGCGAACGTGCCACCCCGGATTCTGCAACGCGCGCTGGATGTATTCAAGCGGCTGGCAATCGTCGGTTGGTCCGTTCCGGTGATGCATTGAAAGCCACGCCGACAAAAAAGCCCTCGCCAGCTTCTGGTCTGACGAGGGCAGGTTGGGCTAAGCCCGGTAAGCTGGGAGTCTTTTATCAGGCTGCGGACGCCGCGGACAGCGGGGCGGTCGCGGACGCCGGAACCGAGTTGGCGAGCTGGTCCTGGGCACGCGCGAGGTCATCGGATTTGCGCGCCGAACCGGCGCTGGAGCCGACCCAATACCCGCAGACGCTGGTCGCCATGGCCGCCAAAGTCCCCAGCATCACGTTCGCCAGCGCCTCGGACCCGGCCGGAAGGGTATGCGAGAGGATCATGACGAGCATCAGGCCGAACGTCAGCATGACCACGGTGGAGACGACCGGCGCGCCCCACGCGATCGGGCTCTTGGCGGCGGCGAGGGCGACGGTCTGGCTGCGCGCCGAGGCGATGTCCGACAGCGTCGACACCAGGGCGGCCTGATTGGTCGCGTCGGCCTCCTGCTCGCGCGTGGCGGCGATCTGCGCAAGCTGGAGTGTCACCTGATTGGCCAGCGCCGCATCGGAGGCGATCGCCGCACTCACCGTGGCCGGATCCGTCGAGCCGGTCAGGCTGTGCACCACCGCCGTCACCTGGGTGACGGTCGCCGCCGCCTTATCGCCAAACAGCCATTTCGTGAGTTGCGGGACAAGGCTGATGACCAGCGGAATGAGTGGGAACATGCAACGATGTTTATTCTCCTTTCGCAATCCGATCAAGCTCGGCCTGGTTGAGCGCGTCGGTCTCGGCGTCTTCGCGGGCCATCTCCGCCTCCTCGATCGCCGCGGCTTCGGATTTGGCGGCCGCCATTTCCTGCGCCTGCTTATTAAGGAGCGAAACGACTGAGATCGCCGCGGTCCCGCTCGCCGCGGGCCCGGCGGGATGGAGCACGAATGGGCCACGCTGCGGGCAGCCCAGCAGGAACAGCGCCCGCTCGCGCCCGCGCCGCATCTCCAGGCCGCTCCGGATGATGCCGCCGGCTTCGTCGTATTCGAGCAGGCGATCCGCCGCGATGGCGTACAGGCCGAGGTTGAGCGCTTCGAGCACCGACGATGACCGGAAATGCCCGTCGCCGATGTTGTAGCAAAACGAGATCAGCGCCCCGAGCTGGTGATCGGTGAGCGGCACTGTGACCTCGTGCAGCACGTAATGCGCCGCCGCCGTCATATCCGACATCGCCCAGAGATCGGCCTGTTCTCGGGTGCAGACCGTGCCGGGCTGGACCGGCTCGCCATTGATGCGTGTGCTGCCATGCCCGACTGTCCACAGCGGGACTGTTGCCAAGGTGTC
>JBEKLE010000554.1:0-4108 GCA_050010355.1 Rhodopila sp. | reverse complement strand
TCGGCAAGGGTCATGCCACCGTGAACAAACAGGTCTGCGCCATCCGAAGCTATTGGGCCTATCTGTGCTCGCTCGACGAGTCTTTACGGGAACGACGGCCATTCGGCGATCTAATTTGGCCAAAGCTCAAGGAAAAACGCGTCAGACCAAGCGACCCAAGCTTTCGTATCGAGGATGACGATGATGGGCCGCGCTTTGACCCGGCTCTTGTCCCCCGACTCTGGGCGGAAGCGAATCGGCGAAACCAGATTGATGTCCGCGATGTTATCGTCATCGCCGCCTTTACCGGGGGGCGGCGGGAAGCAATAGCGTCTCTACATCGTAAGACGATATTCTTGGACGATCCGATACCCTACCTCGTCTTCCATGATGACAAAACGGATGCTGGGAGGCGTCGATTACCAATTCACCCCGCGATAATGACGATCCTCCGACATCGGAATCAGAACCCAACGGACGATGGCTACCTCTTTCGCGGAGGCAAAAATCAGATCGGCGATAAGCGCAGTCCCAGGCTGGCTCGTCCGTTCCGTCAAGTGTTGGACGCGTTCAATGTACCGCCGGGGTACGGCTTCCATTCGTTCCGCCGTACGTTCGTCGATCTGCTGGCAGCGGCAAATATCAGCGAACTTCATGCCGCCAAGCTGGTAGGCCACAGCATCAAGACTTTGACGTACGGCCTTTACGCATCCAATCGACTTCCGCTCGATCATGCTCGCCGGATCATGGTCGAATGCGTCAATTATCCAACGGTCCCGGAGTTCTAAATGCGGCTTCTGGCTCGACCAGTTTCAATAACCTGATCTGCTGCATCATCGGGATGACGCCAACATCGGAAATCAATGGACGAAGTTCGGAAACCACCTGGACGACGGACCCACGCGGCGGCTCCACGATCAATCGCCGCCCGCCTATGTCACTGAGCCGAGGACGTTGTTTTGCCACGAAGCGGACCAGAAAACATCCATCCCCGAGGTTGGTCATCGGCAGCGGAGCATGGCGACCATCCCGGCCAAACGCATTTACGAGTTCGCGGCGCATCAGATTTGCAACTTCATAGGCGCCGTGAGGTTCAAATGTCGTGGACAGAACGAACCAACCCGACACCGGCCGGATTAGGCTGGCGGCGAACCAAGAGCATGGTGGCGTGGTGACTGCTGGCATATAAGCCAGCAGCTTTCGGCACGCAGATCGCTACGCCGCCGGCCCGGCATGGCGACACTTATGATCTGACGCCGGTCCATGCCGCCAGAATCGGTATAACGTGACGCATGTAAGGGTGGCGGTTCCCATCGACCAGCCAGTGCCCGCACAGTCAGAAACACGAAGGAACCCCAAATCAAAGACCTGCGCGGCATCCATCGCCAACAGCACAAAATTGACGACCGATTTCTGCTCGATCGCGACAACGTCCGCGACATAATGCAATCCGCTTCAGCACCGTGTCGGGCGGCTTCCATTAAATTCAGCGAACAAGTCTCTCGGTGCTATCACGCTCTGCCTGCTCTTGGGGTTGGCCCTACGGTGCCCGATATGGCGAGGTTTCGTCGAAGCCAACTACGGGGCCGGCTCGCGCAGCGGCCCGGCGGTGGCATGAAAAATACAGCAGACTCGAATGATCTGCAATTAGTTTTACTGTACGGTAGGGTACTCTCAGACGTTCGACAGCGTAAATTACTTTCTGTGACTTCGCGCTTGCTTGACGTGGCGTGGGAGGCCGAATTACTACTGACGAATGGAACTTTCTCACTCCAAGGCCACGATCACCTCGAACGGACCGTCAACCGGCAAGCTGCGTAGGACTGCGAAACCCGCAAGGCATCCGGCACGGCTGGCGCACGGGCGGGGCCGCGTGGGACGCAATCGGACGGGTCGGCGAGCACGCCCGCGCAATCATCGTGCCGAGGATCAAAAGGAAGCGCCGGAGAGCCGCAGGCCCCTGCCGGATGATGGACCTGTGCCGGTCACCGAACTGAGGTTTCGATGCTCCACTGGTGGCAGCAGCATGGTTCACCCCTGTTTATGCAGCGCGTCGGCGGATCGGTTCCGACCGACGGTGGGACGAGGAAAGCGGTTCAGACCCCATCGCGGTCCGCGCATATCGTTCAGTCACGGGAGCGTGACTAGCGACCAATGAACATGATATGAGCGCGGGATGACCAACAAAACAATCGCCGCCTCTCTCGTGTCAAAACGCGACCGCGACGATGTGACCGCCATCAAACGGATGCTGTCCGAGCACCACGATCGCTCGTTCGTCGAATGCGTCGCAATCGGCGAGCAGGCTCCCCGCCGGTCAAATGACCGTCGATCTCGCAATCACGAAACAGATTTACGTCTTCGTCGGCCGCGCACCTGAAAATGCTCCACCTCCCGACTAACTGCTTGATCGCGTCCGGCCGCGTTTCAGCCTCGACCGTCAAGTTGTGATGTAGGTGTCCAAAATCGTACGAATGTGGTTCGCGGTGTACGTCGGCATATCGTTTTCGCTCCTGTTCGGCTAGGTAACGGCACACACGATCGCAAGGTCCCGCCGCGAAGTTCGATTAAATAATGTTTCTATAAAATCTACCTATGGTTGTAGATTCTACGGCCGCAGCACTTGACAAACTGCGATTCCGTAGTATAGGTTTAATTCTGGCGGGCTTTCACTTGCTGAGTCTGGCGTGCGGTGCTATCCGTTCGGTATGTCTAATGCGATGAAACCGAATGGCGCAGCCAAGATACCGGCGCATGTGTCCGCCGCCCTAGATCGAATCCGCGAGCAAATCAAACTGGCTGACGCCCACGTGCGGCTGGAACGGCTGTATTACTTGGTGATCGGACAAGCTTGGCTGGCGGTCAAAGGCGACCCGCTGCTAGATGAGATCGGCGGCATCGAGGCGTTGAAGCCGATGTTGCCGCGCAGCGTGCCATGGCTGAACCGTTGTGCGGTGGCCTTCGACGGCCACGAAACCGGCGATCTCGGCAAAGCCGAGAACTGGGCGCGTCACACTGGATATCAATTGCGCAATACACAGGAACCATACATCGCGGCAGAACTGACCGAGGCATATCGAACCAGACTGCGCCCACGTAAGCCCGCTCGTAGCCCATTAGCAATGACCGCAGAACGACTCTTCGTTCGTTCGGAGAAGGTGTCATTTGGCCAGCACGGGATCGCCGTGCTGGGCGATTATCTGGAACTGATCCGGCAACTACCTGATGGTTCGGTCGATGCGGTGATAGACGATCCACCGTACGGCATCTGGGGGGAAGTCGCCGGAGGTGGGCGCGGGAAAACCGAATTAGAGTGGGACAAGGCCCTCGATTGGCCGCATCTCTGGCCAGAAATTTGGCGCGTTTTGAAACCCACGGGCAGCGTGGTTATTGTCTCAGCCGAGCCCTTGACCGCCGAATTGATCCATCTGCAACGCGATCACTTTTTGTACAAATGGCGGTGGTTGCACAAGGCTACCAATGTGTACGGGCCAAAGTATGGCCGCCCGCTGTCAGTCATCGACGACATTCCCGTCTTTTCTCGCGCGACTCACCATGAGCGGACCTACAATCCGCAGATGCGATGCATCGAAGAAGTCATCGAGCGATTGCGTCCGTCGCAGGTAAAACTGTTGGAACGCATCATGCCGCATTCCGAGCGACTGGGTCACCGCGTGCGATATCATGAATTTGGCCCGATCGATCTGATTGATGCGCCACGCTCCCCGCTGGACCGGCCCCGGATCATGCACGGCCAGAAGCCGGCATCGCTGATGCAATATTTGGTTGGTACCCACACCAATCCCGGCGAAACCGTTTTGGACTTCACCGCTGGTGGATTCACCACTGGGGTGGCGGCGCTGACTGAGGGTCGGAAGTTCCTCCTGTTCGAAAACTATCGACAACATTTTGCCCTTGGCACCCGACGGCTGACCTCGGTGATGAACAATTCGGTTGGATCGCCATGAGAATAAGAGTTGTTGCCCCGCCTCAGGCGGCCCCCCGTCGCGAATGGCAACCCGATGGGTCATCCCGCGAGGTCGAGACTGCCGTGCTGCGGCAAATGCCCTCTGAGCCGTTCCAGTACGATTTCAGCGGCAGGACTTGTAGCGTTGCCCGCGGAACACGC
>JBEKLE010000553.1:0-5878 GCA_050010355.1 Rhodopila sp. | reverse complement strand
CCCGCCGCATCATAGAGCTTCACCACATCGCCCGCAGCCGCACTGCCAGTGAAGGTCGGCTGCGTAACGTTCGTGATGCCGTCACCGACAACCCCGCTGTCACTCGACGCCGCAAGCAACGGGGCGGACGGTGCCGGAACTGAAGGCGTGACAACGGGCGCGACAGCAGTGCTATTGACGGCGCTTGCCAGAAGAGCGGCATATCCCGAGGCAATATCCGCATAAAGAGTGGAATTCGGATGGATATTGTCGTCGCTCATGAGCCCGGCTGCGCTCAGGGCAGTCTCGTCGTTATTATAGGTCGCGGACAGGTCGATCACAGGCACATTTTCCGCCAGCGCCAGCGCCTCCACGGCGCTGCGCAGCGCGGGCAGGCCGGCGGCGTAATTTGGGGTGTCGAATGGTTGTGGAATGACGAGGATCGTATCGCAACCAACCGACCGCAAATCATCGATCATCAATTTGAGATTGGCAGCCGTTTGTGCGGCCGGGATGCCGCCGTTGATATCATTGATGCCGTAATTGATGAAAGCCAGAGTGGGTTCGGTTTCAGCCGCACCCTGAATCTCACCCAAGCCGCTTAGTGTTCCGGTACCGACAGTGACGGACGCAGCGCCATTGACGCCGGCGTTATAAACTTCTATCGACGGATCGGTGGAATCCCAGAAGGAAGCGCCCTCGATAAGCATCTGGCTTGAGTTGACAT
This sequence comes from Rhodopila sp., assembly GCA_050010355.1. GTDB lineage: Bacteria > Pseudomonadota > Alphaproteobacteria > Acetobacterales > Acetobacteraceae > Rhodopila. The sequence goes on along the minus strand of JBEKLE010000553.1, from coordinate 5,172 downwards.
CTCGGACGCTCAGCGTCGAATGCTGTCCCGCGGGCAGAATGATGGTCTGGGTTTTGAGCTGTCCAGTATTGCCAAGCTGGATTGTCGCTAGCGTTTGACCGCCATCCACGGAAACATTGGCCTCGCCCGTACCCTTATCGTAATAATAGATATCGACGCGATCATAATTTTGGGGGGTATTGAGTTTAAAATCAAAGCCATCGCCCGCATTCTGTAGTTCGATCATCTGGCCTCCTGCCGCCGATTGCGGGGCTGACCAAACGGCTCCGCCAACAAGAGAAATCCGATTATCGACCCCCAGTGCGCCGCCCAAAAAGCTGTCGGACTGAGCGGCTACCCCGTCCTGCGTCAGATAAATGGCCATCTGCGCCGGATAGGCGGTCACGTCCTTAGAAGCGCCGCCGACACCTTCAGTGGTGGAATCGCCCAAAGCTATGATTTTAACACGCGCTCCATTGGTTCCCGCCTGCACGGCCGCCTCGGCAGCCAGGAACTGGGTCAACTGGGTCGCCGGATTCCAGTTGAAAGTGACCAACGGGTTGGCGCCGATCGTGCCGGCAGCGCTGGGGGGCGGAGCGATGGCAGTTGAAGTCATTGGAGTTTCCTTGCGTTGAAAATGAGTCTGGCAGTGCTTGACGCTTGGACTACGGAGATTGGGTCAGAAAGGCCCAGTGACGTGGTTTTGTCCGGTCGCGGTATTGACGCGAAGTGATGTGTAAGGTCGGCGGCGCGACAACCGATATGATCAATGCTATTCATGCCCGCTGCGTGTATCGTTACGCAACTAATAGGCATATCAAACCGTATAAAACGCCTGCCAGACCTGATGTGATGCCAAGTACACTCCTAGATCTCGATTGGTGATAGCAACTATCATTAAACAGGAACGTTCTTCAAGAAATTGTTGGAGCCTATCCCAAAGCGTGGGCAAACTGAGCTACGATCGGTTTGATGGTTACAGCCCCTGCCATCCAGTCTCTGCAGCTCTAAGGTTTCGCTGCGGGATGTTCATCCGGCCGTTTGCTTGGACTATGCGATGATCAATCTACGCCGCTTCTGCTGACATAAGCGATCCCGGCACTCGGGTTATGATGGTGCCACGCCGCGCCATGATCTCGTGCGTCGGCAGAATGAAGAAATGACGCATTTCAGGTCATAATGTTACTGAAGCGCGGCATTGACGTTGTGACTCCGCATCTTCCACATTCCACCGGGGTTGCCGGGTTGGAAACCCGCAACGAGTAGCACGCTTGTCAACATGACGATCCTGGCCACGTCACGAAGCTGATCAGCGACTTTTATTGTGTGGCCCCGCAATGTTTCCGGACTTGTGCCGGTCTCCACGGGCAGAAGGTGGGCCAGCACCCCGACGGCGACTCTGTAGGTCAACAGGGCGGACAAAGGCTGCATTGTTTTATATGATCCGGTACGGCTGTTCCTGACGGTATCTGCCGAAAGACTTCCCGCCTTTCACAACCGTGCAAAACCGCTCTTACGCTTGGCGTGACAGCGGGCTTTGGGAACAGGTGGTCGCCGTTCTGGTCCGTGAGGCAGAAGGCAAAAGCGCCGCCCCGACGGTGGCCATCGCCGACAGCCAGTCGGTCACGACGACAGAAGCTGGCGGACCAAGAGGCTATGGTGCCGGAAAAAGGTCAAAGGGCGTAAACGCCACATCGCGGTCGACACGCTGGGCCTGCCGATCAAATCACTCCGGCAGACGTTCAGGATCGTGACGCCCTGCGGCGTCACTGAAAGCGGTGAGCCAGAAAAGTCCCTGTGTTGAATTGGCTTTTGTCGATGGTGGCTATTCGGGTGACGAAACCCAACGTGCCGCCTTCGAGGCAAGCCGGATCGAAGTCAGCGTGGTCAAACGCTCGGACCGGACGGTTAAAGGGTTCGTCGTGCTGCTAAAACGCCGGATCGTCGAACGCACACTGGGCTGGCTGAACCGCGCACGCCGCCTCGCCAAGGACTTCGAGGCGATGATTGAATCATCTCGCGCATGGGTCATGCTGGCACTTGGCTTCCTGCTGCTCAGGCGTCTGGGACGCGATTATACAGGTGCAGGCTGATTTCGAGTCAGGCTCTGATGCGACGGATTTAGGACTCGGGACACTAGCCTGACTTCACGGTGTAGGACAGCACGCTGTTATACCCAGTGCTGGCGTTTTCGGTCGTGGTATTCCCGTCCAAAGTGATCGAGTTGACGTAAAGCATGCGCCCGGCGTCGGCCGCGGTGAAGCCATTGAGAAAATCAATGGCTACGTTATGCGCTCCGGCGCCGAAGTCGCCTGTCAGAGTGACGTTCTGGCTCTGCCCCGCCGCTTTTGACGCGGTCACTGACTGGATCCCGCCGACCAACTGCCCGTCCACGCTCACCATGAACATCGCGTCTTTGCCGCCAACGGCTAATTCCGAGAGGTTCAAAATCAACGTGTCCTGTAGGCCGGCGTTCGAAAGCACCGGTGTTGCCGGTTTCTGCAAGGTGTAGCTGCTGGTGCCGTCGTATTCCGTCTGCGTGTCAGGAAAGACGGTCAGGCCATCCATCGATACCGCGTTGATGAACAACATGCCTCCGTAGGCCGCGGAGCCGGTAAACCCATCTAGATAGGTCACCGCAACAGTATGCGGCCCGGCCGCACCAAAGTTGCCGGTCAGGTTGATCGTCTGGCCGCCACCGGCGGTTTCAAGACCGGTGACGGTCTGCACCCCGCCAACCTGGGTGCCATCGACACTCACGGTGAACTCGGCGTTCTTTGCACTGCCGTTTATCGCAGTCGCGGCGACATTGAGTGACAGCGTATCGCTTCCCCCCGATGTCGTTCCCGGCGGGGCGACCACAGACAACGCAAGAACCGGCGATGCAGCGGAGACGTTCCCGGCTATATCGGTTGCCGTCGCGGTGAAGTCTTGCACGCCCAGCGCCAGGGCCGTTGCCGGCGTGATTGACCACGCTCCCGCTGCCGTGGCGGTGGCGCTGCCGACAAGGGTGCCATTGTTGTAGAGCGACACAGTGTCGCCGGCCACCGCCGTGCCGCTGATCGTCGGGGTGGTCGACTGGGTCTGGCCCGCGACACCGTCACCGCTGGCGGCGGCCAGGATCAGCGCCGCCGGCGCCGCCGGTGCCTGAGTGTCGATGGTCAGCGAGAATGAAGCCGAATCGGCTGATACAGTGCCCGACGCGTTGGTAGCGGTGGCGTAAAGGCTGTACGTCCCTGCCGCCAGCGCCTGTGCTGCGGTGATTGACCAGGCGCCGGAACTGCTCGCGGTCGCGGTCCCGAGCAGTCCCGCCGCATCATAGAGCTTCACCACATCCCCGCCGCATCATAGAGCTTCACCACATCGCCCGCAGCCGCACTGCCAGTGAAGGTCGGCTGCGTAACGTTCGTGATGCCGTCACCGACAACCCCGCTGTCACTCGACGCCGCAAGCAACGGAGCGGACGGTGCCGGAACCACCACCGGAGCAAGCAGTGGGCTAACCTGCACGATTATTGGTGAATTGTCCAAGCTGAGGTTGACGCTACTTACGTCCGTGTAGTTCGCAATGGCCGTCGAGCCTGCCATCGGATCGAAGACAGCAACGTTCTCATAGGCAGCCCCAAGATTGACGGTGGCCGCGTGGCTGCCACTGGTTTCGTTCCAGACAACGAATTCTTGCGTTCCGTTCGACTTCTCGATGTCCAGGGTGGAACCGTCCGCGGGCAGGCCGGACACGGTGAACCCCGGCGTCACGGGGTTTGCCAGGGGTGTATTAGTATCGGCCAGGATGGTCGTCAGATCGTGGATCGCGACCGCCGCCGTCTTTGCGACGCCGTTCGGATCGAAGAGGCCGCCGCCATCGTCGCCATGGGGCGAGCCAAGCGGGTAGGCGTCGAGGAGCTGGTAGAGGTAGGTCTGGGCAACACCGTTGCGGGCATCGTCCATCAGTATGTCCAGATCGCCCTGCGCCTGCGCGGCCTGGCTCACGCTGGCGGTCGAGTAGCCTGTCTCCGTGTAGACCGCCGGGCCCAACGCACCTGCCTCGTTGGGAAGTGTGACCGATGGCGCAACATAGGCCGCCGGGCGCCAGCCCCGGCGTGATGTACGGGTTAGGCCCGGCAGCCACGCTGCCAGCCGAATAGCCGGTGAAGTAGTCCACCTGCACGCCGGCCAATATGGCGTTGGAGTGAACGGCGCTGTAGAGGGCGCTCTGCAGGCCGACGGCAGCCTGCAGCCCGCTTTCGGTGGCGTCACCTGTTGGTGTCCATGTAATGGGCTGATTGTTGATCTCGTTGACGCCCTCCACGGCCTCCACCGAACCGGGCACCGTCTGTTGGAGCTGCTCGATCAGGCTGAGGCTGCTTTGCAAGGATTGGGGCGTCCAGGCGCCCCCACCGCCGATGATGGTGGTGAACTTGATGCCAGCCTCGGCCAGGGTTTCGAACGACGATAGCGGCGCACTGCCGTCGACGCCGTTCGAGAGGCCGTCGCGCACGTTAGTGATGCCAAGATACTGCAGGTCGGACAACACGTTGCTGATGTTAGCGTATCCGCCGTCGGTGTAGGGGATATGGGTGTCCACGCCGAGCGTGTTGAGGAAGGCGGAAGCCGTGAGCACCGTGCGTGTGCCCACCGGCGTGGCTACGATTGGCGGCGTAACCGTGGCGGGTTGCGCCAGCGGCGCGGTCAGCAGACCGGCGACCTGCGTCGCGACCTGGGCGTCGTAAGCTGCCGTTGGATGCACGCCATCTGCGCCCGCTGTTGCGGGGGGCGCATCTGCAGCACTTGACGAAGTCGTCATCAGATTCGCATCCGGTTCATACCGATTTGATGAGAAGCGTTGGCAAAAGGAATTACTACCACCGAATGTCGTCGCGGTACTGCAATTTGGTTTCGTTTTGTTGCGGCTCCATGCAGAATGAAATCTGGAGCAAGGAGCTGGACGAAATCGCCTGATGGCCCCGCCCCTTCCTCTCCGGATGGGTGCGCTACTATGGGCGGGTTTACCCCTTAGCTGGTTGTTTCAGGCACCGCAAAAATGCCTCAGATTGATCAAAATATACGCCATCGGCACCGTCAAGTTGGGCCGCGTCTGGCTTGGCGGAACCGGGGCAGTCGGATATCTGCGCCCAATGACGTCGCCCCAAAACCCGCTTTATGCAGGCTATCGCTACCCCGCCGAGCTCATCAG
>JBEKLE010000552.1:0-4117 GCA_050010355.1 Rhodopila sp. | reverse complement strand
TTCCGCCACGGCGAGGCATTTGCGCTGATCATGCGTGCCAATCCTCAGGTCCTCACCGGCCTGAACCGGCTGTGGATCCGCTTCTTCCTGCTGGCGGTCTTCGCAACGATGTTCGTCCGCGATCACGGCCGCCCCGTTTTCCACGCAGCACTCGGCCTCGACATCACGCAATACGACATGCAGGTGTTCCGTATCACCACGGAGATCTGCAAGCAGGTCTTCCCGGTGACGCTGGACCTGGAAAACCCGGCGTTCCTTGCTGGTCTGCAACGTCTTCTGCGGATCAGCGAACAGATCGCGGCCAGCAAAGCGCAATATGGGTTGGGCGGGTTGCTGAAGCGCGCCGGTCTGACGGCAGCGGCGGGACTTACGCTCGGGCGGCTGTTCCTGATGCGCCCGCAACGGCACGAACTGCCAGCGCAGATCCGTATGGCGCCGGCCTGGTAGACTCCCCGCATGTATCAACACGGTCTTCCGGCGCTGCACGGCCTGCTGATCTGGTGGGTCAGCACCTGCGTCATCCTGTTCCTCGACAGCCTGCCGCGCCGAACGTTCCGCTGGAGCATGGCGGGCGCCACGGGAATCCTCGTTGGTGCACTCTACGGACTTGCAGTCAGCGCGACGGACGTCAGCGTCGCCGGCGCCTACACGGCCTTCACCTGCGGGGTGCTGATCTGGGGCTGGCTGGAGATCAGTTTCTACATGGGATACGTGACCGGGCCTCGTAACATCCGCTGCGGTCACGGTTGCAGCGGCTGGCGGCACTTCGGTCACGCAATCCAGGCCAGCCTGTATCACGAACTTGCGGTGTTGCTCCTCGCCGGACTTGTCATGATATTGACCCGCGGCAGCCCGAACCAGTTCGGACTGTGGACGTTCATCGTGCTCTGGTGGATGCACCAAAGCGCCAGGCTGAACGTTTTTCTGGGTGTCAGCAACCTCAATGCCGAGTTCCTGCCCGAGCATCTTGCCCATATCAAAAGCTTCTTTCGCAGCGCGCCGATGAACATGCTGTTTCCTTTCTCGGTCACCGCCTCGACAATTTGCGGCGCCCTGATGGCGGAGCGGGCCCTCTCCTTCGGGCCCGATCCATTCAACGCCACCGGCTACACCTTGCTGACGACGATGATGGCTCTGGCGATCCTGGAACACTGGTTCCTGGTCCTGCCGATCTCGGCCGCGCGTGTCTGGAACATGATGTGGCAGTGGACCCTGACTTCACGCATCGTGCCACACAAGACGCCGCAACCACTTCCCAGAGAAGCAACAATCGGGGGACACTCATGAACTACGAGAACTTTTTTCGCAACAAACTGGACGGCCTCCGCCGCGAGGGAAACTACCGGGTATTCGCCGATCTGGAACGCCAGGCCGGCAGCTTCCCCCGTGCCACCCATTACCGGGAGCGTGGAACGGTCCCTGTCACCGTCTGGTGCTCCAACGACTATCTTGGCATGGGCCAGCACCAGCCCGTCCTCGACGCCATGCATGAGGCGTTGGATCGGTGCGGAGCGGGCGCGGGCGGCACGCGCAACATCGCCGGCACTAACCACTACCACGTGATGCTGGAACGCGAACTCGCCGACCTGCATGGAACGGAAGCGGCGCTGCTGTTCAACTCCGGCTACATGTCCAACTGGGCGACGCTGAGCACGCTCGCCGGGAAAATGCCCGGTTGTGTGGTGCTGTCAGACGAAGCCAACCATGCGTCGATGATCGAGGGCGTGCGGCACAGCCGCTCCGAAAAGCGGATCTTCCGGCACAACGATCCGGCCGACCTTGAAAGGCAGCTCGCTGAGCTCGATCCCGGCAGACCGAAGCTCGTGGCGTTCGAATCCGTCTACTCCATGGACGGAGACATCGCGCCAATTGCACAGTTGTGTGACGTGGCAGATAAATATGGGGCGATGACGTACCTTGATGAGGTGCATGCGGTCGGCCTGTACGGTCCCCGCGGCGGCGGAATCAGCGAGCGCGACGGCGTGGCGCACCGGCTGACGGTGATCGAGGGAACACTGGCGAAAGCGTTCGGCGTTGTCGGCGGCTACATCGCCGGTTCGGCAGTCATGTGCGACTTCGTGCGCAGTTTCGCCTCCGGGTTCATCTTCACCACAGCCTTGCCACCCGCAATCGCGGCCGGCGCCGTGGCCAGCATCCGCCATCTGAAAATCAGCGAAAAGGAGCGGGAGCGTCATCAGAACCGGGTGGCTTCGTTGCGCCGCCAGCTCGATGCCATCGGCGTTCCGCACTACGACAACCCAAGCCACATCGTGCCCGTCATGGTCGGCGATCCGGTCTTGTGCAAGCAGATCAGCGACCGTTTGCTGGACGAATTCGCGATCTACGTGCAGCCGATCAACTACCCGACCGTGCCGCGCGGAACCGAGCGACTGCGGATCACGCCCTCACCGTTGCACTCGGATGCCGATATCGCTCGTCTGGTGAATGCGCTAGGCACGATCTGGTCGGAGCTGAGCTTGCAGAGAGCGGCCTGACCACCACATCGCAAACGCGTAAAAAAGGAGTTGGCTGACGTGACGACACGATATGACGACACGGCGACACGGCGACAGATCATGCGAGCCGGTCTGGCGGCGGTCGGTAGCGTGGTGGCGATAACCGCCAGGGCGCAGGACAAGATCGCTCAGGCGCAGGTGCAGTATCAACCGACACCCAAGGACGGCAACAAGTGCAGCACATGCGTCAACTTTGAGGCACCCGCCGCCTGCAAGATCGTTGCCGGCACGATAAGCCCGGAGGGCTGGTGCGTGGCCTTCGCGCCGAAGGAAGAATCGAAAGGCTGACATCGCGATCCGCGCCGGATGGTTCCGGCGCGGTCAAGCCTACTTGGCGGCCGGCAGCGGCTCTGGATTAGGTGACAAGGTCCGCAGATAAGCGATAACGTCGGCCCGTTCCTGCGGCTTTGCTATCCCCACGAACGTCATCCTGGTTCCTGGTGCATAGGCATTGGGCTTTTTCAACCACTGACTCAGTTCGTCATAAGTCCAAGGCCCCGGCTTGCCCCTGAGACCAGCCGTATAATTGAAGCCTTCCATATGACCGTGCGGTGCACCGACAACGCCATATAGGTTAGGCCCCAGACCCGCTTTGCCGCCCTCATTGAACGTGTGACAGGCCGTACAGCCCAGCTTCTTCGTATCGGCCTCTCCAGCCTGTGCATCGGCCGAGGCCATCAGGGTGTCAATCGGCGGCTCGGCCGCTGGCGCTGCGCTGGCAGAAGCTGCGGGCGGTGGTGCCGCGGTCGGTGTGGGCAGCGCCTCCGGGTTCGGCGACAATGTGCGCAGATAATCGATCACATCCGCCCGTTCCTGGTCGCTCTTGATGCCGGCAAACGACATACGCGTCCCCGGTGCATAGGCGCTCGGCTTGTTCAGCCACTCGTTCAACTCGTCGAACGTCCAGGGACCCGTCTTGCTTTTCAGCGCCGCGGAATACTCGAACCCCTGCATATGAGCGTGCAGACCACCGACAACGCCATAAAGGTTCGGACCCAGGCCCGCTTTCCCCCCCTCATTGAAGGTATGACACGCTGTGCACCCAAGCTTCTTGGTGTCGGCCTCGCCGGCCGCCGGATCAGCCTTGGCCAGCAGCGCCGCGATCGGAGCCAGTTGTGGTGCCGCAGGCTGGCCGGACGGTGCGACCTCCGGCACCTCGATCTTGATCGCGGTTTGCTTCAGGTGTCTTTCGTCAACGAGATTGTCGCCAATCGTTCCGGCCAGGAAGAAGACTATGCCGGTAACGAGCACCGCAGCGATAGCCTTGTTCACTTCCATCGAGTCCATTCAGGTCCATCTCCCCGCCGCCAATGACCCCCTTTATATCGCCGCGGGGCAGGTTTCGGCTAGGGCACCGTTCGTAATTCAGGGAAATCCGTCACCATGCTGACCCCGAACAGCGGCTTGTAAACGCCGTTGTGGCAGGTGGCGCAATTCACTTTCGGAGAATCACCCTCCGGCCCAAGCCGCACCTCAGGGAAGACCGTGTGAAGCGGGTCAAGGTAGTTGTTGTTCACGTCCCGAACCATCCGGATGCCGTACCAAGCCGTCACGCGGGCCGGCGTGCTCTGACTCCAGTCGGTCCAGGAGCGGCTGTTGTG
>JBEKLE010000551.1:0-4130 GCA_050010355.1 Rhodopila sp. | reverse complement strand
CTTACGGTCGTTCTCCGGCAGCCTCGCTGCCGCATCAGCACATCGATCCATCCGCGCACCACAACTGAAAAAATCAGGGTGCCACCATCGGCCCGGCTGGCGTCAATCCGCCTTCGCCTGTAGCCCGACTTTGAACCACGCCACTATGACTTACGGACGCCGGCCGGGCCGGTAATCACAAGATGCTGGCTGTGGCAGATCCAGTCGCAGCCAGCGAGTTTGTGGAGGCGCGGTCCAGGCCGCGCGCTGTGCGGAGGTCGGTGTCCTCCACCACCGCGGTTTGCCGCAATCCGGCGTGGTCGAGCCTGCAGCCGCGGACAGGATTGTCTGGCAGGTTGCGATGGCGTGGCCGGTTATAGCATGGCGACGCTGTGGTCAGAGATCGACCACGACTTCGCCCTTCGGCCGCGCCTGGCAGGAAAGGATGAAACCCTCATTGGCGTCGGTTGGGGTCAGGCCGTCGGTATTGTCCTGCTCGACGGTGCCCTTGAGGAGGACGATCTTGCATGTCCCGCACTGACCGGCCCGACAGGAAAAGGCGACAGGAACGTTGGCGGCAATGGCCAGGTCAAGAAGATAGTCTGATCCCTTGCAATTGACCTCGATGTTGCTTGTCGCGAACGTCACCTTGGCGGCAACGCCGGCATCAGCCGCCGCCGCCTTCGGATCGCGCGGGACACCGCCGAAGCTCTCGAGATGGAACCGTCCCATGTCGAAGCCCAGGCCCTCAAAGATGCGTTTTGTCGCCTCCATGAACGGGGCGGGCCCACATACATAGACCGATCGCGTCTGAAAGTCGGGGCACATCGCCGAGACAAGTTCGGCAGAGATATGCCCCATCCGTCCGGTCCAGTCCGCCGCCGGCCCAGCATTGCTGACGATGAATTCGGCTCGAAAAGTGGGATAGTTGCGCTCGATCAGGCGGAGTTCATGCTCAAAAATAAGGTCCATTGGCGAGCGGGCGAAATGCAGAAAGTGGATGTCGGCGGTATATGAGGTGTCGGCCAGCCAGCGCGACATCGACATCACCGGCGTCACGCCGCTGCCGCCGGAAATGAAAAGAAACCGGTTCCGTTCGTCCTCGAAGCAACTAAACCTGCCGTGCGGGCCATCGGCAAACAGCGTGTCGCCCACTTTGAGATTATCGTGCAGCCAATTCGAGATGGTGCCACCGTCGACCCGCTTGACGGTCACCGAAATAACGAGCGGACGGGACGGGCTGGTGGAAATGGTGTAGCTCCGCCGGACCACTTTGCCCTCGACCATCACCTCCAGGGTCATGAACTGGCCCGGCCTGTAGACGAACAGTTTGGGTGGAACGGAAACGAAACGGAAAGTCCGGACGTCGTGCGTTTCATCGACGATCTGCACGCAGCGGAGCTGGAGCTTGCCGTTGCGCCACGCGCGTTCCTCGGCAAGGTTCTCGGCCAGATGCGGCGCGAGATTAAGCTGCTTTTCGACCGTTGGGAGGGCTGAGGGTTCCGTGGCCTCTGCGCGCGCTTGCCACGCTGCCGGGCGAGCGATCCGCGCGCTCAGTTCAACGAAAGCTTTTTTCGCGTCTGCGTCGCTGTGAAAAAAGCCCGCCCCCGCGTCGGCTGCCTTGGTCAGCTCGCGGGCCAAACGTGCCAGGTCTGCTTGTACTGGCTCCAGATCGTCGGGCTGTAGTCCGTTGAGCACGGTGTCGAGCACTGCAACCACAGTGTCACTGCCGGCCTTGAGATCGCCGGCGGCATATCGCTTCCACAGCGCTGGTTTTTCGGCCTCGGTCTGCACCAATGCCCGTTCGAGAAGCCTTGAGCGGCACCAGTCGCGCTTCGAGAGCAACTGGTCGAACCGTTCCATCTCCTGCACGGTCATCTTTCCGTCGCCGTCTGCGATGCGCAAAAACAGCAGCATCGGCAGTTCGATGAGGGCCCGGGACTTTTCGGTTATGCGTGGCGCCATGGATTTGATCGCCTCTGTCAGCCGGGCAGCCCAGCGAGCGCCGGCGTTTGTTGCCGGGCCATCGTATCAAGCAGATAGCCCGAAACAACATCGAGAATACCGCGCGCTGCCGTGATGTCGTGACTGAGAAGATGCTCGATCACGTCGCGCGGGATGGTAACAAGCGTGGCAGGGAAGTCACCGGTCGCTTCGATCGATGCTGAACGCGGGCGCCCGGTGATGACCCCGAGTTCCCCGAACACGGTGCCGGGCCGCCCCGTTCCGAGCGTAACCGGCCGGCCATTGACTTCGATCCAGGTTCGCGTCTCACCCGACATGACGACAAACATGCAATCCGACACGTCGCCGTAACGGCAAATGATCTCACCTGGATTGAAGGTGACCTGGCGGGAATGGCGAGCAATCTCGGCAAGCGCACTCAGCTCAAGTCGCGAGAATGCATCGACAGACAGCAGGCTGGCCATCGTCTCGATTTTGTCGGCACGTCGGTACTGGCCGGCTTCCGCCAGGATTTCCGCAATCAGCCAAGCGGATTGTGATCCGGTTGAGTCAAGTTCCGCAATTCGCCGAGGTATCGCAGCGAGGCTGCCGACCGCCAGGGCCGAGGCGGCGAGTGTTGCCACCAACGGGTCATTGTCGCCGGTAATCTCGCGGAGGACTTCATCCGGCGACCGGTGTTTGATCACCACGTCCAGATAAGACAGGGCCGCCGGGTCCGTGGTCTGCTCAAGGAAAGCGCGCAGTGTTTCTTCCGGCATTCCCGGCGGCGCGTCGTTGACGACCGAAACCGCCTCCTTGCCCATCAGCGCGTGAACCGACTGGGCGAGCGATCGCGCCGATTCCGGATCCTCGATCGAAGCGATGAGGTTGACGGTATCGCCGAGCAGGCCGCGTTGGCGGAGCAGCAGTGCCTGGCAAAGCAACCGTGACTCTGGACGATGATCGAACGACAGCGAAAAGCGTTGTGCCTCCATGCTGCAGATCGCGGACACGTGCTTCTTCGCCAGCTCGGTCAGTTTCGAGCCGTCGTTGGTGATGTCTGCAACGATTTTTTCGTGTTCTTCCTCGGAAATCCCGTAGAGGTCGCGAAACGGCCTGGACGCTGTCACCGCCTTCTCGCTGGCGAGGAATACGCGTGGCGTCATCCCGGCCGGTAACTGTGTCTCCAGCAAGCCGTAGAGATAGTCCCGGTAGTTGTCGATGCGAATGCGGGTCTCAACGGAACGAGCCTGGTTTGGATCAAGCAACTGCGGGTCGTCGATGCCGAGCGCTTCGGTGATTGCGGCGTGATCGGCATCGCTCAGCCCGAGCTGGCTGCGAAGTTCGGCGAGCAGTTCGAGGCTTTCGGCCGAACGGGTCTCTCCGGTTTCCAGGACATCGGCCAGGATCGCGCGGTAGGTCTCGCGTTTTTGGCTGACCGAGAATCCGGGGAGGGTCTTGGCCAGCACATAGACCTCATCCGCCGAAAGTCGATCGAGGGACCGACCTTCCAGCACATCTTCCGATCGGAACCCCATCCGTCGCAACTGCTCGCGCAGACTCTTGGCCAGACTTTCTCTCCTGTAGACGTCGGCGTCGCGAGCGAGCGAGCGCCAAAGCCAGGTGGTGGAAATGATAACAAGTCCGATATCGACTAATCGAACGACCCACTCGGGCATGAGCAGAAGATTCGGTCGTCCGGCGAAAATATAGAACAGGTTGAAGGTCAGAAATGCCGATATCGTCAACATGCGATGCCGGAGCTGGGCTTGGCTGAGTGGCCTGCCGCCCAGTGCGCTGAGACGCGCATAGCACCACTCGAGCGCGCGGAAGAGCCCGTAGCTGCCAAAGATGCAGAGGGCGAAATAGATCGGCACGGCCAAAATCTTGGGGATCGGGAACGTCTGGCCGCCAATATAGAAGCCTGGCGCAAACAGCTTGCCAAGCTGGCCGCTTTCATGCGTCCACGCCCCAGTGAAATAATAGGCCCAGCCGCCTGAATAGACGTAGTAATACGTGTAGAAAGCGAGTGTAAGTCCAAAAAATCCATAGTACACAAAGCGCTTTGAGTCGGAGTCGAGCGTTTTCCAATAAGAATTCTCAATATCGACGTCAGCGCAGGCAATGGTGCAGCCAACACAGCTACTTTTGTCTGCGCCAGATCCAGGCGTACGGCACGTCGACTGGGTGATCGGGGTTGAGGCGGT
>JBEKLE010000550.1:0-5232 GCA_050010355.1 Rhodopila sp. | reverse complement strand
TACGAGCGAGACGGTGAACTGTCGGCCGCGATCGAATTGCGCCGCCTGTTCCCCGGCATCGCCGACAACGAGAATGCACGGATCTGCGCCCGGACGATCGCCGGTTGGACGCCGCTGCCGGCTCCCACGCGTCCGGTGACGCGGTTGCGTCGGCGCAAGGAACGCTGAGGCGCCCACCGCCGTTCGCGCTCTCGGCCCTCCGTCTCAGGTATTGAACCTTGGACTGGCTGTTGCCGCACCCGATTCCCATCGACTCCAAGCGGACCGCGCCATCGGCCGCCTGAGCGGGCGGGTCCGTGGGTCGATCGGAGCCGGAAGTGGCGGATGTGTTCCGCCGCTACGGCGACGCCTATCGTGAGCACCACGGTGCACGCCAAGTTCGGCGCCGAAGGAGGGTTGCGATGATTGACTGGAGCGGATGTCCAATTGTGATGTCCCGTGAGGGGTACCTGTCAGGGACACCCGCGTTACGCGCCGATCCGCGGGTACCGCCGGAGGTCATTGTCGAGAACATGGACGACGGCATGACGGCCCAGGACGTCGTTGAAAGCTACTGCCTGCGGACGCCGTTGGCTGACGTCCTCGCCGTCTATGAATACGCAAGGACGCAGCTTGCGCATCCTGCTTGACCACAACATCCCCCGCCAACTCGTCCGTCTGCTGCCGGATCACGACGTCAAGGTTGCAGCGCTCCTGGGATGGGCGGAGCTGGACAACGGCGAACTCCTCAAACAGGCGGAACTGGCCAAATTTGACTGTCTGCTGACCGGCGACCGCAACATCACCCATCAGCAGAACCTCACAAGCCAAACCATCGCACTCGTGGTGCTTAACACCACCAGGCGGACTGTTATTATTCCACAAATCGCCGCGATCGACGCGGCGCTGATCCGGGTAAGGCCGGGCGCCTACATCGAGGTGATGCTGGAATTGCCGCCGCTGCGGCGACGTCCTCCGTCGGCTGGGTAATTTTCATTCATTGCCCTCATCCGCCTTGGCGGCCTCAAGCGCCCGCTCAGGATGCCCCTGATTTCCCTCGTTCGCCCTGGCCGCGATGGCGGTCGCGTATCATCTTGACACGAGGCATCCAACGTACAGGTGAGATGAGGAGCTTACGGGACGGCGAATTGCCGCAGTGGGGTGGCGTTTGCCTCAGCCACACTGTGCATTGGCGGCATTGCATATAGAGGAAGGCGGTTTCGACATGCCACGTCACGAGGAGCAGGCAACTCTCGCATATAGTGCCGACGAACTTTTCGAAGTCGTTGCAGATGTGAAGGACTATCCTCTGTTCGTCCCCTGGTGCAGCGGCGCGCGTATCCACCGCGAGGACCAGCGGGAGATCATCGCCGAACTCGTCATCGGATTTGGTCCATTCCAGGAAAGCTTCACGAGCCAGGTCACGCTCGACCGACCTCGACAGGTGCTGGTGCACTCTATTGAGGGGCCGCTCGAGCACTTGACAAATACATGGACGTTCACGCCGGCTAGCGAGAAGACCCGAATTGACTTGGTCGTTGACTTTCAATTTAAGAGCCATTTGCTTGATCATGTTGCCAATGGGATGTTCCACGAGGCCGCAACTCGTATGATGAGTGCGTTCGCGTCTCGCGTACACCTGGTCCATGCGAAGCAGCGGCGTGCGACGCAGCATCCATTTCGCTGAGGTGCCTCAGGAGATTGAAGGACATCTGGGACATGGCGAGTCTGGGACGCTGGGGCGCTACACGGGAATTCGCTGGCGGTAATTTGCCCGATCCGTCGCGCAACAGATGGAAGACACCCTCGTCAGGCGTCAAATTGGATGTCGCGTCGCGTTTTTGGCCGCCTCCCGCTATCGTCGAGGAGAATACCGGCGAGCAACGCCAAGAGCAGCGCGCCGCCTGCCACAATAAAGCTCATGTCCACGCCCCCTAGCCCCAGCCGGGCCCGACGGGAATGATCTCAGTGTCGTGGCCGTCAGGCTCCGGCGCAGCCGATGGCAACAACCGGCCCGATGCCGCCGCGGCGGGTGCGGCTGCCGCCGTCACCTCGGCATAATCATTGCCGGACCGGCCCGGATCGGCAAAGGCGGGCAGCGTCGTTGCCAGAATTCCGGCAAGCGCCATCACAGAAAGGACAAAGCGAAGCATCGGCCGTCTCCAGTGCTGGCAAAAGCGATGCCGCCACTCTAGATCGACGGGAGCGCACGGTAGTAACCCCGGTCACAGAAGCGACCGGTATTTCGCGCCGGACCTCCGCAGCGTAAATGTCCGACAAAATCGGTGCCGCAGGTTTCGTGCATAATTTTTAAACGGCGCTGAAAGGCAAGAATGCCGTCAGACCGCCATCTTATCATCGGACATGATGGTTTCGCCTGATGGACTCGATGCCGGTTCGGCCGCTTTCACCCGTGGGGCCTTCGCGACCTTTCCGTGCTTGGCCACTGCCTTTTCCCGCACTTTTGCGGGCTTCGCCGGCGCGGATCGCGTCCGAATCGCGCAAGCGTCGAGTCGCATGTCAAGAAAATTCCAAATGCGATTGCCCCGCCGCCGAAGCGAGCGTAACCATTCCCAGGCCGCCATCGTGTGCCCTCGGAACCGTTTGTATTTGCGAGACACCCATCGCACGATCATCCCGGACTCTGGACCCTCTACCCAGGGGGTCATTGGCTCTGCGACAGACATCCGATGCGGCGCCGCCGCCGCTACAGATCGGCGGACAACCGCGGCGATAACCACTCGTTCCGGCGCTTGGCGTGCGGATTCCAATGCATCGCGGCCACCTGTTACGATTTGATCGCGGCCAGGCTACCGATTTGATGGCGGCCACCATTCCAATCTGATCCCGGCCACCCTCTGGAGGAAAGAAAGAGGGCATCCGGGAAAGGAAATCGTTTCGCGGGTCAGTTTTCACCTGGGTCCAAAGTTTCCCCATCGCAATCGATGGAGGGGACAAGGATGCCGACGGAGAGACTGTCCATGCGGCGGATACGGCAGGTTCTACAGTTGCATTTTGGCGCGCGAGCCAGCGCCCGGGTGATCGCCGGGACGGTCGGCATCGGGCGGAGCACGGTGCAGGATTATCTGACGCGTGCGGCTGCGGCGGAACTGGTTTGGCCATTGCCGCCGGAGCAGACGGACGAAGCGCTGGAGCAGCTTCTGTTCCCCGACCCTCGGAGTAAGCCCGGCGCGCGCCGTTATGTCGAACCCGACTGGGCGGTGCTGGTGCGCGAGATGAAGCGGCCCGGGGTCAATCTGTCGGTCTTGTTCGAGGAATATCGCGCGGTTTATCCCGATGGTTACGCGTACAGTCGTTTTTGCCAGCTTTACCGGGCGTTTGAGCGGCGTCTGTCGCCGACGATGCGCCAGACCCACGTGGCCGGGGATAAGGCATTCGTCGACTATTCCGGCAAGAGGGTGCCGATCGTCGACCCGCTGACCGGCGAGGTGCGAATGGCGGAGCTGTTCATCGCGGTGCTCGGCGCCTCAAACCTCACCTATGCCGACGCCAGCTGGACGCAGAGCCTGCCGGATTGGATTGGTGCACATGTGCGGATGTTCCGGTTCTTTGGTTCGGCGCCGCGACTGCTGATCCCGGACAATCTCAAGAGCGGCATCAACAAGCCCTCATTTTACGACCCGGAGATAAATCGCAGCTACGCTAAAATGGCAGCGCACTACAACGTCGGCGTGGTTCCGGCACGGCCGCGGAGGCCGAAGGACAAGGCTGCCGTGGAGGCAGGCGTCCGCTTTGCGCAGTCCTATATTATCGGTCGCCTGCGCAACGTGACCTTCTTTTCCTTGGCTGAGTGCCAAGCGGCCATTGTCGTGGCACTCGAGCGGATGAACGGGCGCGAGATGCGTCGGCTTGGTATTAGCCGGCGCCAGCTGTTCGACACGATCGAGCGGCCGGCTATGCAGTCGCTGCCAGAGCAGGACTACGAATATGCCGAATGGCGCTTCGTCCGCGTCGGCATCGACTACCATGTTGAGGTCGAGGGTTTCTTCTACTCGGTGCCGCACGCGCTGCTCGCCCGCATCACGACGCGCACCATCGAGATATTCCACCGCGGCAAGCGTGTGGCGAGCCATGCGCGTCGCTATGGCGGTCGGCGGCACGGCACGCTGCCCGACCACATGCCCAGTGCGCACCGGCGCTATGCCGAATGGTCGGCGGAACGATTTGTTCGCCAGGCGTGCGACATCGGTCCCGAGACCGAAGCGCTGATCCTGGCGGTGCTGGCGCGCCGGCCGCATCCGGAACAGGGATTTCGCACCTGCCTCGGCGTGTTGCGGCTGTTTCGCGGCCTCGACGCGGCGCGAGTGGAGGCGATCAGCCACCGCGCCGTCGAAGTCGGCGTGCTGACCTACGCCAGTGTCGCCTCGATCATCAAACACCGGCTCGACCAATCGGCGCCGCCGCAAGCCGCGGACGGTGCGCCCTTGTTGCACGAAAACATCCGCGGCTCCGGCTATTTCCATTGAGGAGAACGACCTTGCTGAACCACCCAACACTGGATCGTCTGCGCGAACTTGGTCTCGACGGCATGGCAAAGGGGTTCCGCGATCTGGCGGCCAATCCTGAAAGTCGCGCCCTCGAACACGCCGAATGGCCCGGTCTGCTGGTCGACCAGGAGGCGACACTGCGTCAGCAAAAGCGGTTCGAGGCACGCACACGCACCGCCAAATTGCGGCAAGCCGCCACGGCCGAGGATGTTGACTTCCGCAAGCCGCGTGGCCTCGACCGGACACTGTTCCTGCACCTGGCTAGCTGTGACTGGGTCCGCCAGCACCGGCACTGCCTCATCACCGGCGCTTGCGGCACCGGCAAGAGCTTTATTGCCTGCGCACTGGGCGACAAGGCATGCCGGGAAAATCTGTCGGTCCTCT
This sequence comes from Rhodopila sp., assembly GCA_050010355.1. Lineage (GTDB taxonomy): Bacteria > Pseudomonadota > Alphaproteobacteria > Acetobacterales > Acetobacteraceae > Rhodopila. The sequence goes on along the minus strand of JBEKLE010000550.1, from coordinate 361 downwards.
ACCAGCGCAGCTCCCGTTTGTTCGGCGCGTTGGCGCTAGCGCGCGGCGATGGCCGCTATGCCCGGCTGATGCGCCAGTTCGCGCGCGTCGATCTCCTCATTATCGATGACTGGGGACCCGAGCCACTGACCGCCGAGCAGCGCCGCGACCTACTGGAGATTGTCGAAGACCGCTACAATTGCGGCTCGCTGATCATCACCAGCCAGGTGCCGGTTGATCGCTGGTACGAGATCGTCGGCGACTCGAAGACTTCATGATTCCTCTCCCTGTGAACGGCTTGTGCGTCGTACGCGAGTTCTGAGTTCGACGGCCTGCTCCGGCGACAAAGAAATTTGCCATGGCATACCCTTCGCCAGTTGCT
>JBEKLE010000549.1:0-4151 GCA_050010355.1 Rhodopila sp. | reverse complement strand
CCGATCGAATCATGCGTCATGACGAAGATCGTGCGGACCTGCATGAGGGCCGCGAGGCGGATGGACGGGCGGCAGTAATCCGAGAAGCACAGGAAGGTGCCGCCGTAGGGGATCAGGCCGCCGTGCAGCGCGATGCCGTTCATGGCCGCGGCCATGCCATGCTCGCGCACGCCGTAATGCATATAGGTGCCGCTGTATTCGCCGGGCCTGATCTCGATCATGCCCTTCGCCTTGGTGTTGTTCGACGGCGTCAGGTCGGCCGAACCTCCCACCAGTTCCGGGATGGCGGCAGCCAGATGGTCGAGCACCGCGCCGCTCGCTGCTCGGGTCGCCATCTCCTTGCCGCTCGCGATGAACCCGGCGCGGGCCGCCGCGATCGCCTGCTTCCAGTCGGCCGGCAACGCGCCGTCGTTCCGGCGCTCGAACTCCTTGCGCAGTTCTTCCGGCGCCGCCTTGACGCGGTCGGCCCAGGCCATGCGGGCCTCGCGGCCTTTGGCGCCGATCTCGCGCCACGCGCGCAGCAGGTCCTCGGGGATCACGAACGGCGGCGAATCCCAGCCGAGGGTTTTCCGCGCGCCGGCGATTTCGTCTTCGCCGGGGGCGTCGCTATGGGCTTTCTGGGTGCCGGCCTTGGTCGGGAAGCCGAAGCCGATGATGGTCTTGCAGGCGATCATGGACGGCTTGTCCGTGACGGCGCGGGCGGCGGTAATGGCGTCGCGGATCGCGTCGGTGTCGTGGCCATCGATCTCCTGGACGTGCCACCCGGAGGCGTGGAAGCGCTCGACCTCGTTGTCGGAGACCGAAAGGCTGGTCGCGCCGTCGATCGAGATCGAATTGTTGTCCCAGAACGCGATGAGGTGGCCGAGCTTGAAGTGGCCCGCCATCGAGATCGCCTCCTGGCCGATGCCCTCCATCAGGCAGCCGTCGCCCATGAAGACATAGGTCCAGTGCTTGCACAGCGCGTCGCCGAACCTGGCGTTCAGGATGCGTTCGGCGAGGGCGAAGCCGACCGCATTCGCGATGCCCTGGCCGAGCGGGCCGGTCGTCGTCTCGATGCCGTCGGCGTGCTTGTATTCGGGGTGGCCGGCGGTCTTGCTGTTGATCTGGCGGAACCGCTTCAACTCGTCCAACGTCATGTCCTTGACGCCGGTCAGGTAGAGCAGGCTGTAGAGCAGCATCGAGCCGTGGCCGTTCGACAGCAGGAAGCGGTCGCGGTTGAACCAATGCGGATCGGCCGCATCGAACTGCATGAAATCCTTGTAGAGAACGGTCGCGATGTCGGCCATGCCCATTGGCGCGCCGGGATGACCGCTCTTGGCCTGCTGCACGGCGTCCATCGACAGGAACCGGATGCAATCTGCGAGGTCCCGCAGGTGCTGGTCGCGGGGCTTGGGGACCGTCTTGATAACCGGAGTGGGCGTGACGTCAGGCATGATGGAAGGCTCCTTCTTCGCGGGGTCGTCCGAGGCGGCAGGGTATGGCAGGCTTCATGAGCACTGAAAACGTTTGCCGCACTGCGAAGTTGCGACCGGCCACGCTGTACTTCTCGCCGAAACCAGCCAGAGCGCGCCCTTGGCACCTGCTGCTCGAAGACCGAACGTCCGCACTGGCTCACCCCGCTGGGCCTGGGACCTTTCCAGCCCCAGCGAACTTGCAATGATCGGCGTGCTCAACTGAAAACGTGGTATAGCCAGACCGCGTGGCTGATAAGCTCGGCTAGGAAGCGGTGACGATCGTGCGGGTCTCGTGACTTTTCATTCCACCACCCTTGCCCAAACTGGTCCCGCGGACTAACCCCAGCCGCAGTTAATTTGACAATGCCGCACCAACGCCCCGCAAAACTCCATTGCTATCATTTAGACCCAACTTCCACAGTTGTAAAGAAAATAACAAATACTATCATGGCGGTATCTGCCATGATCCAATTTAGGCACCACAGATTGACATCGAGATGAAGAGACGATTTTCGTGCGATACCCGATCGAACGCCGCAATCCCCTTTACGCAGCCGCGTTTGACTGGCGTACTGACACTTCCGAGGACACCACACCGAATCGTTGGTCGTCAAGCGGCCCCAACAGCCGACGGCGGTATCAGGGGCCAGGTTTTAGCACCACATTTTCTTGCCGCCCAAAAAAGCCAAGGAGTTTCGCGCCTTTCCGGACTGGCAAATCATCAAAGTGTGGAAGTTGGGTTAGAGTTATGGCCGCCGCATGCAGAATGCAGATTTGCAGTACCTGACTGCAGCTCACGGCGGTGTGATGACCGCGGCTTGATCTCCGTCAATGCATTTGAATTTCATCTGTGAGACAAACGTGTGGCAAAATATAAGCCTGTACTAAATATTTCCGCGTGCACCGGCCGGCCCGACGCATGCGGTGTGTCTCGCGAGTCCGCGTGTGGCCGGCGTGAAAGAAACAAACCATGGTCAATATGGCAATCACCACTCCTTCCACCAGCACGGTGGTCGGAACGCTCATGTCGGCAATCCCGCATCAACAGCAGTTCCTTGAAGCAGTGAGGAAAAGGAACGGATTTTTTGATGAAATCTTCTACAATGTCGAGCCGCAGGACTCGGCGCGCGTGCGACAGCATGACCTCCAGTGCGGAGCGATCATCGTCGTCCATCCTGACAAGACCTCGGACTTAGAATAATTCCAGGATCCTGTGGGGCTGTTCGATAAGCCTGCAATATCGGACAAGATCATCGGCATTTCGGTCGCCGGTGTCGGCAGTTCGGCGATCGGCGCCGTCGCGCTCGCCCGCGATGTTGCCGCCACGACGAATGGCTCGGTGGCGGCGGTGGTATCGGGTTACGGCGTAGATGATGTGATGAACGAGGCGTTGGGCGGCTGGTGCTTCCTGCGGGAGACCAATCGCCTCGAATTCGACATCGAGCAGGTGAACAATGCGCTCGCGAAGGTCTCGAACCTCCCGGCCATCGTGACCAGCGTCAGGGCGATGGATTCGATCGGCAGCGGTCCGGACCTTGTCACGCTGAAGAGCATGATCAGGGCATCCGACCCTCAGCCGGAAGACCGGCCCGATCCGCCCAAGCACCTGAAGAACCTCAAGTGGCTCGTCGGACACAGCAAGGGGAATCTCCTGATCTCCAGTGCGATCAGCGAATTAGTCATGGAGAACAGTGAGTTCGGTCCGGAACTGGGCAATGTCAACATCGTGTTCTTTAGCGCGCTGTCGGCCCTGCCGGGAAATATCGGGCACCAGCGCCAGATTATCGGCGACATGGACGTGCTCGGCTGGACGAACTCCCGGATCAACATCGCCCACACGCTGGTGCACGGAGCGATGCACCACACGAATCGCAGCATCCCGTTCCACATGGACGTGCCAGCGCAACTGACGCAGATCCAACAGGCAGCTTTGCCGTCAGCCGACACGAGGTAAGCCGCAAGTTTTTCTACGTGTTTTTGCAAGACGCCCGCCGGAACTTCAAGGAGAGAAACCATGACAAGCATTGCCGTCTCCGCCGTCTCGTGGGGCAGCAACCGCCTCGACATCTTCGGGCTCGGCACAGACAACGCCATGTATCACAACTGGTGGGACGCTAGTGGAGTGACAGGGCCGGTTGGGGCGGTTGGGAGTCGCTGGGGGGCGTGCTGGACTCGGCGCCATGCGCAGTATCGTGGGGACCGAACCGCCTCGACATCTTTGCCAAAGGCAAAGACAAGGCCATATGGCACAACTGGTGGGACGCTAGTGGAGTGACAGGGCCCGGTTGGGGCGGTTGGGAGTCGCTGGGCGGGACATTCAACAGCTCGAGTTCGCCTGTCGTCGTCTCGTGGGGCAGCGGACGCCTCGACATCTTCGGGCTCGGCATCGACAACGCCATGTATCACAACTGGTGGGACGCCAGTGGAGTGACAGGGCCCGGTTGGGGCGGTTGGGAGTCGCTGGGCGGCGTATTCAACAGCTCGAGCTCGCCTGCCACCGTCTCGTGGGGCAGCGGACGCCTCGACATCTTCGGGTTCGGCACCGACAACGCCATGTATCACAACTGGTGGGACGCTAGTTTGACAGAGTCGAATTACTTGGCACATTTGTTGCCCCGTCACGACGCCGCCTCCCTGCGTTGAGCGCGGAAACGAGACTCGATGGCACCGCGTCTGCGTTCGTGTCGCTGGTTAATT
>JBEKLE010000548.1:0-4152 GCA_050010355.1 Rhodopila sp. | reverse complement strand
GGATCAAAGTCCGTGTTAACAGCCATTTTGCGTGTCCTTAATTAAACGAGCATGGTGGGGTCGAACGGCCCCTGCGGCGACACGAACACGGTCGTGCCGGCATCAAGCGCCGTGGTGCCGCCGGTGAAGCCGCCGGAGTTGGTGACGATCAGGAACCCGACCAGCGCATTGCCCTCCGGCGGCTGCGGAAACACGACATTGCCCAGCGCCGCGCCTGGCGTGCCCTGCCCCGCCGTGACGACGCCAGCGGCGTTCACGAAGTAGCAGACGACGTTGTAATACCCCGCCGTGATCACGACCCCGGTTGGCGGCGGCAGCGCGGTTCCGGCAGCGATCCGCACCAGGACGCCAGCCGCGCAGGCATAGAAATCCGCCGCGCCGATCTTCGGGAACAAAGCGCCGCCGGCATTGATCACCAGCCCGGCGGAGGTCAGCGGCTGCGAGGAATAGCGGTCCACCAACGGCCGCAGTATCCGGCGCAAAGCGTTGTAGGTCGGATGGTCCGGAATACCGGCCATGTATCTGGTCATAGTATCAAGCATGGAAGCCCTCCTTTCCTTGACCGATCAGACGAGGACTTTCGACCCGACGTAGCCGACCGCCATCCAGCCGGCATTTTCGATCATGACTGCCTTCCACCAAGCAGTTCCCGCATATCCTCTTTGCCCGAGTGGATCGGACTTCGACTTGTCGCCCGGCGCCATGAACGTGGGCGACAGGCTGTCCTTGCCGCGCAGCGCGATCTGGCCCCAGGCATCCTGGGCGGTGACGATGAACGGATACACGTCGATCGAGACGCCGGTCGTGGAATACAGCCCGGTCGCACCGATCACGGCACCGCCGTCCTGGATCGAGGGGAGATCAGGCGAGGTGATGAAGCGGAACCGCTCGCACTTGCCGATTTCGTTCGCGAGCGGCGAGCCGGTGGCATACGCCTCGGCCGGGACGAAATTCGGCAGGTCGCGGATGTCCGGCTCCAGGTCGGTATGGCAGTAGACCGTGTAGCCCTCGGCGACCGGATCGGTGGCGAAGTTCGGCCCCGCCTTCAGGACCTTGTTGACCGGCTTGCCGTGGTTGGCCTGCAGGTTCTTGGCGATCTTGCGCACCATGCCCAAGGTCATCCCGCCGGCGACGGTGGCGATCGACGTCCCCAGACCCCCGTAATAGACGTTCGTGGAGCCCCGCAGAGCGCCCCAGATGATCATCTCGTTGACGAAGGTCACCCGCTCGCCGATCTGCTCGATCATCGCCTTGGGGATGTCGTCCTCATACAGGTCGTAGGTCTTGTCGGTGAACCCGTAGAGGCAGCCGAACTGCTGCACGACCACGGTGATATCCAGCGGCACGATGCTGTCCGGCGCGGGCGTGATACCTTCCTGGATCTGGTGCGCCTGGGTAACGGCGTTGCCGCGGTCGCCGGTGCCGTTCTGGAAGAACTGGTTCATCGATGAGCCGGTCAGCGCGGTCGCGCCGTACGGCAGCCAGCGCCTGGCCACATAGGTGTCGGAGTTGTTGCGCGGCATCGGGATCTGCCGGCCCGTTTTTCCGAGTACCTCCAGCGGCACGGCGTGTGCCAGGATTTCGCCTTTGTATTTGTTGATTCTTCCAGGTGTAAGTGTGAAGTTCTGCATCGCCATAGTAGTGTCGTCCTGTTGCTAGGTGGTTTCAGGCGTTCGTTCTTAGGAAACCGCCGTCACAGGGCGTCGGTCGTAGGCCGCGCAATCGTATGGACGCGTGGTCGTTGTCATCTAGAATTGAATCCTGCGAGGAATTCGTCATCATCCGATTTGCCGGCGGCGGCGCCTGCGTTGTCGCCGCGAGGTTGCACAGCCCCCCTGATCCTATCGGCTCGCGCTGTGTCGCGTGGCGTCGCGGCTGGTTTGCCGGGCGCTTGCGCGGTTTCGCGCTGGAACGTTCGGATCGCGCGGCCGATCACCGCGGCTGATTCGGACCCGTTGATGCGTTGTTGGTAGGCAACGTCCTTGCCAGCCAACCAGCGCCGGAACGGGTTGTTCGCGTCCGGCGCCTCGCGCGACACATCGACGGCACCGACTATCTTTTTCCAGTCGGGGTGCGCATCCTCCAGTTCTTCTAGCTGCTGCTTGGCTTTCTCTGCCGCCAACAGGCTCTTGAGCGTGGTGGCATCGTCACCGCCCGCCGCGGTGCCAACACCGACGCCGCCGGTGCCAGACACGCCCGAAAGGGCCGCTTCGAGGGCAGCGCGGGTTTGTTGCGCCAGTTCGGGAAAGTCACGTTCCATAGCCGCGAACGCATCCTTCGGGATCTCGATCCGCCGGCCTGCCGGCGTTTGACCTTGGAGGCTGCCGACCAGCCTTTGCAGATTGCCAATGGTCCCGAACGCCTTCGAAAGCTGCTGATCGTAGGACGCCGTCTTCGCGGCGGCCGCCCTGACGTCAGCCCAGTCGGCTTCGGTGATCTGGATGTATTTCGGCTCCGGCTTTGCCTCTTTCCGTGGGGTTGCCGCGGGTTCAGGCTTTTCCTTCGCTGGTGGCTTTTCTGCTGGTCTGTCGCCCTCGAAACCGGCGCCGAAGTCAGCTTGCTCCTGAGCGTCGGCAGCGATCGCGTCCGCGGCGACGGCCGCGGCTTCGGTGTCTTTGTCAGCCATTGTTGGGGTTGCTCCTACGCAGCCGCCTCGCGGTGGCTACTCCTCGTCGCCGGTCATTGGCCGGTCATCCCCAAGCGCGATGATCCGCTTGAGACATCTGATCTCGCCGCGCAGCGATGCGGTTTCAGGCTCGGTCAGCGCCGCATCGTTGCGCTTGCGCGCGTCGGCGAGCCGGTCCTCCAGGTGCGCCTCCAGCCGCCGCCAGAGCCCTTGCGCCTTGTCGTGCTCGGTGAGGGTGAAAGGATCATCCACTACTGCGCCCCAGTCGCTTCTTAGAGTTGACTGATCAAATCCATGCCCATTCGCGGCCCGGCCGGGCGCCTGCACCGGCGGTGTCGTGCGAACAGCGCGCCCTGCGGGCGAGGCCGGCTGCGGGGTGCGATGTTTGCGCATCTCGTGCGCGTTGTTCGCAGCATTGAGTTCGCGTTCGGTGGAAAGCTGCATCGCCGTCTTGGCGAGTTGCGCCTTGGCCTGATCCAGACTGATCTTTTGCCGGTTGGCGTAGTCCATCAGTGCCACCTCGCGCCGCATCTCCAATTCGTGCGCCTTGATGGTCAGCTCGCCATGCACCCGCGTCTGCTCGATCTGCGCCTTGCCGCCCTCAAGGACATGCGCGGCCGCCGCGATCTGCCCCTCGGCCTGCGTGGTCTGCTGGTCCGCTGTTTGCTTCATCACGCCCAGCTTCAACTGGGTGTCCTGGACGATCTTGGCGACGGTGACGGCCGGCGCCTCCGGCGGCGGCGCAGCGGCCATCTTCTGCTGTTCTTCCTCGGTGTATTGCACCGCTTCGGGGTTCAGCCGCTTGCTTTTCAGGAACAGCTTCGCCCATTTCTTCGGATCAATCCCGTAGATCGGATTGGCCGCCATGTTGCCCATCTGTGCGATGGACTGATCCTGGATGGCCCGCTCGACCAGCGCGATGCTGCCGTGCGCGTCAATCTGGAACTCGCCCTTTTCCTCGTTCGGAACGTCAGGATCGAGCAGCAGCCATTCGTAATACTGCCGTATAACCGGCTCGGTGATGTAGTCATCGAACGCATAGCCGATCGAGCGGAGCAACTGGTTCGCGTTGTTGTTCTGCAACTGCGCCGCGCCGAACGTGTCCGGCGTCGTCGCACCCGACTGGCCTTGCGCAATCAGCGGGATCGACGTCGTTTCCTCGGCAAACCGCTCGCCGAGGGTGATGATCTGCATCAGCTCCTGGGTGACGTTCGGGATCTGGATCGCCATGAAGGACTGGCGCACATCGGCCGGCCCGTCGTTGGTCTTGTACCAGATCTTGTCCGGCGTGATCGTCCAGTTGTCATCGGCCGGGCGAATGGCGCCCTGATCGACGACGAACTGGCTGCCGGCCGACTTGCCGGCGTTGTTCAGCAGCGCCCGCAGTGCTGCATTTGTCACCTTCTGCGGGGTGCGCATCTGCTCGGCCACACCGACCCCGGCCCAGTGCTGCGCGCGGCGCTGCCAGGGCATCGAGTGGTAGGGAAACGAGCCGCTATCGAGCGGATTGATCGTCGCCCGGACCA
>JBEKLE010000547.1:0-6002 GCA_050010355.1 Rhodopila sp. | reverse complement strand
TTGGGCAGCTCGGCGGCGGCGCTTGCCAGCCGGCGGGCAATCGCACAGGAGAGCAAGCGCATGCCTCCGCCCAAGAAGACCGGGCTCACCTACATGATCGGTTACGGCGGCGGCGCCAACCCAAGCGGCGTGGCGACCATCGAGGCCTGGCTCGGCCGGCCACTCGATCTGATGACGGACGGCACCACCACCGGCGGCTTCGCCCGCACCGGTTTCGTCAGCGCCAATGGCCGCCCCAGCGCGCGGGTAATCGGGATACCCATGCTGTCGGTCGAGAAGGAGGCGGAACACCTGACCGACATGGCCCAAGCCGCCAATGGCGGCTACAACGGCCGTTACGCCGCGATGCTGACCAATATGCGCAACAACACCGCGGCGCCGATCGTGGCGATCCGCCCGGGCTGGGAAGGTCCCGGCGGTAACTGGTATCCGTGGTCGGCCGGCAGCTATCACGGCTTCAGCAACGAGAGCTACGCCACCTACATCGGCGCGTTCCGCAACATCGCGAAGATCGCCAAGGCATTGATGCCGCACGTGCTGATCGAGTTTTGCGGCTCCTGGGGCTTCTTGCCCGACGTCGCTAGTTATTGGCCGGGCGCTTACCACGCAACGAGCAATCCGGGCGGTGCGGACATCGTCTCGCTCGATATCTACGGCGGCAACATCGATCGCTTCCTCAACGGCGGCAAACATGCCGCCTGGGCCGCGACGCAGAGTTTTACCGGCCTGGCCAACCCTCCGCCCGCCGGCACCTGGAACCTTGATACGCTGGTGAGCTTCGCCCGCGCCAACGGTGTCAGGGTCGGTATGTCCGAGTATGGCCCGGGCACCGCGGCGATGTCGGCGGCCGGCACCGGCGGCGAGGGCTCCAGGCTCGGCGCCAACGACGGCGTGTGGGCCCAGGCCAACATCGACTGGCTGAACAGCCTCGGTTCGCTGCTGGTCTATTCGATCTGGTCGCCGTGGGAGCCCGCCGACGACATCGAGGCGGCTGGCACCAATCCGAACGATCAGGCGGTGTGGAAGACCAACTGGCGCAACACCTACTTCGATCGCTCGCTGGGCGGCTGGTACAACAACCCAAGGAAGACGCCATCGGAACCATGACTGAATCATACTCTGACTGGCACAGCCGGGGTGCTAACTGCTGGCCCAGTCAAAGAGATACAGCGTGCTGAATGGTCCCGTTCAGCCCGAAGGCGCTCTCACCGGACCGTCATGGCAGGGCGGCTTCCCGGGGCCACGACATCAGAAGAACAACGTTCAGCCTACCTGAACGTATACACATCCAGCGCATTTTCGCGGAACAGCATCCGCTTTTCGCTCTCCGTCATCTGAAACCGGAACGCCAGATACGGATCGTCGAAGTCCCAGTGCGGATAATCGCTGGAATACACCATCCGGTCCCAGCCGATCCACTCGAACACCTGCCGCAGATCGTCCGGTTGTTCCGGCTCCTCAACAGGCTGGGTCGCGAACCAAAGATTCGTCTTCATGTATTCCGACGGCTTGCGCTTCAACGGCGCCTCGTCGCGCATCTTCGCCCAGTGCGCATCCAGCCGCCACGCCAGTTGCGGCGCCCAGGCGAACCCGCCCTCGATCAGCACAATCTTCAAACCAGGAAACGCATCGAACACGCCTTCCAGGATCAAACTGGCAGCCTGGTTCTGCATCGAATGCACCAGACCGTGATGATCCTCGACATAGAACTGCGGCCACCCGCCGGCCGACGGCGCACTGCTCTGCGTTCCGCCAACGTGCAGCCCAATGGACATTCCATTCGCCTGGGCCGCCGCGAAGATCGGCCAGTACCGCCGCCGCCCCAGCGGCTCCGACGTCTTTGATCCAAGCTGGATCTGGGCGAACCGCCAGTCGCCGGCCCGCTTCTCGATCTCCTTGATCGACGCCTCAGGATCATCCGACGGGATCAGGATGGACGCCCGCAGCCGCGGCTCCGGCTCGACGAATTCCTGCGCCTGCCAGTCGTTCATCGCGCCACAGAGTGCCGCCGCCTCATCCAGGTTCCGCGACGAGTTGCCGCCGAGCAGCGGCTCCAGCACGCCATACGCGATGTTGTACGGATCAAGCAGTTGGTCGCGAATGAAACCAACATCCGATCCCGGCGCGCCGCCGCCCGGTGGCCAGGCATCCCGTCGGCACGTGTTCGGCGAGAACCTCGGGTACGTTCCGCGATCGGCATAAGGTCCACAGTTGAATTTGCCGTACGTCGCCAGATGGTTCCGCCAGCGCTCCGAAAGATACGCGTTCAGCGCGCCGGCTTTCGGATAGGGATGGATATCACAGTCGATGATGCCCAGCCGGCTCTCGGTGGCGTGGGTCCGGACGTCGACCGGTGCGTTCATTGCACTGTTTCCTTCAAAGCGCCGGGCTCCTTCAGGCGTGAATAGGTGTCCAGCGGGTTTTCGACCCTCATTTTCCGTTGCAGATCCGCCGACAATCCAGGCGGCACAACGGCATCGCCCTCGAACTGCCAGTGCGGATAGTCCGACGCGAACAGCAGCATGTGGTCGGCGTCGATCTGCTCGACAATGCGCTCCACCGCGTCCCGGTCCGGCGCATCAAACGGCTGGATCGTCAGGCGGATATTTTCGCGGATGATGTCGGCGGGCGACCGGTTGACCCAAGGCACCTCGGCCCGCACGCCGCGCCAGGTTTTCACGGCGCGCCAGATGAAACCGGGCAGCCAGCTTACACCGGATTCCAGCAGCACGAACCGCAACGCGGGAAACTTAACAAACACGCCGTTCGAGATCAGGCTGAGCAACTGATCCTCGAACACCTGTGAGCTCGCCACATAATCGTGCAGATAATGCGAGGGCCACCCGGTCGACGTCGGAGCGTAACGGTACATGCTGCCCGCGTGAATCCCGACCGGCAGCCCATGCCGCACCGCCGCCTCCCAGACCGGCCAGTAATACGACCGCCCGAGCATCATTTCGCAGGCGGCAGGCATCAGGATTTGCACGAACCGCCGATCCCCCGCGCAACGATCGATTTCCTCGGCGGCCAGCAGCGGCGCCTGCGCCGGCACGACGATCGAAGCCCGCAGCCGGGGCTCCTTGTCCAGCCAGTGTTCCCTGATCCAGTCGTTGACGGCGGAGCAGATCGCCGCGCCCATGCTCTCGCTGACCGCGACCTGCCCGCCGGTCAGCGGATTGCAGATCGCGGTGCCGATCCCGAAAGCATCCAGCGCCTGACTGCGCATCGCATCGAGGCTGGCGCCCGGACGCTGGCCCTTCACCCGCCAGTCCGGCCGGCACGTGATCGGCGCGTTCAACGGGTACGACATCATGTCGAACCCGTCGAGGCCGCGCGCGACGAAGGATTCCTGCCAGAAATCGTTCATGTACGGCAGCAGCGCCTTGATGTCCGGCACGCCCGGATGGATGTCGCAGTCGATGGTCATGGTTTTCTCCAGGTGCGACTCTGGGAGCGCCCATCCCCAGGTGTCAAACTCATCCTTGCTTCACCCCGGCCCGCCGCAGGCTCCGCTGCCAGTCCGCGGCGACGCCATCCAGCGCCACCTTGGCCGTCTTCTCGCCTAGCAGCACGGCGGAAATGCCGCTGCGCAACTGCAATTCCATCGACGGCCAGAACGGCTCGCGCGGCTCCAGCACCGCGGTTTTCAGCGTCTCCGCCATAACGGGTGCCCAGCCGAAACGATCTAGCACCGTCGGATCGTTCAGCACTGACGTCCGGGGCGGCGCATTGCCGCGCTCCAGCGACCGCCGCATCCGTTCTTTGCTGGTGGCCATCTGGATGAATTCGAACGCCCACGCGGTGTTTTTGCCCGCTTCCGGCACGCCGAAGGTCCAGCCACCCAGCGACACCCGGCTTTCCGCCGCCGAGTGCCGACCAGGCGCCACGGCAAATCCCCAGCGTCCGGCGGTCTGCGACAGTTTCGGGTCACTCATCAACGAGCCGTAGGGTGCCAGCGTGATGGTCGTGGCATAACGGTCCCGCTGCCCGCCGGCGAACGACCTTGTACCGCGTCATCAGGTCGCCGTAGAATTCCAGCGCCTCCACGGCTTTGGCGTCGTTGATCTCGATCGCGAAGGTCGTGGGGTCGAAATAGCGTCCCCCGTTGCCGCGCAGAAACGGTGTAAAGCCGCCCACCATCGCCGGCCCCTGCCGCCCCCAAATTCCGACGCCATACCGCTCGGGAGGCTTCGTCGTCGCCTGCGCCGCCTTCAGGAACGTGTCCCAGTCCTCCGGCGCGGCATCAAAGCCGGCGTCCGCCAGCAACGCCCGCTGATACATCAGGATGCTTGTCGTGACACGATACGGGATGCCAAGCAGCTTGCCCTGATAACCGGCGAGATCGCGCACCGCCGGCAGGAAATCGTCCCAGTCGAAATCGGGATGTTTCGCCGCGGTGTCGGCCAGCAGTATGGCGTGATCCGCCATGTGCGGCGCCAGCCAGCCGGCGAACGGGGCTGTCCACTGAATCACGTCGATATCCGGCGATCCAGTGTTCAACTCCGCTTTCAGCCGTGCGCTGAGCGCATCGATCGGCAGCAGCGTGAAGTCGATCTTGATGCCGGTTTCCTTCTCGAACGCCGGTGCAACTTCCTCCACCAGGCACCAGTGCCAGGGACCATTGTCGCCAACAAACACCAGCTTCTCCGGCGTCGACTCCGCCCGGACGATCGCCGGCATCGCCAGTGCGGCCCCGGCCGTAAGCAGAGCGCGCCGCCTCATCCCGCCTTCATCCCGGCCCGCCGCATCCCGCGCTGCCAGTCCTTCGCCACGTCGTCCAGCGCCTGCTGCGGGGTCTTCTGGCCGAGGATCGCCTCCGAAAGTCCGGTCCGCAGCGACAGTTGCAGCGTGCTGAACACCGGCTGTGCCGGCGTCGGAAACCCGGTCTCGATCGCCGCCGCGGCCACGGGAGGCCAGCCGATCAGCACCACCATCTCAGGATCGCGCAACACCGATCCCCGCGGCGGCGCATTGCCTCGGATCATCGACCGCCGCATCCAGTCGTGACTGCACGCCATCTGGATAAACGCCAGCGACCAGTCCTTGTTTGGAGTATACTTGGGAATCGCCAGAAAATGCCCGTCCACCCAGGTGCGTGCCTGCGACTTCTCGGTTTGCCCCGGCACCGTGGCAAACACCCATTTGCCCCCGGTCCTCGAAAGCTTCGGATCATTGATCAGCGTGCCGTACGGGGCGAAGGTCTGGCACATCGCGTAACGGTCGTTCTGACCCCCGGCGACGATCTCGTCGTATTCCCAGGTCATGCACTCGGGCGGCACGACCTTGTCCTTCAGCACCATCCCAGACCAGAACTCCAGCGCGGCGACGGCGTTGGGCTTATTGATCAGGATCTCGCCGGTCTTGAAGTCCAGATAATCGCCGCCGCAGGAGTAAAGCCACGGTGCGAAGCTGGTCAGAATCGCCGAACCCTGCCGCCCGGAAATCCCGAACCCGTAGCGTCCGGGCGGCGTGTTGGTGGCGATCGCCGCCGTCTCCAGTTCGGGCCTGCTCCAGCAGCGCCTTCTGATAGTGCATGATGCCAGTGGTGATCCGGTACGGGATGCCGGCCATCTTGCCGTCATAGGTCGCCGCCCGCTTGCTGCCCCCAAGGAAATCCGCCCAGTCCCACGCCGGGTCCTTCGCCATGATCTCACCCGCGAGCGCCTCGTGATCCATCATGTGCGGACTGATCCAGCCCGCCATTCCGACGGACCACTGCACGATGTCGATCCCGCTCGACCCGGCGCTGAGCTCCGCTTTCAGCCGCGCATTCCACGGATCGACAGGCAACAGGGTGAAATCGATCTTGATGCCGGTTTCCTTTTCGAACGCCGGCGCGACTTCCTCCACAAGCGTCCAGTGCCACGGCCCGTTATCGCCGACATAAACCAGCTTTTCGGGTTTGCCCTGCGCGATCGCCGGCAGCGGCAAGGCCGCGGCGACCGAGGCAGCGAGCAACCGGCGTCTGTGCAGGACCGTCATGTTCTTCACCCCTTGACCGC
>JBEKLE010000546.1:0-4164 GCA_050010355.1 Rhodopila sp. | reverse complement strand
CCATCAATCCGAGCGCTCTACCCATTCTGCCGGTTGACCGGGGATGCGAACGTGCTGGTCGTACCGGGGCTTCATTCAGCCCACATCGCGGCCCGGCTGGCGCATCATCTTGGAGGCGGTACAACGATCGGTCCGCTGTTGATCGGCATGGAAAAACCGGTTCAGATCGTCCCAATGGACGCCTCGTCCAGCCAGATCGTCGATTTGGCATGTCTCGCTGCCTACCAATCCGTCAGCCGGTAGGCACATGACATGCCGGTGCGCACGGGGGCTGGAAAAGAATGCCCTCCCGCACCGGATTAAGCGAAAAAGACGTCAACGATAAGAGAGGGCGTCCTTTTTCGAGTTCGATTGATTTTCGGGCTCTGAGAGCCGTTAAATCGCCGGTTCAACATTCTGCCGAGGCGGCAGATCGCTTTGCGGCTGGTCCGTAATCATTTCAATTCGGCCGGTGATTTGGCCGCCGTCCTCGACCTGCAATCGGCGGCACCGGGCGGTCCCAAGCACCTTGCCGCTGCCGCGGACGCTCAGACTGCCGCGTGCGGTCAGCGTGCCGTCGATGGTGCCGGCAATCTCGGCTTCCTCGACCTCGACCTCGCCCTTGAACACGCCGCCCGGTGCGATCGCCAGTTCGGTCGCATGGATCATCGTCGCTTCGACGGTGCCCTCGACCACAAGGCGCTCGGCATCCTGGACGACACCTTGCACACTTATCCCTCGTCCGACGACGAGCGTGCGGCGCTCGGACGGATCGCGCGGGGCTGGGCGTCCAATCGTCGCACCAGGTCGGATTGAAGCGGCTGGCGTTGCGGGAGTGGTGGAAACAGGCGAGAAGGGCGGTCGGGACATGTTTTGCGCATCCTTGAGCGGAGCGGGGCGGAAAGGAGGAACACCAAGACCGTTATCTAACGGCGATTGGGCAGCATTTATGGACGAGGCGCTTAGACTCGAATCGGGTTGGACTGCCTTTGCAGCCTCAGGCACTGACGGCAGGCCCGCCGGTAGCGGGGTATCGATGGTGGTCGAAGCGGGCTCGTCAGGTTTGCGACGTTTGAACAAGACACTTTACCAAACTGAAAAGGGAGACCCCGCCTACCATGGAGCGTGCCTGGCAAACAACATTCTGTTTTGGTTTTTTACATCTTTCTGATTCCGAACGAATCACCGCCCGGACGTCTCAGCCGCGGCGAGGGCCATATCCAGGACGTGGACCATCGCAGCCACGCCCGTGATAGGAACCAACAGGTTCATGATTGGAACGTACGCCGCCAGCGCCAAAATCGCACCCTGCACGAGGACCACACCCCGATTCGCGCGATACAGCGACTCGGCCATCATGCGTGACATCCGTCGCATGGCAACAGCAACGAACAAGCCGCGCCCGATCGCGTATGCCGCGATTAGCCAGCCCAGGATCAGGCCGATCCCTGGCAGTATGAGGACGAGGATTAGTGCGACGATGTTCAAGGCAAGAACCTTGAGCGCGACTGCTGCACCGTCCCATGCCTGTTCGAGGTGCGATGCGCCGTTTGGCGGTGGAAGCCCCGGGTAGAATCGGCGCTCTACGGAGCTGGCGATGCGGTCAATATACATCGTGCCGATCGCTGCTGCGACGGGCAGAAACAACCATAGAGTAAGAAGCGACACCGCAATCGAGCCGAGAAGGTCGGCCCCCCAGGCCAACCAACCATGCAGGTCCACCAGCCCATGGATGATCCGAATCGCCGCAACATGCAGCGCCGCAAAGCTTGCGACCGACCACGCGATGCTTCGCAGAAGAACTCCCCTGAAGGATGGGTCATCCAATTGGCTGACGGCGCGAGCAAGCGGTAGCAAAAGAGGCGGCATTCGGAGACGTTCCATTTTGACTTGAAATCTGCTGGACCGATGTGCATGGCGATGCAGAAAAAATTGCCGGACGCGCTTGACGGCCGGGGTGTATGTCAACGTGCATAGGCCGGAAAACAGCCTGCCGGGCAAATCCGTTGTGAGGCATCCCAGCCTGATCGGACAAGAATCCAGTGGAAACCCGGCGGGGACATTTTGCCAGGCTTGTCCTGCCCAGTCGGAAACGGAGCGCCGGATGCCCCCTGTTCGGGGCACCTCGACGGTTCTGGTCCGGACTTTCAGTCTGTCATGCCGGGGCCCGCGCTCCATGACAGCGAACTGGGGACCTTTTCAGATCCCCGCAGCGCTGGGGGGCGGGCTTCTCACTGGAACGGCAGATATCGCAAGCTGAACAGGACGATGTTCTCGTTCGCTGACGGAGCCAACGTACTCCCCTTCGTCGCTCCGACGCCCTGGAAAGTTTTGCGGTCCACGTACGCATATTGAGCACCAGCCTGGACTGTACCGTAGGTGGACTTGATCACCCGCCACCAGGCGCCAATCGCGCCCTCAACAACACTGGACGTGGAGGCACTGCAAGAACCAAGTTCGACCTCGCAGCCAGAAAGGTTAACATTCGGGTTGCCGTAGCCGGCCGTCCCCGCGAAGGACTTGCGCGCCACGCCTTCTGTGCCGCCGTAGCCGTAGACATCGACCGCGGGAATCGGGTGGGCGACAAGTCCCCCGAAAATCGAATATTCTGCTAGCGGTTCGATTTTTCCGGTTGGCGAAAAGGTTGCATCGGCAAGCTGCGCCGTGCCATAGCGGCCGATCCCCTGCCCAACAAGGCCGCTCACCTGGAAGTCGAGCATCTTCGGCACCAACGGGAGGATCATGCCCCCGCCAATACCCTCGCCAGTGGTTTCGTAGCTTTTGCCGGTGCCGCTGGAGGCGAACGACACGCGGCCCCCCAGGAAGCGCAGCAGCCCATATAGCTCGTAGTGGCCCCAACCCGGATCAGCCGCGACCTTGGCGATGATGTCAGGTGCATAGTTGTCGCTGTAGGCCTGGATGGTGTTGACATTCGAGCCGCCGCATTGCGTGTATTCGAGGGTGCCGCCCCCGGTAGCGGTCGGTGCCCCGACTCCCGTCAAGCAATTCGGGCCCGCGGAACTTCCGAATGTCGTTTGCGGCTCCTCCACCGAGAGAGCCACCCAGACTTCGTGGTCGGCGAAGTCCTTGGCCACTCGAATTTCAGCCTGCCGTGCCCAGTTAAAGCCAACAACGTACTGCGGATCGATCGTCAGCGGCACGTTCTCCTGCCGCGGCACCAGGCCGGTCTTATACAAGGTCGCAAGGCTCCACGCCTGGCCGCCCAGGACGTGCAGGCCAAGGTCAGTGTTATCATAGTTTCCCCAGAACTGGCGCAACCTTAGGGTGTAGCTGTTGCTCTCGTTCGAGTTCGACGAGGATCCGGCGCTCAGGAAGTCGGTCTCCAAATAGGCGGTCAACTTCTGATCATCATCTAGCTGCCCTTCCGTTAGCAGAGAGAAGCGGCTCTGCTGAGCGGTCTCGCGGTATTCGGGGATGTGGTAGTTCGCGCTGTTGGGAAGCGGAATTCCGCTAAAACTGGTGGCGATACTGGCTGCCTCGTTGCGTGAGCGATAGACACCTTCGGCAGCGGCGAACCCGCCTAGCGTGACGGTCAATCCGCCGACTCGGAATGTCCCCTGCGGCAACGGCGGTCCCGCGGGGGCTGCGACGACGGCCGGCGCGGGCGGTCTCGAGGCAATTTGCGCGGCCTGCGCCGAGGCTGCTGCCGCTTGGTCCCGCGCTGCTTTCGCTTGCTCTTGCGCCGCCTTCAGCGCGCGGTCGCGTCCCGCGAGCTCAGCCTTGACCTGATTCAACTGTGTCTGCAGCGCCTTGATTTGCTGCTCGATGGATTGAATCTGGGCATCGCTCTGAGCCGCCGCAGGCCGGGCGAACGACACCCCAACTGCAGTCGCGCAACAAAGAACGAATTTCCCGCCGAGAGTTGCGGTGTGTCGGGAAAGACTTGGCATGAGGCCTCACGAGCACGGAAATCGCGATGTCAGAGTTAACAGTCTTTTAATTACCGTGGTAGCACCTGGCTTGTGAAGGTTAGAGGAAACTCACCGCGCGGGTTTGGCTCCTGTAGCCACGCTTTCATCACCAACTTTCACCTGATGCTCGAGAGATCGCCGCAACGTCGGTGAATCGACGTCGCTTCCCCGAGTTTCGTTTGGCCAGCCCATATTTGGCCCTGGACGGCGATTAGGACTGGAGATTGTGGAGATTGCCGCGGTATGCTCGTAT
>JBEKLE010000545.1:0-4172 GCA_050010355.1 Rhodopila sp. | reverse complement strand
TATTTCCAAACCCCGACCCGATCCTTCACATGAGCCTGCAATTCCGCAACCAATGTATCCGAGCCCACGCCGTCGCGCAGGATCACGAACGCCTTCGGCTTGACCAGACCATCCCGGTCCTGCCGCCCGATCACCGCCGCCTCCAGCACGGCCGGATGCGCGATCAGGGCTTCCTCGACCTCGAACGGCGACACCCAGACGCCGCTGACCTTCAGCATCTCATCGCTGCGGCCCTGGAAGCGATAGTAACCCTCCGCGTCACGGGTGTAGGTGTCGCCGGTGTAGGTCCATTCGCCCTGAAACGTGCGCCGCGTCTTGTCCCGCTGGTTCCAGTAACCCTCAGCCGCACTGTCGCCGCGCACCACGAGTTCGCCGGCTTCCCCATGCGGCACCGGCCGGTCGTGCTCGCCCACGATGCGCGCCTCATACCCAGGAACCGGCTTGCCGCTGCTGCCGTAACGGATATCATCCGGGTAGTTGCTGATGAAAATATGCAGCATCTCGGTGGAACCGATCCCGTCCAGGACATCGACCCCGACAACCGATTTCCAACGACTGCCGATATCCGCGGGCAGCGCCTCACCGGCCGAGATGCAGCGCCGCAAACGCGACGACCCGGCACCGGGCATGATGTAAGGATTGGCCAGCAGCCCGGCGTACAAGGTCGGAACGCCGCCGAACAGGGTCGGATTATGCGTCCGCATTACCTCCAGCACCGCGTCCGGCGTTGGCCGTTCCGGCAGGAAAACAGCCGCCGCCCCCACCGACATCGGAAACGTCAGACTGTTTCCGAGTCCGTAGGCATGGAACGCCTTGGCGGCCGAAAACATCACGTCGTCAGACCCAATCCCCAGCACCCTCGCGCCGTAGGTCTCCGCCGTGAACCGCAGGCTGGAATGAATGTGGCGGACACCTTTCGGCGCACCCGTCGACCCGGACGAATAGAGCCAGAACGCCGCCTCATCCGGCGACGCGGAAGCCGTTTCTGTATCCGGATCGCCGCCCGCCAGGAATTCGGAAAAGCCGGTCCCATCGACCGCCGCCGATCCTTCCGGATTGGACACGATAACGGGTGTCACACCGGCGGCCCGAACCGCTGGCCCCAACGTCGCTGTCAGCGCCGCCGACATCACCACGGCGGCCGCCCGGCAATCCGCCAGGATGTAGCCGACCGTGTCCGCGGTAAGCAGTGTGTTGATCGGCACCGGCACGGCGCCGGCTCGCATGGTTCCCCAGAATGCGACGGGAAAATCGACCGAGTCCAGCAGCAGCAGGACGACCCGCTGCTCCCTCACGACACCCGCGCCAAGCAACGCACTGGCGAATCGGGCGGTCTCGGCCGCCAACTCGCCATAGGTCAGCGACCGCCAGGGATCCTTGAACGCCAGGCGTTCACCATCGCCATTCGAGCGATGCCGGTCGACAAACCAATTGACAGCGTTCCCTGCATCCATGCGCGCACGCCGCTTCCACCTGTCGCCGCTCGGACATCCAGCGGCGGCCTTCCGAGCGTCTGCACTCGGTAGATTGCTCTATAGTGCGTGTCGGGCGGGCAGCGGAAGGCCTAACGTCAGCCAGGCCGGCCTCTCACCGGCTCGTTCCGACGATGGCTTCCTCGACATCGCGCAGCCGGTCTTTACCGAAGAATATCTGATCGTCCACGAAGAACGTGGGCGACCCGAACGTGCCTCGGTCAACCGAACGCTGCGTGTTGGCCAGCAGCTCGTCCTTCACCGCCTGCGTCTGCGCCAGCGCCACAATCTGCTCGCCGTCGAGTTCGGACTCGGCGAACGCCGCCCGCAGCACCGCCGGATCGTCCAGCTTCTTCGGGACCGACCACATGTGGCCGAAAATCTCGTCCACGTAACGTTCGAAGATGCCAAGCCGCTGCGCCGCAACCGCGCCGCGCATCAAAACCAGCGTGTTGACCGGAAAGAAAGGGTTGGCACGAAATGTCGTAATCCCGTGCCGCTCGATGAAACGCCTTGTCTCCAGCTTTTCGTATTCCGGCTTGTTCCTGATTCCCGCAAAGCTCTCCGCCGGTGAGCGGTTGCCGGTGAGTTTGAACACCCCGCCCAGCAGGATGGGCACGTACTCGAACACAGCGCCGGTCCGCCGCTCGATCCCGGGGATCACCAGATGACTGAGGTAGGCGTTCGGACTGCCGAAATCGAAATGAAACTCGACCTTGCTCATGACATCACCATTTTTCGCCGAACGGACGGATTTCCTGCTCGAAGGTCCAGGCATCCCGAGGCTGTTGATAAAGTCGCCAGTATGTCTCCGCAACGGCCTCCGGCCGCATCAACCGGTTGGGGTCCAGGTTGGCCAGCGCCGCCTCGCCTTCACGGGCCTTGATCCGCTCCCGCACCCATGCCGTATCGACGCCAGAATCGATCACCAGATGCGCGACGTGGATATTCTGCGGCCCCAGTTCCCGCGCTGCGCTCTCCGCCACCGCCCGCAGCCCGAACTTCGCCGCCGCGAACGCCGCGTAGCCGATGCCGCCCCGCAGGCTTGCGGTCGCACCGGTAAAGAAGATTGCGCCCTGTCCCCGCGGCAGCATCAGCCGCGCCGCCTCGCGCCCGGCGAGGAAGCCGGAGTAGCACGCCATCTCCCAGACTTTCCGGAACACCCGTTCGGTCGTCTCAAGCAACGGAAAATTGACGTTCGCGCCGATATTGAAGATGCAGACCTCAAGCGGCGCCGCGCGATCCGCCTCCTGCAGGAAACCGGTGATATCCGCCTCCTGCCGCGCATCCAGTGACCGGCCAAACGCCCGCCCTCCGGCCGCTTCGATCTCCTGCAACAGAGGCGCCAGCTTTTCGCCGTTGCGCCGTCCGGCAAACACGGTGAAGCCTTCCGCCGCGAATTTCTTCGCGATCGCACCGCCGATGAAATCGCCGGCGCCAATCACCGCCGCGGTCGCGTGCCTTCGTTCCATGCTCACCTCCTTTCAGACGTTTCGAGAACAGTCGCAGTCAGCTTATCCTTCAGAATCTTCCCAATAGAGCAACCGCCCGCACGGCAGACATTCACCGCCCTTGTATTCCAGCAGGCGCTAGTAAGTTGCTGGCACGCCAGACAGCCTCGAAACGCCATCCTCGGCAATTTCCCGGACCAGATCCGCCGGATCGTGGCGCGAAACGATGCGGATCCCTCATTTCCTGCCCTTCGGCCGTTGTCGTGTTCTGGTTCGGAGCCTAAGTTCTATTTAAGAACTCGTCAAGCCCCGCGTCCTGCCGGAAACCCGCCGGCGGCGACTGATAAGTTCCGAAACAGAACCCGCACCAGCGGCACGCGTGCTCTGCGTCCGTGGCATTATGCGGATTTGGGGACGCGCCTTCGCGCAGGTGGCCCAGCGACGGCGCCCGACCCCGCCGACGGCAGCCGTTGCTGATCCCGGCCCGCGCCTGGACCGGGAAGAACCCGCACCGCGCGCGGATCGACCGCTTCACCGCACACCGAACAGGTCAGCACGGGATCGAACTGATGCCCGCAGCCCAGGTGCTGGTGAAGCAAAGGACGACCGGCTTTTCCGGCGGTGTGCGTGTCGCCCCAGTGCACGATACCCATCAGCACCGGATAGAGATCGAGGCCCTTCCGCGTCAGCCGGTATTCGTGCCGGACGGGCCGGTCGCCATAGGGCACTTTTTCCAGCACCCCCGCATCGACCAGTTTCCTCAACCGGTCCGCGAGAATGTGTCGCGTGATGCCAAGCCTGGCCTCGAAATGATCAAAGCGGCGGATACGCAGGAAACAATCCCGCAGGATCAGCAACGTCCAGCGGTCCCCAATCACCGAAACGGTCTGGGCGATGGAGCATCGCTCGTCGGCCAGTTCGCTCCAGCGCATCAATCCCTCTCGCTTGTGCGGTCAGGTTCTATAACGGCACCCAGACGTTCTGGCTAGTTTTCCGCGACAACTCTGATTGCCGGCCATCCGTCGTCTCGCGCTACAGGCTAGGCCGGAGCGCCGAAGCCACGCCTTGCCGGTCCCACCCCGCGCAGCCAAGCCTTGCCGGTCCCACGCCACCCAGTGTAGTTCGGACCGATGATGGCTCGGTCACACGTCATCGTCGGCCTCGCCACGTGGATCGCGGCGGCGCCCGTGCTGCATGTCCGTCCGCTCGACCCGATCTGTCTCGGTCTGGTCGTTGCCGGCTCGCTGCT
>JBEKLE010000544.1:0-4173 GCA_050010355.1 Rhodopila sp. | reverse complement strand
CGGCGGCCCGATGCTCGACGGTCAGGACGATACGATCGCACATCGCCGCTGGCATTCTCATCGATGCGATGCAGCCGCACGAACGGATCGAGGACCAGTAGCCGCGGTTTCAGCCGGGCGACGGTTTCCTCCAGCCGTGTCCGGTCGGCCTCGAGATCGAGGCGCAGACTGGGGGCGGTGATCACCTGGACGTCGAGTTCGGCGAGACCGACGCCGGCGGCGAAGCAGATACCCTCGAGGCGGCGGCGGACGATGTGCAGGGCATCTTCGGCGGGATAGAGCAGGACGCGGCCGGGGTGGCTGACCGCGAAGCGGCGCAGGCAGGGGATGCCGGCGGCGACGGCGACCGCCAGATCGAGGGCGAGGAAGGATTTGCCGCATTTGGGCTCGCCGCCGATGATGCCGACGGCTTGTTCCGACCATAGTCCGTCGACGAGCCAGCGCTGCTGTACGGCGCCATCGGCAAGCCGCCAGGCCGGCTGCACGTCGAGGTCGCGGCAGAAGGCGAGCATGCTTTTGCCCTTCACTTCGTTGCAGAACACCGCGATGGCCATCAGGTAGATGCGCAACGGCAGCTTGTGCCAGGCGAACAGCGTGCCCGAGGTCACCGAGAAGTCGGCGCGGCACGCCTTGCAGCGCCAGCGCGGCCGATCGGGTGCGCGGCGGCAGTCATAGCAGACCTGGCAGTCGCACTTGGGGCAGACGGGCTTACCATCGGTTTGCGGCCAGCGCAGGCGGGCGAAGACGTTCTCCACTTCCACCTCGGACATGCGCATAATTTTGGTCGGACTGAGCGATCGAGCGGCGGCTGAGAGGAGAAAGTGCTGAGCCATGAAAGCCGCCTATGTTCTCTGAACGTCCCGGGAACATGAGTCAGATCGATCGGGCTGTCAACAGCGGTGGCGGTTGCTACATAAGACCGGGAATACTTGCCATCGACTAGCGGCACACGATCGCTCGACGTTCCAGGTCCAAGAATGAAAAGACGGGGAAGAGAGTCCAATGACAATTCGCTTGGCGCATGATGCCCGCCACGGCGCGCGCTGGCTGGCCGGCTTGGCCGCCCTTCTGGGGCTGGCCTGTTTGTCCGCCTACGCGCAACAAGCGCCCGTCAGTACACAGGAACCACTGCCCGCCGTGCTGTCGCCGGTCACCGTGATCGGAGCCTCCCCATTGCTCGGCTCGGGCGTCGATCGCGACACGGTGCCGGCTGAAACCAATGTGGTGAGGGGCGACGATCTCACACGCGGGGGTACAGTTATCACATCCAACGCGGTGCGTGCCCTGAATGAGCAGGTGGGTGGCGTCAATCTCGATTCGGGGTCGGGCAACCCCTTTCAGCCGACCATGTTCTACCACGGGTTCGAGGCTTCGGGGCTGCAGGGAACGCCGCAGGGTCTCGCGGTCTATGTCAACGGTGTCCGCTTCAACCAGGCCTTTGGCGACACTGTCAATTTCGATCTGCTGCCCAATTTGGCGATCGATCAGATGAACCTGGAGGGCTCGAATCCGGTGTTTGGGCTGAATGCGCTAGGCGGGGCACTGAACGTGCAGCTCAAGAACGGCTTCACCTATCAAGGCAGTGAGCTCGACTTGCACGGCGGCTCGTTCGGCACTTTCGGAGGCGATTTCCAATTCGGCAAGCAGAGCGGCGACACTGCGATGTATGTCGCGGTGAGCGGGCTCCATCAGGACGGCTGGCGCGATCTGCAGTCGTCCGACCTGGAGAATTTCTACGGCGATATCGGCTGGCGCGGCAACGAAGGCGAGCTGCACTTCAACGCCTTGCTGGCCAACTCGAGGCTCAACGGTCCGGGCACCTCGCCGATCGAGTTGCTTGCCGTTGACCCCGCCGCCCAATTCACCGGCCCGAACGCGATCTACAATACCTTCATGCAACTGAGCCTGTCAGGCAACGTGCAGGTCGACGACACGATCTCGATCCAGGGCGCCACCTACTACAACAATTTCCTGCAGCGCGTGACAAACGGCAATGCTCCGAACGACACGCCCTGCAACAACGGTTCGGGCCTGCTGTGCACCGATTCGGGTCCCAGCACGACCGTCGGTGGGGCGACGATCCCGGCGTTCCTCGGACTCAATCCGTTCTCCTATTCGGAGTTGGACAAACAGGCCACGAACACCAACGGCTACGGTGCCTCGATCCAGGCGACTGACACGCAGACCGTGTCCGGCTTCGCCAACCATCTGGTTGCCGGCCTCAGTTTCGACGATGCACAGACCGAGTTCACCGGCGTCTCCTTTATTGGCGGCATTACGCCAGACACGCGTGTGTTCACCGGCCCCGGCGTCGTCATCGACGAACCAGGCAGCAATACGCCGGTTCGTGTTGGGATCAGCGATGCGTATTATGGCGTGTTCTTCGCCGACACGTTCAATCTGACCGACCGCCTGGCGCTAACCGCCTCTGGCCGGTTCAATGCAGCCGAAATCAACTTGGACGACCAGAATGGCGGCGATTTGACTGGCGATCACTACTACTCGCACTTTAACCCGGCGGGCGGCTTGACGTACAAGGTGACGCCCTGGCTGACGGCCTATGTCGGTTACGCGGACGCGAACCGCGCGCCCACGCCGGCCGAACTTTCCTGTGCGGGGCCGGCCGATTCGTGCAGCCTGGCCAACTTCTTCGTCGGCGATCCCAATCTGAAACAGGTCGTCGCGCATACAATCGAGGCCGGCGTGCGCGGCACCGTGCCGACCGGCGTCAGTGATCACCTGAACTACAATCTTGGATTCTATCGCAGCAACCTCGACGACGACATCCTCTTCGTCAACAGTGTGACCCTGAACCGGGCGTTCTTCACCAATGTTGATCAGACCCGCCGACAAGGGGTGGATGCGAGCATCCAGTACAGGTCCTCGCGCTGGTCCGCCTATCTCGCCTACACCTATACAGACGCGACCTTCCAAAGCAGCTTTGTCGAGTCCGCCGGCAGCAACCCTGCCGCCGACGCCAACGGCAACATCACCATCAACCCTGGCATCCGGTTGCCCGGTGTTCCGGCGCACCAGGGGAAGCTTGGGGCAACCATCCGTGTCACTGACGAGTGGACGATCGGCGGGGCTCTCATCGCACAGAGTGGGCAATTTCTGATCGGCGACGAGGCCAACCTGACGCCGCAGTTGCCCGCTTTTTTCACGCTGAACCTCAGCACCAGCTACCAACTTACACCCCATGTTCAGCTGTTTGCCTCGGTTGAGAACGTCACCAACGAGAGGTACTACACCTTCGGTACATTCTCGCCGACGACAGCAGTGTTTCTTTCGCAAGCACCCAGTGCCACCAACCCGCGTGCCTACAGCCCTGCCGCTCCCGCCGGTGGCTTTGGTGGGGTGCGCATCACGTTCTGAGGGCATGGCGCCGAGCGCGCACCCGACCATATTGCATGGAGGTGGGGCTCATGCGCAGCAGGTGTGCCGAGCGTAACGGCAAAAGTCGCTGCGAAGTAATGACCGGCCAGGGCCATCCGCATTGGCTGACGCTGCTGGGCCTCGGACCACTTCAGCCTCAGCGCGCCTGACCTGGCGGGAGGTCAACCGCCTCCTCCATCCGGTTGCTTTCGCCAGACCCGGAATCCTCAGCGCCCCGCCAACGACCGACTGCTGCTGATCACCGCTGCAAACGCTGCAAATCCGGCCGCCACCTCCAAACAAACCGCCGTTGCCCTCGCCGACCCAATCGCAAAGATCAGTGCCACCAGCGCCGACCCCAGCGACCAGCCAACCGTCCGGGCCACCGACATCATCCCCCCGGCCGCACCGGTCCGAGCCACTGGTCCGGCCGTCATCACCGTGATGTTGTTCGGCGTCTGGTAAAAGCCGAACCCAATCCCGCACATCCCCATCCGCCAGGCAATGTCCCAGTCCGCCGGCGCCGCTGGCAAGAACACCAGCAGCAGTAACCCGCTCGCCAGCACCACCAGCCCGATCGTCCCCAGAAGCGCCGGCCGGATACCGCGCCGACAGCCGCCCCGCCATCGGCGCCGCCACGGCCACCAGCAGCGGCCACGGCGTCACCAGCAGCCCGGTCGCCACCGGTGTGCGGTGCATCACCGTCTGCAGCATGAATGGGATCGATACATACGCCAGGATCTGCGCGGTATAGGAGCAGACTGAGGTCGCCAGCGACAAACTGAACAGCGGGATGCG
>JBEKLE010000543.1:0-4184 GCA_050010355.1 Rhodopila sp. | reverse complement strand
TCTGAGTTCAAGGCGAAAGTGGCACTTGCGGCGGTGCGGGAGGAAGGCACGGTGGCGGAGCTGTCGAGCCGGTTCGGCGTTCATTCCAGCCAGATCCACGCCTGGAAGAAGACGCTGCTGGACGGGACCGCCGGTTTGTTCGCCCAGAACAAGGCCGCGGCCAATGGTGGCGAGGCGGCGGCCGAGGCTCAGATGGCACCGTTATATGAGAAGATCGGCCAACTGACGGTGGAGCGGGATTTTTTTCGCAAAAGGTCTGGGCCATGAGCCCGCCGGCACGGCGGGCTCTGGTCGACCACAGTGACCCGGTTCTGCCGATCGTTGCGCAGTGCCGGCTGCTGAAGATCGCGCGCTCGACGCTGTATTATCGGCCGGCGCCGATCAGCGCGGACGATCTGGCGCTGATGCGGCGGATGGACGAGCTGTATCTGGCCTGGCCGTTCTACGGATCACGCCGCATGGTTGCGGTGTTGCGGCGCGAGGGCTGGGTGGTGAACCGCAAACGGGTGCGGCGGCTGATGCGGGTGATGGGGCTGGAGGCGATCTACCAAAAGCCGAACACCAGTCAGGGCCATCCGGATCACAAGGTGTATCCCTATCTGTTACGGGGTCTGATCATCGACCGGCCGAACCAGGTGTGGTGCGCGGACATCACCTATATTCCGATGGCGAAGGGCTTTGTCTACCTGGTGGCGGTGATGGACTGGTTTAGTCGGCGGGTTTTGTCGTGGCGTCTGTCGATCACCATGGAGGCGGACTTCTGCGTCGAGGCGGTTCAGGAAGCGATGGCGAAACATGGCCGGCCAGACATTTTCAACACCGATCAGGGTGTGCAGTTCACGAGTGCGGCGTTTCTGGACCAGCTTGAGACCGCGGGCGTGCGGATCAGCATGGACGGCAAAGGGCGCTTCCTGGACAACATCTTCATCGAGCGGCTCTGGCGCAGCTTGAAATATGAGGACGTGTTTATCAAGGCGTACGGTTCGGTGACGGAGGCGCGTCGGGGCATCGGCGGATGGTTTTCATTCTACAACAACGAACGGCCGCATCAGGCGCTGGCCTACCGGACGCCGCGTGCGGTTTTCGCTGGCGAAGCCTGTGAGCATGTGGATAACCCCTCCGCATCGCTCCGCGACGCTCCGGCGTTACCCACATGCTCACAGGCACAACATCAAGAAAAGGAAGTATTAATGTCTTGACTAAAGTAGAACAGGGTCTATACTGACCATCAGACATCCCCTCGGATCGGGAGGGGCACTGGAAACGCGGTGGAACTCTCTCTTAGGTCGCCCCGATTCCTGTCCAACCGATGGGGTCCACCTCAGTCAACGCCCTGTAGCTGCTCCACCAAGTCCCGAAGCGCCAGCACCTCATCGAGGCGCTGCGCCGTGGCGCTGTCCGATACTCCGGCAGGCATGTTGTCCCGCCACTCCTGATACCCGTCGAGGATACCCAACAAGGTATCGACCGCATCGTCCCACTGCTTGGCCTTACTGCGTCTGTCTGCCTGTTGGCGATAGCGCACGACGACGGGCTTCTCGCTAGCTTTGCGCCGCTCGCGGTAGCGTGCCGCCCGCTCCGCGTCCGATAATGCCATCCCCCATCCTCTGTGACGTCACGGTGTGCAGTGTGGCCCAGACCGGCGCAGGGGCAAGGGGGGCTGCCTTCGCCTCACCCTGCGACAGCCTACCGGCGTGCTCGCAGCCGTCGAAGGTGGGTGCTCGCCATGCTGCCCGCGAAGGGGCGGGCTGCGCGTGGCCCCGCTCCCGGCTGCGCGTGGCTCCGGGTGGCTCCGCTCCTCCCATCCCCTCCGCTGCGCGCCGCGTCACTGCTGGTGTCAGGCCGGGACGGGAAAGCAGGCGCCTCAACCGAACTGGAAAGCTGACCTGGGTCGGGGGCGGGGTGTCGCTGTGACATTTCTATCGGGGAGGAAAAGTGTCTTTTCAAACGGGGAGCGACATGGCCGCGTTCAATGCACGGTCTGGCTGATTTCCTAGGAGAGGAGGTGCTACGGTCACGAGTGGCAGGGAGAGGCTACGAGGATGTTCGAAATGGTTCTGTCGCAAATTTCCTGAGCAGACATGCGACACCCAAGAATGCGAATGGTTTTAACCCGCTAACGAATAGAATATCCGCGCCGGGCACACTTCGCCTGTCGTCCGCAACTGGCCTTTGCGGATCATGTGCATGAGCTCGATACCAGCAAGCGTCACGGCAGCTGACCTGAAGGATTTGAACCCCAGCATTGGCCGCACCAACCGTTTGATGGCCCGATGGTCCTGTTCGACGACGTTGGTGAGGTATTTGATCTGACGGATCTCGATGCCCGCCTCGTGCCCGGCATTGTGGCTTTCGATCGCCGCCGTGTTGGCGCCGCTCTTGTCGATCGTGATCTTCTCAGGCGTACCGTTCCACCTGATCGCCTTTGCGCAAGAAGCGCAACGCGGCTTTGCGATCCCGTTTGGCAGTCAGCAGGAAATCTACCGTGTCACCGGCCTTATCGACAGCCCGATACAAGTTCTTCCAGGTGCCCTTGACCCTCACGTAGGTCTCGTCCATTCGCCAACTCGGACCTACCGGATGCTTGTGCGCTCGAAACTCCTGCTCCAGCAGCGGGACGTACTTGAGCACCCAGCGGTTGAGTGTGGCGTGGTCAACCTCGACGCCGTGCTCTTCCATCATTTCCTCGAGTTGGCGATAGCTGATCGGATACGCCACGTACCAGCGGACCGCCCACAGGATCACGTCCCGCTCAAAATGACTGCCCTTGAACTCGATCATCGCCACTCGCCTGCTGAAACCGTTGCTGGCAAACGTAAGCCACGCGGGTCGGGCGGCCAAGTTTGCGACAGAACCTGAAATCCGCTTGACGCCGAAAGCCCCATACAAGTTCAGGCCGTATCGCCGGCGGGAGTGCTACGCGGCGCTCGCCTAGTGCCTCCCGTCACTGATTTTGATGGGATGCCACCGTCGGCTTAGCGACGCCTTGGCGGCTGCACGGCGCGGCATGAACCCCGTCAGTTTGGATGACTCGGACCACTAGGCCCGGACTCTCATTGTTGCTGCTGGTGCCTGTGTCGCCGCCGTCCTGCTTAACTTTGTGGCCGGTTCGGCTGTAAGGCTTTTGGCGCGGGCGACAATCTGCCTCGCCGCGAACGTGACGTTTTCGATATCTGTATCCAATTCGCCTTTCAACCGAATCTCTTTTGTCACCAAGCCGCCGAACGTGTTGATAATCAACCTTTCCTCTCCTCCGGGTCTGCGCTCAATGCACTTCGGACTCGCAACCACCTACAATGAAGGCGTAAGGCGTGAGCGCCCTTTCCGTCGCCACTGCGATGGCTCTCGCCACGCAGTGCGTGCCGCCTAGCACGGCGGCGCTGATGGTAGGCATCGCGCAGCATGAGTCGGGACTAGTCCCGACAGCGATCCCACGACAACATATCGGGGCGCTCGTATTTCCCCGACACGACAGAGCAGGCTGTCGTCATCGCCCGCTCACTGATCTCGATCGGTCATGCGTCCCTGGATCTCGGCATTGCCCAGGTCACGACCGGAAATTTCGCGTGGACAGGGCTGACCGTGGAGTCGGCCTTCAATCCGTGCCGCTCATTCGCCGCTGGCTCTGCGGTCCTGTTGGCCCGATACAACGGCAACCCCCCGGACGCGGCCAAGGCCGCCTACGCGGCTGACGTGACGGCGCGGGTCCGGGCGATACCGGGGGCACCTGATTCACCCAAGGCCACCAGACCGGAGTCCGTCTTCACGCGGCGCGTTGTCGCGCGTGAGTTGGATTTTCAGTAGAATCCAACGATTTCGCTCGCTGTTGTGCTGGTCAGCTGCAGCGCCACCGCGCCGCTGACCCTCTCACCGGCACCGGCTGGCTTCCCGCCATGCTGCGGGCGGCGTAAGAACGCGGTGCGACGATACCGGCTTCGGCGGCAACGCCGGAGCCGGTATCGTGTGGCGGAAAACCGTGCCGGGAACAGGCGCGGTTGCTCGGGAGGTGACATGTCAAACATAGAGCAGTTCAAAACAGCGCTCATCGCGGCTGGCGCGGAGGTTTCGGCGTTTCCTTAACTCGTTGTGTTATAGCCATATTTCGACTTTCTGGCCAGCACCGCTCATGCTTCTCACGAAGCCATGTCCGGATGCGCAATATGACAAAGAGCCAAGCCACGACG
>JBEKLE010000542.1:0-4190 GCA_050010355.1 Rhodopila sp. | reverse complement strand
CGCCAGTATTTCAGGAGGTGCCGACAGACAAGGCAAGTATTTCCGCGGACTGACGGTGTGGTGCCTAAAAAGTTAGTGCGCTGATAAGGCTACGCTTTTTCGGCCAAACTGCGGAAGTTGGGTTGGAATGCTCGGGATCAACGTAAACGAGCTTCATATCATTCGCTATTTGATGTGCCGTTTTTCCCGTTTTAATCATGTAGTCGCTCAGGACGACCCTGATTGGGTCCTCCCGTTCTCCGTCTGTTTCGGAAGAGGTTATCAGCGCCGCTTGGCTCTCTGATTTGCCCATTCCTAGTCCGGCCTGCGTGCTAAAATGCTGCGAGCCGTGAGCCCGTGATGGCCGACTTCTTCCGGGCTCTACCTTGACCGGATCATGTGCTTCATGGGTTGTGTCGGTCTGCATTGCTACCCCAATCGCGGCCCGCTAGCCGCTAGCTCGTCGTGAACCTCATCTATATCCAGTCGCTATTTGACGAAAACCTACAACCGCGTCAGTCGCCGGGGTTAGTGCGTCTTTCGGGCAGCCGTGAGGACGACGCCCTAAACCAATCCTTAAATGTTGGACCTCGTTTGGCCTATTTCGACGATGTCCATGAAGGGCGGATCAGATTCAAAGATGGAGCGTAAGAATGGAAAGCAACCAAACGTTGAATAATCCACATGGGTTTGCCACGCGCAGCATCCATGCGGGGCAGCCTCCTGATGCTGCGACCGGCGCGATTGTAACGCCGATCTATGCCACATCCACATTCGTCCAGTCGGCTCCGGGGGTGAACAACGGATACGACTATGCCCGCTCAGGGAATCCAACGCGCCTCGCTTATGAGCTGTGCATCGCTGACCTGGAAGGCGGCAAGCGAGCCTTCGCATTCTCTTCAGGGATGGCCGCGACAGCGACAGTCACCGAATTGCTCCCGCAAAATGCACACATCATTGCCTCCGATGATCTATATGGCGGCACTTACCGCCTCTTCTCCGAGGTGCGTTCACGAAGCGCAGGGATTACCGTTAGCTATATCAACATCAAGGACCGCGAAGCTCTTGAGCGGGCAATCCGTCCCGAAACGGCTATGATATGGGTCGAGACGCCGTCAAATCCTAAGCTCAAGGTGGTTGACCTTCAAATGATCGCGGACGTTGGACGAAAGCGAGGTATTCTAACGGTTGCTGATAACACTTTTGCCAGCCCGTATCTGCAACGCCCGTTGGAACACGGGTTCGATATCGTTGTTCACTCGGCTACGAAATACTTGAACGGTCATTCAGATATTATCGGTGGTGTCGCGGTGGTCGGAGACCGACCCGAACTATCCGACCGTCTCGCCTATCTCCAGAATGCAATTGGAGCAATTGCCAGCCCGTTTGACAGTTTCCTTGCAATGCGCGGTCTCAAAACGCTCGGGTTACGCGTGAGGCAACATTGCGCCAACGCCCAAACCATTGCGGAATACCTTGCTCAACATCCGTGTGTAGCTCGCGTCCACTACCCGGGTTTATCGACTCATGATCAGCATGATTTGGCGCGACGTCAGATGATCGGTGGCTTTGGAGGCATGGTTACAATCGAACTTGCGGGCGGTCTCTCTGAGTCACTGCGCTTTCTTGAGCGGCTTAAGATTTTTGCTTTAGCCGTAAGCCTGGGCGGCGTGGAGAGTCTGATTGAACATCCAGTGACCATGACACACGCCTCACTGCCGGCCGAACGCCGTGAGAGCCTTGGGTTGGGCGACAATCTGATTCGCCTGTCTGTTGGGATCGAAGACGTGGATGATCTCGTGAATGATCTCGATCAAGCACTCGGGTCGGGCCAAGAGTCAGGCCACCTGCGGCTCGCCCTCACCCACTAGCTAACAAAATTTCCCTGCTCTGGTCCCGGACGCCCTCCAAGGCGTCGGGGATGGATCGGGAGACCGTCAAAAGCAACGGCGTCTGCGCCGGCTTCGCGCAACGGCGTCTGCTTTTTACGGCGGAAGCACCTTGCAGCGCGCGAGGGCAGCGCCCTTCGCGACAGGGCCTGCAAAACAGCGTGCAAAACTTTCCAGATTCTGGGGGTAAACAGCGTCCAATAGTTTCCACCCTGTGGTCCATGCGATCATCCGGCGGTTTGGCCGGAGAATCTGGGGTGTTGTTCATGGATATGATTGCCGAGATCCGGCGCCGTCATCTGGTCAGCAAGGAGAGCATCAGCTCGATCGCGCGCGACTTGGATCTGTCTCGCCCGACGGTTCGCAAGCATTGCCGCACCCAATCCGAACCGATCTATCGCCGTGACAAGCAGCCGGCGCCGATGCTGGGAGCGTTCCAGGAGACGCTGGAGACCTGGCTGCGGCCGTTCGAGCCGAGACGCGTGTCTGAGGGTCAAGAGCCCAAAGATGCGCCTGGACGAATTGGTTCGGCCTTAGCGGCTGCTGGAACCGTCGGCACGCGGCTATGGGATTTTGTCTCGCGGCTTGAAGGCGCGGGCTACGGCGTCTACGGCGCGATCATCGGCCACAGCAACACCGGCTATGCCGGGTATTTCACCAAGAATTTCGCAAAACCCGCGCCTGACCGGCCCCGGCGCTGCTGCTCGCCGCGCTGGCGCCAGCGCGAGGCCCCCGAATGGATATCCTATAACCGGGACTAGAACGTTAGACGGTGGTGGCGGGTGCAGCCGTCAACGTTGCCGATCTAGGAAAGCGCGCACGGCCGCGACCGTGGCCGCCGGCTGTTCCTCCATCAGCCAATGGCCGGAAGCCAAGATGACCTGTTCCTGCACATCCGTCGCGGCGGCGCGCATGACAACCGCCATGGTCGGCCCGAATGACTTTTCGCCGCCTACCGCCAGCACCGGCATTGTCAGTTTGCCCCGGGCGACGAAGGCCTTGTTGTCAATCACATCTTGGTCGAAAGCGGCGAACTGGCTGAAGCCGGCATGCATAGCGCCAGGCTGCGCATACAATCTGGCATAATGTTCGCGAGAAGCGTCGCCAAAAGACTTTGGATCGGCGGAAAACTCGTTCCAGAAGCGATCGAGGTAGATGCGTTCGCGGCCCGCAACAAGGCGCTCCATGTCAGGGCCGCCAAAGCGGAAATGCCACAAGAGCGGGCTCTTGAGTATTTCCTCCCATGGCCCGATTCCCGGTAACGGCGCGTCCATGAGGGCGAAGCGGATGACCCGGTCGGGATACTGCGCAGCGAAGGCGTATCCCACCATATTGCCGATGTCGTGCGTCACGAGGTCCGCGCGCCCGATCCCGAGTGCGTCGAGCAGGCCGGCAATATCCTGACCCTGTGTCTTCTTGTCGTATCCTGCGGCAGGGCGGGCAGAGAGCCCCATCCCGCGCAGATCAGGAGCAACGACGGTATGGTCGCGGGCAAGCTCCGTTGCGAGCGGTGCCCACATATCGCCTGTCTCTCCATACCCATGAAGCAGGACGACGGCATGCCCCTTTCCGCCGACCCTTGTCGAGAGGGTCGTGCCATTCGTAGCAATGTCCTTAATTTCGAAATCGGCTGGAAACGGCTGCACATCTGTGGTGGCGGGCATCGGCATGCCTCCCCGAGGCCAGGAACCGCCTTCGGCAATTCTGTTGCTGCCTCGATATCTATATGCCACGTCGCTCCGACGAATGCTCCATATTCCTCGGCAGCGAGTTCGCTCTCCGCCAAACTCGGCGGTAAAACGTGCAGAAAACCAAGGTTTGATGCACTTGGCAGGTAGCTCTGCCGTCACACGCGCATTCGCAATTTGCGCTACTTCAGCCGAACCGCGCGATCGTTGAGCGGCGCGTGAAGGGGCGTTACCCGAATGGGCGGAGACGCCTTCGGCTCCGCGCGTCGCGCCTTTTCCGGGGGACGGCGGACGCGTAGCACCTGGTCGCGACGTAGCGCAGCGAAGTCGGGGACACGCCCAAACTCACAGCATGCCGGATAACGTCCTCACATGACGGGGATCGGCGTGACGGTTTCTTTCATCAATGGAGCAGTGAGAAGAATGCAGGCTGAGCGCCCACGAGAAAGCTCCCCCGCTGCCACCCCGCGACCGTCCGCGCCAACGAAAGCATGGCCTTGATCTCGTCGAATGTCCGACCTCTCTGATCGTTCCAGTCTTCCAGCGACATGCGGCGTTTTATAACCGTCTTGTCCACGTGCCATAGCGCGTAGACGATGAATGCGCCGGCATCGTCGTCGCGGCTCCGGAGCCT
>JBEKLE010000541.1:0-4193 GCA_050010355.1 Rhodopila sp. | reverse complement strand
TCGATGCGAAACAGAATTATCTTTCGCCGCAGCTTTAGACTTGCTAGGGATTTTGCATGATTGACGACAATGACGAGCCAAGCTCGCCCGTGCCGCTTCGCCCCAAGCGCCCCGCCGACAGCCCGATGACGCATGTGACGTTTGGTTATAAGCGCATCGGCAAAAAGTTTGGCGTCTACAAGGAAGTTGGCGTGGCGCGCGTGCCGCCGTGCCCACATTGTGGCAAGCCCTATACCGGCAAGATCAAGGCTTTTCTCGACCGTATGATAAGCTTCGGCGGCGCAACCGGCGGCTTTTTGCTGGAGCCGACCGGCACGCCGCCGCCGAAGATACCGAAGGACTTTCCCGAACAAGGTGAGTTTGACGAGAAAGAAATTCTTCCCGAAGGCTGAACCCCCTGCACGCACCGAGTGCTGCCCCGTGTTTCTACCTTCCTGAAATATGGATTGGCATCGGCGCGACGGTTCCGACAGACGGTGAAGACGGTGATTAGCCCGCCTTACCCGCCTCGGCCACGCAAGCCTGTCCATAAGCCCGCATCGCCTTTTCGAGAAATTCCCGATCATCCGGCGGCAAGCGGCCACGGAGCCAGCAGTGGACAATCCACAACAAGCCTTCGGCATTGCAACTCATAGGCAGAGTGACAGCACTATCAGTCCGCCCCCGTGCAATGTGCTGTGCGACTTGTGCCGCAGACAATTTATTGGCTTTCGCCTCGTTTGTCATCGTTTCATCTCCCGCTGAAATAAGGATTCACATCAGCGAAACGATTAAGCGGCAGGTCGAAATACCCCCTGATCCGAGCCAGACGTGGCGCTTCATCGCCCGGCAGCCATACGAGTGCCCGGCCATTTGGCATGGAGAACAGCGCGGCGACCGGGATGCGCGGGCGCTTTTGCTGTCCCCAATTTCCTCGCACCGTGTAGTCGGTCGGGCCGGAGGGCTCAGACGCCGACAGCACCGGACGCGTTACCTCGCCCGCGCGCTTCGAGAGCCATTCGGCGGTTTCAATATCACCGGGGCGGAAACTCAGCACCGCGCCGTTGCCGAACAATCCCCATGTGTGCGGGTAGAGTTGTTTCACTTGCGCAAGCGACTGAAACACGATGGTCATGCGGCAATTGAAGCCGCGCAGGATCGATAGAGCCGATTGGATTTCAGAATGATGCCCGAGAACATAACCCTCTTCGATGACCAGCGTGACCGGCACGCCGCCCGGCTGGTAACAGGCTCGCAGCGACGACGACAGCACCAGCCGCATCCATACAGATTTCGACTGCAATTCCTCAGTGGGAAGCCCTGCATATACAGTTGTCGGGCGGCGTTTGATATCACGAAAACGAAACGTCATGTGTCCATGTCCTCACGCATAATTTGCGTCATCCATGCGGTTTGTGTCTCGACGGTGCTGCGGATCGAGCCGATTTCGTTGCTGTCGGCGAGGAACTTCTGCAAGCGCGTGTTGATGTCGTAATCGCCAAGCTGCATCATGCGCTCGACGGCGGCGCGCAGCGCCTTCGGCTCAAGGCACATGATCTCGCGCACATCGGCCAGCCTCGGCACCGCGCCGCGCGCCACGGCATCGCGCACCACAAACATGGTGACGCCGGTAATGCCTTCGCGGGCGCTGTCCGGGAAATGCTTCTGATGCTCGTTGCTGTCGGTCTTGATGAGCGAGCCGCAGAGAGCCGCGCAGTCATCCCCGAAAGTGCGCAACGCCGGATCAAGTTCATCGAGAGGATTCCACTTGTTCGAGCGAAGATCCGGCCTAGCCATCGACCAGCAATCCGTAAGGATTGATAATCACCACGTCGCTAACCGAGCGGCGGTAGCGGGCGGTGATGGCAGCAACCTCTAGCTTCGGGTCAATGACGACAAAACTGCGTTCGCCCGGTTCATCAAGTAACATTGGCGCAATGATCCCGACGCTTTTCGAGCTTCCGGGCGGGCCGATGATGAGTGTTGCTGCGTTTCCGTCATAACTGATTGGGTTGCCAAAGCGGTCGAAGCCGAGCGGCGAGCCTTTCCAGATAGGCATGTGCCTTCACTCCCGGTTACATTTGTTCCCAGTCGAATTCGTTTTCGTCGATGTTTTCAGTGACCATTATCCGCGCGTCGCCGGGCCGCCCGATCATCACAGCCGCGATCTGCGCGACAGCGCCACATAACGCGGCGAGATAAATGCCATGCAGCAGGGCCGCGAGGTTCGGCAGGCCAGCGGGATAGATGCGATTCCACAGAAGCCAGCCTGCGCCCACCGCATCGACGGCAACCATGAACCCGCCGCCCATGACCGGCCCGCGCGCTCGCCCGAATAGCCCGGCGAGCAGCCAATACACGCCAAGTGCTGCGCAGCCCCACCATGCATAACGAAGCAGAGGATCGAGCGGCCCGCGCGCGAGCGGGCCGCAGAGGTCAAGCGTGCAGTAACACCCGCTCAGCAGAGCAGCGCCATACCCGGCACGGGCATGGCGCTGCATATGCGGCGGACGGCGGCTTTGGGCGGCGGCTTCGTCGGCAAACGCTACGGCGATTGCCGACAGCGGCCCTTCAACGCGCGGATCGCCCGCCATGGCCCTAGTCCATAAACCAGTCCAGCAAGCTAGGGCGGGGCATGCGCGGCTCGCGGTTGCGAACCACGGCGCGGGTTACAGGCACCGGCACGGCCCGGCTCAAGGCCGGGGCAGGCTGTTGCGGCGGCAGGATTTCCACGACAGGCGCGGGCATGGCGCGGGCGACGCTCTGCGCGGCGAGTTGCTTGGCGCGTTCGATCACTGCCGACACCTCGGCGAACGTGCTGCGCGTATCGTTAAAGTCCTCGATGCGCGCCACGCCCGGCGCGACCTCGGCAATCGCCAGACCGATCCAGTGTTTCGCATCGTCGATCCGCGACACGCGCACATAGTTGGCGGCACCCACGAGGCAGCGTGCCCCGTTGGCGTTTTCATACATCTGTTGCGTCCAGTTCGAGCCGTCCGCGAAAAAGCCCCTCATGTTGTCTAAAGTTTCGAAACTCTCGGGGCCTGTCAGTTCGACGCGGCGTTGCCGGTAGTCATTGCCAATTTTCTCAATGAAACCCATTACACACACTCCTTTCGTTTCTTCAGTGAAGCCCGGCCACGCGCGGACCGAACACGAAATCGCGGCCAAGCTGTTCGCACAACCGTTCCGCGCCGAAGGTGACCGCCATCGGGGCGAGACCAATCACCAAGCCGGTCACATCGAATTCGCGGGTGAACACGAAGAACAGCGCGTTGCCGATCACGCCGGGCAGAAGCGCCGCGCAGGGCCACAGCGCGGGCGTTGCGATCCGCGAACCAAAGATTTGCGCTTTACGGTAAAACAGCACGATGCCGACCAGCTGCACCAACAGGAGAATGCCAAGCTCGAACACCGCTTCGATAAAACCGGCGACCATTTGTTGCGTCGAGAGGATTTTCTGCGGATGTTCACCTTGCAGGATGTAATGCCAGTTGATGACATCGCTGGGATGCAGCAGGTTGCTAAGCGCGCACGGGAAGGCGAGCCACCCGAAGGCGACAAGCGCGGTGATCCAACCGGCGCGCACGACGCCGACTTGCATCTCCGATACATAGCCACCCATGGAAAACCTGTTCATGTTCGGACTCCTTTCAGTTCCAGTAGAAATGGCAGGTGCGCCACCAGCCCTTGCAAACGGTCGCGTCGGCAGGCGGCTCCAGCGTCTTGAATTTCGCCCCCGTAAGTAATGGCGGCGGATCGTCATCGACCGACCGCAAGGGCTTCGGATCAGGTTGCGGCGGCGCAGGCAGATCGTTGTGTGCCGGTTGCACGGGAGGCGACGGCCCCGGCACCCGGACGGGCGGCGGCGCGACGTAGGGGACTATCGCCGTCCTCTCCGGCGCGGGAACAGGCGGCGGTGCGGCCTGCGCTTGGCATAAAGGGCCGAAGGCGTCGGATGTGAGGTAGTATCCGGGCGGGCAGCGTATAATAACCCGTGCCATCGGCGGCGGCGTATTTGCCACGCAGCCGCCGAGCGTGAGCGCCAGCGCCGCGCTTGCGGTCAGTAGGGCAAATTTTGTGCTCATTGCGGTTATCCCGCCGACCGCAGCTTGACGACCTCCGCCGCCGCTGCGGCGTAGTCTTCGATGATGTTGCGATCCGGGAAGCCGCGTTTTCTCTCGATGCCGATTTTCACGCGCACCGCATGGCCG
>JBEKLE010000540.1:0-4202 GCA_050010355.1 Rhodopila sp. | reverse complement strand
TCCACGCAGAAGTCGGATCTCTTCATATTAGCAACGAAGCCGGTGAAAGCCGGTGGAGCGAAGGGAGAGATGGATTGAGAAAGACGGGACCACGGCAATTGGGCCTCGCGCTCGCCGACAGCCCTTCGGGGGGCGGATGAGCGAGCCACCGGACGCATCCGGGCGGCGGAGTCACCTGCTGCATCAAGCGGGGAACAAGAAAGCGATAGGTCTCGGCGCCGGTGTAACAGGCGTGAGTCGGTTGCCGCCGGTATCAGCCCAGTTCACGCTGGGAGATCTGATCGATCGATCCAAGGAGCCGTATGCGTGACCCGCACGTACGGTTCTGTGAGAGGCACGGGGGAGTAATCTCCCGTGCCTACTCGACGCTGGCCAAGGTTCCAGCGGCGAAGCCGTTGGAATAGCCAGACGAGGGCATGGCGCAGACACCGCGCAGCAGTTCGCTGGTCGAGAACCTCAATTCACGGCTACGCAGCTACTTCACCCTGCGCCGTCACCTGGGCGGCTCATACTTGGTCTTATATTTACTACGGTTCTTCTTGAACTATCGGCGCTTCATACGTAGCCAACGTGCCGAACGCAGCGGCAAGAGCCCGCGCGAATTGATGACCGGCCAAAATCATCCGCATTGGCTGACGCTGCTGGGCCACGGGCTAATCCAGCCCCGGCCGCTTGACCCGGGGAGCTTGGCCGCCTCCCGACAGAACCACCTTCGACCCAAAATCCGGCCCTCACGGGCCGGCGGCTTCAGTGCGACCTGTGTGACCAGAACGGCTGATTCTGAACCACGTCGAGGCAGCGGCCAAGGAGCGGAACGCTCGTGTCGGAACCGCTCGGAAGTGGGCCGGTGGACA
Organism: Rhodopila sp.; assembly: GCA_050010355.1. Classification (GTDB taxonomy): domain Bacteria; phylum Pseudomonadota; class Alphaproteobacteria; order Acetobacterales; family Acetobacteraceae; genus Rhodopila. Next base: position 3,348 of record JBEKLE010000540.1, on the reverse strand, counting down.
CGGCTGCGGGAGGTTACGGCGGCTTGACCGGCAGCTGCTAGCGCCGGAACATAAAATGAACATCCGGTAGCGGCCGAATCGGCGGAGCAGGCCCCGCCTCCGTCCAAATGGCGTCGCCGGTCAGACCGATGTGCTCCCATCCGAACGGAGCGACGTGAGCCAGCAGATCGTTGAAATTTGACGCTCGAAGCGCACCGCGCGCTTCATGGCGAGGAGCCGGCCGCCAATCACTTGTTGGACGTGACCCAGGTTACGCTTCCTGGGCTTTGGCGGACATCGATGAATGTGTCTTTGGGCTTGTTCGCCTGCACTGAGCCAGCGTGCTCTTACCGACCCCGCCCTTTTGGGCCGCCACCGCGATGACATTCATGTATCGGTGTCCTAGCTCGATATTGCGGTCGGACGCTATTCGATACGCACGATACTGTCAACGTGCGATCGTGTCATATTACGCGATGACATAAGGAGCCGTGGACAGATTGGACGATCTCCTGCTTGCAAACGCTTTGCCGCACGGGCCGGCGGTCACGGCGGTCACGGCGGCCGCTGCGGGGAGGGGAGGGGGGTCTCCCTGGTGGTGGGTACCGAGCCGATCGTGGACGAGCCTTGCCGCGACGCCAAGCGCGAGAGGCGCGTGGGCACTGACGCCGCGCATCAGCTTGCGCTGCGCCATCAGTAATGCCGCCGGCTGCCGACGATCATTTTTCGGAAAGCTTTTCAGGAGAACGACTGGTGAATCGCGATCCTCTGAGCGGGCGCCGGGCCACGGGAAGATTTTGCTCGCTTCGTCGCTGTTTTGGGGCTCCCTCACGCCGCCGTGACGCCTCAAAACCTCTATTTTGAGGAGCAACCCCCAGACGCATCTGGAAGCGGCGACATGGCAGCCGGCTCCACGGGCGAGAGCACCGGAGACGACGAAAGGCAGCCATGATCAATGCGTTGCCCAGACAGAGACGGCGCTGACAGCGGCGTCTGCCGAGGCGCCGCTCAGTTCCCCGGTGGGTCGCGCAGGTCCGCCAGCAGCGGCGGCAGGTCGCGTGAGGTGTGCAGGAAGCGCAAAATCTGCGGCGGCACGGGACGCGGATCGTAGACGAGGACATAGGGAAACGCCGATAACGACCACAGGCGATAATGCGGTCCGACCAACTCAGCCTGCTGACGCCCAGCGAGCGGCCGGCCTGCTAGGAGCCGTGCCGCCTCTGCGGTGGCCCGCCGCAGCGTTCGTGCGGCGTCCGGATCGCGGCGCGCCAGCCATCGCGCGGCCCGCTGAAACTCCAATCGGGCTGCCGGCGCGAGAACTGCCGGCCGGGTCATGCCCGGGCGCGCGCCTCTTCGTCGATGATCGCGTCGACCTCAGCGAGCACGTCGTCCAGTTCGTGCCACCCCTCGCGCTCGGCCTCCGCCTGCTCCGTTTCGAGGGACGTGATGAAGGCGGCACGTTCGGCCTCCGCTCGCCGCAGCAGGGTTACGCCAGCCGCGACCACGTCAGACAGATCGCGGTAGCGGCCAGCAGCGATCGCCTCGGTCGCGAAGCTTTCCAGCTCAGGGGGCAGGGTCACATTGTCCATGGGATGAGTATAGGGCGCCCCTGGCCCATCGGAAAGGAGTCCGGCCGTGGGTGGTCCTTCCCGACGCCGCCGCTTCGGCCGAGCCCGCCGCAGGGCGAGATCATCCTTCGGCCGGTCGTCCGGTCCCGGCAGGACTCCCAAGCGACGAGAGCCTTGTTTGGGGGCCTCGTGCGCGGCGACGAATTCTTGCCCTCGCTTCTCGGACTGATGCCAACCAACGAAACCTTGACCTGAAAGATGGCGGCAACGTCCGCGGAGGCCGGCGGCGGCGCTTCCAGCCCGGAAGGTTTCGGTCCGCGTTTCATTCCTTCATCCCGCCAGATTAGCGGACACACTGATCGTGTTCACTACAAAGAAAATAGAGATGCCATTCTCCCAAACCCTGGTTTGGTGATAGTTTTTCATCCAGGGTGGGTCGGCCGAAGGCCGGTGGCGAACTAGATTACCACAATCGGTGGGTTGCAGGCATTCCTGCCGGTCTACGGCTTCTCCTGCATCGGCGGGGTCGGCTTCTTCGCCGCGTATTTGCCCGAACTGTTCCCCGCCGCCATGCGCGCCACTGGACAAGGCTTCTGCTGGAACCTTGCAGGCACGGTGGGCCCGCTGGGCTCCGGTGTGTTCCGGCGGACGGGCGGCTGCTCGCCCTGATCTACCTCCTTGGCATGGTCGCGGTCTGGTTCGGCCAGAGACCCAGGACCAAGCTCTACAGGACTGACCCGTCCCAGGCATAGCGTCACGGCACGCTGTCGCAGCGGGCTGGGGAAACGGACCTGCGTTGGCACGAGCAAGTCTATGCCGATATGCCACACAGCACAGTCGTAGCAGCGGACTGGGCACCAGTGGACGGCCTGCGCGGGGCAGGGGGTGTGGAAAGTTCTCGAGTTGTAGGCTGGAGACAGGTCGCCTCCGAGACACCCGGTGACATCCTCTCGCATGTGTGGTCTTTGCTGCTCAGCATCAACTTTAAGGACGACCAAATTGAAGACTTCCGAACTGATCGATCAAGTGGCAATCGCGGCAGGTGTGGACGCTAACACGGCCAAGAAAGCGGTCGAGGCGGTGTTTGCCGGCATTGTCGAGGCCGCCAAGAAGGGTGAGGAGATCAGCCTTCCGAGCTTTGGGAAGTTCAAGATCAAAGAAAGCGCGGCACGCCAGGGCCGAAATCAGCGACTCCGCTGAGTCGAAGCTGACGGGCGCAAGCTCTTGCATAACTGTTGTATAGTCTGTCTTGTTCAAGTAACTGATAGGCCGCAGTGCTTTCTTGTTTGCAAACGGCCGTTTGCAGACGTGGCCGGGTGTCGGTCCGCGCAGCCTGGCCTGAGAGCACGTCGGTAGGGCAGGGTCCTGTACTGCGGACATTGCCCTGTTGGGGCGCGACCGCGATGCGATCCGGCGCATTCGTTGAGATGCGCTTATCGCGATCTACGGCCGAAATCCGGACCTAAATCCGCCAAACTCGGGATTTTCCGCGAGTTTGGCGCGGGGCAGGGGGGACGCTGGTCATCCTCAAGGCCCGGGCGTGCCAGACGACCGCTGTGCGAAGCCCTCGCGGGCGCCACCTCCGACCGTTGGATGGCGCTGCGCATGCTGGTCTACGCCGGCCTGCTGTGGCAGCACCTGCTGACCGAGAAGCGCCTGCCACCGGGCGGCGCCGCTCGCGCTGCGCGATCTCGTCGGGCTGCCCGGTGATTCACCCTTGTGGTGGCCATGGCAGCCGACGATGCGCTATCAGATAGTGGACGAAGGCGCCTTCGCCGAGGATGACCTGGCAGCGCGCGAC
>JBEKLE010000539.1:0-4214 GCA_050010355.1 Rhodopila sp. | reverse complement strand
AGCCAATCGCTCATCGCGTGATCCAAGCCAGCGCACCAAGGCGCACAGCGCTTGAATGCCGAGTCTCGGCGGCTCGCCGATTCGTGTCAAATTATCAGCGGCGTCTTCTATGGGATATCGAACTCGCGTTCAAACGGCTCAAATCCTTGCTCCATATCGACCGATTACCAACCCGTACTGAGGCGGGAAGCTTGAGTTGGCTTTATCCGCACCTCATCCTCGCTCTGCTCACCGACGACATTTGCCAGGAAATCCTGGAATCTCCCCCCTCTGGACCAGACTGACGACACCGGTGTGCCTTCATTATGGTCCATCCAGGCCGTCGTCATCGACCTCCTGCGCGCCGCACTGACGCCACGCAACTTCACGTTGGCGGACTTGGCACGGGCTAAGCGGGCAACCTGCAAACTATTGGCTGAGGCTAAGCGGAAACGACAGCGGCAAAGGATATTGCGTACCGAAACCTTATCCTAACGCTTATGGGGCGGAGCCCTGTGGTCGGGCTCGCGGCGAAGCCTTCCCCAAATGTTGGACCCCGCGCGCTGCCTATGCTACGCGCGCAGCTTATGCCTCTCCCGGCGCGAAACCGTGGGCGCGACGACGCCATCTTGCGCCGATGACCGACATTCTGGAGGAAAGCCGTTGACACGCATCCCCATCGATCCCGACACTATCCGCGCCCTGGCCGCGGTGCTGGTTGAAACCGGCCTGACCGAGATCGAGATCGCTGACAAAGACTCCCGCATCCGCGTTGTCCGCGGTGCCGGCGCTCCGACAAGCCTCATCCCGGTCACCACCGCACCGCCGGCGCCAGTCGCGGCGGCCGTGCAGAATGATATCGCCGCTCATCCCGGTGCGGTTATCAGTCCGATGGTGGGTGTAGCCTATCTCTCGCCGGAACCCGGGGCGCCGCCGTTCGTCACGATCGGGCAGCCCGTGACCGCCGGGCAGACCCTGCTGCTGATCGAGGCGATGAAGACGTTCAACCAGATCAAGGCACCCAAAGCCGGCGCGGTCGCGGCAATCCTGGTGCAAAGCGGTGCGCCGGTCGAATACGGTGAAGTGCTGATCATCCTGGAATAATCCGTTGTTTCAAAAAATCCTGATTGCCAATCGCGGCGAAATCGCCCTTCGCATCCAGCGCGCCTGCCGGGAGCTGGGGATCGCGACCGTTGCGGTGCACTCCACAGCTGACGCCGAGGCGATGCACGTGCGTCTCGCGGACGAAAGCGTCTGCATCGGCCCGCCCCCAGCCAAGGACAGCTATCTGAATATACCGGCCATCCTCTCCGCGGCGGCGATCACCGGGGCGGATGCAGTCCATCCGGGCTATGGGTTCCTGTCGGAGAACGCCGGTTTCGCTGACATGGTGCAGGCGCACCGGCTGACGTTCATCGGGCCGTCCACCGACCATATCGCCATGATGGGCGACAAGATCTCGGCAAAAATCGCGATGGCTGCCGTGGGCGTCCCTTTGGTGCCTGGATCCGACAGAGAAGTCCCGGATGTGGAGACAGCGAGGGCGGTCGGGGCGCGCATCGGCTATCCGGTGTTGGTCAAGGCCGCCGCCGGCGGTGGCGGCCGCGGGATGAAGGTGGCGCGCGACCCCTCCGAACTGGAAGACGCTTTCCGCATGGCGCGCACCGAAGCACGGGCGGCGTTCGGCAACGTTGCCGTATACATGGAGAAGTATCTCGACCGGCCACGCCATATCGAGCTCCAGGTGATGGCCGACAACTACGGCAACGTGGTGCATTTCGGCGAACGTGACTGCAGCCTGCAACGGCGGCATCAGAAGGTGCTGGAAGAGGCTGGCTCGCCGGCAATCAGTTCCGCCCAGCGGGATGCATTGGGGGAGACCGCGACGGCAGCGCTGAGGAGGCTGGGCTATCGCAATGCCGGCACGCTGGAGTTTTTGTATCAGGACGGGCACTTCGCGTTTATCGAAATGAATACCCGCCTTCAGGTCGAGCATCCGTTAACCGAGATGCTCTGCGACGTCGATCTCGTGCGCGAACAGATACGTATCGCCGCTGGCGCGCGTCTGGGCTACGAGCAGGCTGAAGTCGCATTTAACGGCCACGCCATCGAATGCCGGATCACCGCCGAGGACCCGGTCACGTTCATACCTTCCCCCGGGCGGGTGACAGCGTTCCATGCACCCGGCGGCCTGGGGGTGAGGGTCGACTCGGCACTTTATTCCGGATACGTTGTGCCGCCATTCTACGACAGCTTGGTAGCCAAGCTGATCGTACATGCGCCAACCCGAACCAGAGCAGTCGACCGCATGCGCCGGGCTTTGGACGAGTTCGCCGTCGTGGGGATCAAGACCACGATCCCGTTGCACCAGCGGATCGTCAATCACCCTGATTTTCAGGCGGGTGATTATACGATCCACTGGCTCGAAAGGTTCGTCGCGGGCAACTGACCCGCCGCCTTTGTTTGCCCCCCGCATTATTTGATCCCATGATCGGTGCGGTTACGTCCAAGTGGAGCAAGACCATGAGCCAGGACCATCACAACCACCATCACGAAGCGGTCGACTGGAAGCTGAACGGCGTGAGGGTCATCAAGGGCGACCAACTCGACGCCAACACCCCGCAAACACCCGGCATGAACCGCGCCGCCGCGATCAATCTCGCCAGGGTGGGCGCGCAGAAACTCTGGGCCGGTACGGTGAACATCCACGCCAACGCCAAGACCGGCGCACATCACCATGGTGCGCTGGAGAGCGTGATTTACGTGCTGCGCGGGAAGGCCCGGATGCGCTGGGGTGAAAAGCTTGAATATGTCGCCGAGGCCGAGACCGGGGATTTCATATTCGTCCCGCCCTACGTTCCGCATCAGGAGATCAACGCCTCCGCCGACGAAACGCTGGAATGCGTACTGGTTCGCAGCGACAACGAGGCCGTCGTGATCAACCTCGAAATCGACCCTGTGGAGAAGCCCGAGGCGGTCTACTGGGTGGATCCAATCCACAAGCATCCCTAATTGTTACACTAATCCCCATGGGAGTTCCCCCGGCTCTGCCGGGGAGGCAGTAGAAGTTTGACGTTTGCGGGGGTAGTGCCCGATTGCCCACTGACGAAACTCCGGTTCGTGAGCCGCCAAAGGACGGCCCCGGAAGTGGCAAGCCCTGCGCACTCTGCCGAAGCGCCTCATTCCGTCCCGACCTGGGGGCACCGGACAGAACGAACCGTCGACGGCACTGTAAGCCAGCTTCTCGGCTCGTGGCCGAGGTCAAGCCCCGTAACCGCGAAGCGGGGCGTCGGAGACGCCGGGCTTGACCTCGGCCACGAGCCGAGAGACTATCAAGATGGCCGTCTCGTGCTGTCCGGTGGCCCTTGAAGCCGGGTCAATTCTTATGAGCGCTGAGGAAACGTGTCTTGTAGCGCCATTGATGAGCGCCATCAGTCCCGGTCGAAGCCTTTTGGCAACTCGACCGCCTGAAGATCTTCGACATGACCACGCAGATCCAACACGGCGTCGAGCGCTTCCGCTGTCGGGCTGTCTTCCAGGCTAGACGGCAGGTTGTCCCGCCACTCCTGAAACTGGTCTAGCATGTCCGCCAACGTCTGCACCGCGTCAGCCCACCGTTCCGGTCGACTGCGCCGATCGGCAGGCCGACGGTATCGGACAACCACCGGCGGCTTCGTCGGCGCAGCCGCGGCAGTAACCTTGCGTCGCGCCCTGTAGGCCGCGGATCGCTCGGCGGGGGTCGCGGCACGATCGCCGCGGGGTGATGGTCCTGGCATTCGGGCTTGATATCCCGTGACGCGTCACGAGTGCAATGGCGTTCCCTCATGAAGCGCTGAGCGACGTAGGTGAAAGATCCGGTCAGGTGCGCCCTTATGTCCGGCCTGTCGCGCAGCACTTGCCGCTGGCCATCATGGGTGTACGCATGCGTGTCAGGCACCAATCTCGCAGGCGTGCTCGGGGCACATTTTTTTTCCGGTGTCGCCTGAACTGTTCTGATCACAGTCTTTCCCATCACGCTGGTCAGCGCCTGCCGCCGGATCAGTCGGGCTCGCGCCCGACGCCCACCAGCTTGCCTGGGAACGTCACGCCGCGACTTCCGCCGCGGCCGCGATTCGTCCCTTCGCCTGGTAGACTTCTTTGCGCGTCATCAACGCCCAGGCGATGCGCGCCATTTTGTTCGCCAGCGCCACCGTCACCAGCCTGACGGGACGCCGTTCCAGAACGCCTCGGGTCCA
>JBEKLE010000538.1:0-4214 GCA_050010355.1 Rhodopila sp. | reverse complement strand
CGAACTGGCTGTGTGACCGGTTTGGGCTGGACCTGGCGATGCCTCGGCCGGAGTATCTGCACACGCTGCTGCTGCAGTTTGCTCCGGCCGACTATGGGGAGGATGTGTTCCGGCCGTTCTACGTGCGTCACGGACTGTCGGCCGAGGCGACCGAGATCGTGCTCAGCCGGGGGCATGAATACCTGAAACGCACGACGGGCGTGCCGGCGTCGTATCACCGGATCAAGCACGGGGACACACTGGCCGTGGGTCCTCGGGATTTCAAGGTGATGACCGGCGGCGGACATGCGCTGGAGCAGGCGATGCTGTACCGGCCGGAGGAGCGGCTGTTCCTCGCCGCTGATCAGGTGATTGCTCGGATATCGCCCAATGTGAGTGTGCATCCGATGGAGGCGGATCTGGATGCGCTGGGGATCTATCTGGCCTCGTTGAAGGCGGTTCGGGCGAGCGTTGCGGCGGACGTGCTGGTGTTGCCGGGGCATGGGCTGCCGTTCCACGGACTGCATGACCGGGTTGGGGAACTGATCGAGCACCATGCCGCGCGGTGCGGCGATATCACTGTGGCGTGCCGGGAGGTTCCGCTGTCGGTGGCGGAGATCGTTCCGCATCTGTTTACGCGGCCGCTGGATGCGCATCAGACCGGGTTCGCGTTCGGGGAGGTGCTGGCGCATGTGAACCACATGCTCGGGCGGGGGGAGTTGCGGCTGGAGACGGATTCTGGGGGGGTGGACCGGTATCGGACGGTTTGATGGCGGGCGGGTGTTGGGAGCGTGGATTGGCCGGGGGTGGCAGAAGATACGGAGACTCCGGCATCTTTGACCAGCCACAGGGTGCTTTTGTTGCTGGTTGGTGGGCTCGTGCGGATCAGCCTCGTCAAGAACAGCAGATGGGGGGCCATCTCTCGAATACGACCGTTTTCGGGGCATACGCCACGCGCCGCCGCCGCGGGTATCCAGAGGCCCACGTCGACCACCGCCGTTCCGGCGGTTAGGTTCAGCCAGACGTTCGTGGTGCTGCTGAACAGCGCGCAGAGCTTGACCAGCGTGCAGTCTGTATCGTTCGGGGCGTTGACGACAATCGATCGTATGCTCAACGTCAACGATACGACTGCGCCGACAATCACTCTGCCCGCGCCATGCCCGGTCAACACCAGGATTGTGTGTAACGATGTGGGCGGCAATGGAGCGACCGCCACGGTGACGATCGCCGCGCCGAGTGGCGTAGCGTTCACCGGGAATAAGACAATCACGACCGCATTCGGGGTGCGGACGGTTACTTACACGACTGACTCAACGACGGTTTCGCAATGAACGCGCCGGGCCAAGCCGTCGCCGTCGCCGTGAACATCTCTAACCAACCATCCAGGAAAAGCTCCTGGTTGGGTCTGAAGCTGAACCTACTCACGCGCCCCACGATAAGATCTTCGGTGATTTGCGCGATCGTGCCGGGCGGGCGCCCCGGATCGGCAAGCTTTACGTATAGGAGGCGGTTATGTCCGTGCAGAGACATGGCGGCCTTTAGCTCGCGGATGCCATCAATATCCAGGTCATCGTTGAATGTTCGGTAGACAAATATCTTCTCGCCTTGCGCAAGATCTTCCAACAGCTTCTGCCGGAGGAATTCTATTCTTTTCGTTGACCGTCTACGCATCTCGTCGGCTTCAATGGACGACACAAGCGTAAATGTCATCATCTCCATTCCGAATCTGGTGTCTCTGGTTTTGTAGTCCTCGGTTCCAGGGGCGCCATTGTGGTGCATGAGCAGTTGCGTTTGCTCTGCGGTTCCCACGCCATTAAGCCCACAGCGAAGGGCTTCGATCAGCGCGTGTGGCGTTGTTGACGCCCATCGCAGCAACCCAAGCGGCTCGGCTTTGAACCTGCGCTGCACCAGTCCGATCTCGCAGCCGGGCGCGTCGCCGCCAAGGCTTTCGAATCGCATAAGGCAGTTCACAGATTCGGGCGTCTCGATCTGCCTAAGTAGCGCCGGGTCTAATTCCGCTACGGTATGTTTCAGGTGGGACTTAAATCGACCGACGTGTCCGTCATCGTCTGAGTCCATCAGTTTGTTGGCGCATCGGATCGCGAATGGCACCGCTCCAATGGAAAGTACCGCCCTTCCCATTTCGACCAAATCATTATCCAGCCAAGACGGTATGGCGTCCAGCGCCGCCGCAACAACCGCTGGGATGGCGTCCGTCTGGCCGATCGAGAGAAGAGCGCGGGTGTGGACGAGAAACACAGCCCCCTCATCTGGGAACCGCGCATATGCGCGCGAGAAGGATTCGGCTGCCCCGAAGATGTCGCCCTGGCGGTATTTGCATTCCCCAAGTGACGGCCACGCCCACCACGGCGCCTGCGGGAAAGCTAGAACGAATCTCTCCCAAATACGCTCCGCAGCCGCCCAATCGCCACGATCGCCAGAGACTTTTGCTAGGTCGATCATGATGCCAGCGTGGGCAGCAAACTTGGCGTCCGCCGCGCTCAGTATCGAATGGGCGATGTCAAGGTTGCCGGTCTCGCGCGCGTATGCGGCTGTCCGTATCCACTCGTCAGCGGCAGATTCTTGTGTAACGGCACCCTCCATTTCGACGCGCACCCTGCCACCGCCCGCCCCGCCCGTCCACCGAAATCCACCGACGCCGAAACGGAGAGCCAGTTGCATGACGCCCAGCATCGAACCCGGCAGCACCATCCGCAGTCGGCCGAAGACGAGAAATTCCTAGCATGGAAGCACGGCGCGCCGATCGCGCGCAGGGTTTGCGGACCGCGCGCTGGAGTCTGGTGATCTTCTTTCTCGGTCAGATCGGCCTGTAGCTCGCGCAGGCCCGCTAACGCCCTCGCCCTGGAGGTCGAGCGCGTCCTATCCGAAATCGACACCGCCCGCCACTTCCAGGTCCGGGATCGAGCAGGTGGCTGCTTGAGTCTCGACTTGATCGTATGAGTGGTGGCGAACATCGCCATTCCCCGACGTGTCACGAAAACCCCTATAATGAGGTGATTCCGTCCCACACCACCGATGCCGATCCGATACCAACCGAGGTTGAGCTTGATCCGGCTCCGATTTGAGATTGGGCTGTTCCATAAGCTTCATGGTCTTATCCGCCACTGCATCCTCGGCCGCCAGCAGTACGGCATCCAAGGTGAGGACGTATCTCGACGTGATGCTGTGTCCCTTGTGGCCGATCAAGATGGCGATCGTGGCCTCACTGAAGCCGAGATCACCGGCAAGGGACGCGAACGAATGCCGCAGCACATGGGGAGTGACGTCATCCGGTAGATCGCCCAGCTTTGCGATCTTCAGCCACGACTTTCTGTAGCCGGCCCCTCCCCCGCTCAAACCCGGGGGCACGACCGCCACCGGCGGCCCAGCCCAACGCCAGACCGCCGGTGCGACCATTCAAACCAGCTTGGCGTCCAGTGTGATCTCTGCGTTCAGGACTTTCGACACCGGGCAGTTCTCCTTCGCCCCCTTCGCCAGTTCCTGGAACTTGGCATCATCCAGCCCTGGCACTTTCGCCTTCAGCACGAGATGGACCGCGGCGATCTTCCAGCCGCCTGGGATCTGCTCCATGGTCAGGTTGGCGTCGCAGTCCAGGCTGTCCGGGGGATGGCCGGCGCCGCTGAGCTGGAACGCGGTCGCCATGCTGAAGCAGCCGGCGTGAGCGGCCGCGATCAGTTCCTCGGGGTTTGTCCCCTTGCCGTCGCCGAATCGCGAATTGAAGCCGTACGGGGTGTTCTTCAGCGTCGCACTTTGCGTCGTCAGGCTGCCGGTGCCGTCCTTGCCGGACCCCTGCCAGTTCGCCGACGCATGCCGTTTGATCTGAGCCATGTGTGTTTCTCCTCCGTGCTCGCGTGCCGGCCGCGAGTTGGCCGGACATCGGATATAGGGACGGAGGGCAGAAACGCACGCGGGGGATCGTCGCGTTCACGCGAGCGTCGTGGGGTAAGGCGCAAGAATTACTGCTTCATCAAGGACCCTTTTGATGCTCAGACGTCGGCAAGTCGTGGGTGACCGGGCCAAGCCCGGTCATGACACGGGGACGGTGGGCGCGTTGCGGCGGCACGTGGGGCACGCTGCGGCGCGGGATTTCATTTCCAACCGCGCCGACGGGCCTTGCCTTGTGCGTGATCGGATCAGACGGAGAAGTATTTGGCCCGCGGGTTGAGGACGACGATGGCGCTGGTCGATTGCTCCGGGTGCAACTGGTATTCGTC
>JBEKLE010000537.1:0-4236 GCA_050010355.1 Rhodopila sp. | reverse complement strand
CGGCATGGGAGAAGTCTATCGCGCGCGCGACACGCGGCTCGGGCGCGAGGTTGCGCTGAAAGTGCTGCCGGAATTTTTTTCGAGCGATGCCGATCGCTTGCGCCGCTTCGAGCAGGAGGCGCGCGCGGTGGCAGCGCTCAACCATCCCAACATTCTTGCCATTCACGATATCGGCGAGGATGGCGGCTCGCCCTTCATCGTCTCTGAACTTCTGGAAGGCAACAGCTTGCGCGCCGAGCTTGAGCACGGCCCCCTTTCCGCGCGCAAGGCCTCCGATTATGCGGCGCAAATTGCACAGGGATTGGCGGCGGCCCACGACAAGGGCATCGTCCACCGCGATCTGAAGCCGGAGAACATTTTTCTCACCAGAGAAGGCCGCGTGAAGATCCTCGATTTCGGTCTGGCGAAGCTCGCCCCCGATGCTCGCGGTGCAAAAGGTCATTCGGATGGTTTGACGCTGACCAGTTCGCCGACCGAAGCGGGCATGGTCATGGGCACGGCCGGTTACATGGCGCCGGAGCAGGTGCGTGGCGCGGCCATCGATTCCCGTACTGATATTTTTGCCTTCGGCGCAGTGCTCTACGAAATGATTTCCGGCCAGCGCGCCTTCCGCCGCGATACCGCCGCCGAGACCATGACGGCGATTCTGAAAGAAGACCCGCCGGAACTCGGCGAGATGGATCATCCGGTATCGCCGGGGATGGAGCGCATTGTGCGGCGCTGCCTGGAGAAGCAGCCAGAGCAGAGATTTCAATCCGCGAAAGACCTGGCGTTTGCGCTGGAAGCTTTGAGTGGAACGACCTCTAGAACAGCGGCGAATGTGGCCATCGCAGGCAGTGCCGGCAAGCCGCGCTGGCCGGCGTTCGTCGCGGGTGCAGCAGTTCTTGGCCTTGCACTGGGAGCCGCCATCGCTTGGTACTTGCGCCCCGCACCGTCGCCGCCCCCGACGTTCACGCGGGTTTCGTACCATCGCGGCGAGGTCATTCGCGGCCGATTTGCGCCGGACACGAAAACGGTCCTCTACAGCGCGAGATTCGGTGGAGCAGCTCCCGACACTTACAGTATTCGCGAGGATTATCCGGCATCCACGGCTGCGGGTCTGGGCGGCGCTTTGCTGCTGGCAATTTCACGTCAGGGTCAGATGGCAGTCCTCATGCGGCCGAAATATTTCGCCCATTATGAATGGGGCGGTACGCTGGCTACTTCTCCTTTGGGAGGCACTGCGCCTCGCGAACTGCTGGAGAATGTGGTCGATGCTGATTGGGGACCGGACGGGAACGAACTCGCCGTCATTGATCGCAACAATGACCGCGGCAACGGCAAGTGGCAGTTGCAATATCCCATCGGGAAAGTGCTGCTCGAAGGCGAGGGCTGGATGAGCGACATGCGAGTCTCTCCCGATGGAAAACAGGTGGCGCTGTTTCGACACCCGCCGAATGTGGATGATCGCGGCGACCTTGTGCTGGTGGACCGCTCGGGACAGCTGCGAACCGTATCGAGTGGCTGGGAATCCCTGGAGGGCTTGGCGTGGGCGCCGTCGGGCAAAGAGATATGGTTCTCGGCGGCCGAATCAGGCGAACAGTGGTGCATCCATGCGGTTGCATTATCGGGGAAGCAGCGGACAGTGTATTGCGGCACGGCGCCGACCCGCATCCTCGACATCGCGTCGTCGGGTCGCGCCCTGGTTTCGACGGAAGAAGCCCGCGGAACAATGACGCTGGTAGAGCACGGGTCCAATCAGGAACGCGACCTGAGTTGGCTCTCCTACAGCTGGGGTCCGCGCCTCTCCCGGGACGGGAGTGAGATCTTGTTCACCGATCTGTCCGAAGAGTCGGGCAATGACTACTCGGTGTATGTGCGCAAGACCGATGGTTCTCCCGCGGTTCGCCTCGGCGGCGGCGGATACGCCTCGGACATTACTCCCGATGGAAAATGGGCGCTGGTAGTGCTCCCTGACGATCCCGCGGCCCGTCTCCAGATTGTGCCCGTCGGACCGGGGCAGGCGCGCGTTTTGCACTGGGACGGCATACAGCCGCGATGGGCCCAGTGGTTCCCGGATGGACACCGTATTCTGTTGAGGGCCAGCCAGTCCGGCCAGCCCGAGGCACTCTACCTCACGGATGTGGAGGGTTCGACACCAAAGCAATTGGCGCCCGGAGATTTTCCGTGGGGGTCGGTGGCGCCGGACGGACAATCATTCATCGTTGATCAGAATGGATCCTTCGTCGTCCGCTCCCTGTCGGACGGCAGTTCCAAGCCGCTCCCCGGCATTCAGGCTGGGGAAGAGCCGATCGGGTGGGCGGACTCGAAGCATGTATTTGTGCAGGCAACGACCGCTACTGGCCTCACGATTTCCAAGGTCGATGCAGAATCCGGCAAGCGGGAGCTGTGGCAGACGATAACGCCGAAAGACGCCACCGGCCTGCGGCCCATGAGGACAGCGACCGCCATTACGCCCGATGGCCGGTGGATGGCGTTTGGTTGCCGCACGCAACTTGGGCAACTCTACCGCAGCGACACGCTGAAGTAGCCGCAGAACACACAGCAGAATTCCGATTTCGTGTCAGAACCCTGCCGTTGCCGCCGCTGTCGTAGCGTGCCCTCAGTCCGTACAATTCCGTCAACGAAGTGCGTGGGTTATTGCCGACGGCAAAAATGCTAGACCACAGTTTTCCGGGCTGGTTCTGGATTTAAGGCGTGGGGTGCGACGCGCAAAGTGGCTCGATGGCTAAGCGGGCGGCGTGGTTCTTAAGACTTGGGCCGCCTGTTCTTCTCGACCAGATCGAACACGAGCTTGATGCCGCCCAGCAAGCAGAAAATCAAGGCGGCAGCCAGCGCTTTCCATGATCTCATTCGGTCCCCTCGAATTAGAGTTGACTCTACGCTGCGCCGGGAATCCGCCGAAAGAGTACGGGGTACTGATTACAGTGCTATTACCGAAGGTTTGGAGCCTTCAATTTCGACAAACATTTGTCCATTGTCTGACATTTGCCCAGATTCGTCCGGCATTAAACGCAGTGAACCGAGCGTTTGGGTATTTGCAACGAGTTCCACCAAACATCGCGCACCGCAAAAAAGGCGGGACCGAAGTCCCGCCTTCTGTTTTAGCTTTCTGGTTTTGGGCTACTTGCCTGTCCCAGACAGCGGTAGCTGCTGCGGACTGCTCGGAGCGCTGTCGGTGAAGGTTACGGCACCGGTGAGTGCTCCGGCTTGCGTCGGAGTAAACGTGACCGCAATCTCACAAGTGGAGCCAGCCGCCACGTTGCCACCGTTCACGCATGGGGTTACTTTCCTGGTCGCTTTGACCGGCGCTAATGCGAAGTCGCCGCTGGCAGCGATGGTGGTGATGGTCAGCGTCGCGTTTCCGGAGTTGGTCACTTTGACTTTCTTGGGTCTGGTTGTAGTGCCAACGGCGACCCTGCCCCAGTTCAGCGAAGTGGGAGCCAGCGTCACACCTGCTTGGCCAACACCGCATCCATCGAACACGAACGATCCGATGTGGGTGCTCCAGTTGTAGTATCCGAAGGCTTGCAGGTACTCGTCCACATACCAGAAGGTGCAGTCGTCGCTGGGATCAACTTGCATTGCCGTGTAATCGCCCCAACGATTGGCATAGGTACCATTGTCCTGTGATCCAGAGCCCTCGATGATGCTGGCTTCGGTTTCCATCGTACCCAAGGGATCGCCGGGCACGCGGCCGGTAAAGCGAACGGCGGGGTAGACACTACTACTCGAAGCGCTATATCCCAGCGCAATATCCTCGTTCTGGTCCTCGGCCAGGCTCGACATCCAGCGATACGTGGTGTCGGGAGCGAACGTTCCTTGCTGATTGAGAGTTACATTGCCCGCGGGGTCGTAGATTTCATACCACCGGGCCGCGACCTGGCTTCCATTTTCGACGGCGTGGCTGACCACGGCTCGATCATGATCGGCAAAGTGACGAATGGCAAAGCGATACATCAGGCGATCGCCGAGTGTATCGAGCTCCTGTGTAGTTCCAGGTTGCGGAACGCACGTGCCAAAACCAACACCGCACGACAGGTTGTCGTTGGCGACACTGATGGTTGTCGGGCTGGAAAGAGTAGCCTTGCCGCTAGCGAAGTTGAGTTTCAGCTTTCGCAGATACAGTTCGCCGGGGTTGCTATTCTGCCAGGTCAGGAACAATCCTGGTGTCTTGTCCACCGGCGTGGTGGGTCCGTCCATGTCAGATGGCAGATAGCTGCCTTCATCACTCGG
>JBEKLE010000536.1:0-4249 GCA_050010355.1 Rhodopila sp. | reverse complement strand
GGCACCGCCGCATCAGGGGCCGGAGCAGCCGTGTCTGCTGCCGCGCACCCTGTAGCCACGGCGCAGGCGGCGCAGGCCGGTCTGTCCAAAGCCGGGGACGCCGGCATGCGGTCAATCAAAGCAGTTGGAAGGGCGCTATGAACACGCGCACCACAGCTATCTTGCTGGCACTTTCGCTCGCCGGATGCGCCGGCAAGACCATCCCCCTGCCGGAGGTCGGCCCCGACGATCCGGTCGTGCAACTCAATCCGGACCGCTGGGAGGCGACGGTCAACGATCTGATCGTCCTCCCGGGCGACGGCTCACCGCGCCCGCTGGCGGCACCAGTCCCCGACAGTTCCGAGAGGTTCGCCCAGTGAGCGATGAGCACGACGATCTGCTGCTGGAACCGCCGGACGAACAGGTCGCGGCCGTGCGTGACATGGTGTTCAACGACGTGATCGCCGCGCACCGGGCGGCCGACATCTACAACCGTGAGCGCAGCCTGGCCGGTTGGTGGGTTGGCGGCATCGGTTCTGGGATCGGCGTGCTGGGCATGCTCGCGCTCGTGGTCGTGGTGGTGACCAACCAGCCGCAAGTCCGGTTCACCGAGATCGATGACGCCTCCGGCCAGATTCACGAGTCCTTCGGTGCGAAGGATGCGCCCGCGCACTTCAACGATCGCGTCGTCAACCACTATGTCTCGGAATACATCGGATTGCGCGAGCAGTTTGTCTGGCAGACCGACTCCAACACGGATCATCGCGTCAAGCTGATGTCCTCACCCGCTCAACAGGCGGCCTACGACGAGCAGAAGACGAAGGACGATCCCGCGTCAAAATACGGGGTCAATGGCTACAGCCTGGTGACCCACTTCTATCCGCTCATTCCCCGCGAAAAGGGGAAAGATAACAGCTTCGAATACGAGGTTCCGTTCGTCAAAAGCGAGCTGCTGGCGAACACAAACCAGATCAAGACGACGCACATGACGGCGCGCCTGGTCTTCAGTTTTCATCCTGAATTACCAATGGCCAGTGACCAAGACCGGCTCGACAACGAGGCCGGTCTGTTCGTCATCAGCTACACATCCAGCCAGGACTGAACGATGCGCCCCATCATGACGGCGGCTGCCATGATCTGCGCCGCCACGACATCAGCCCACGCCCTGCAACACCCCAGGCCGATCGGCGACGATCCGCATGTGCAGGTTGCGCGGTATAACCCGACGGAGCCCGTGCTGGTCGTGGGGGCCGTCGGGCGCCCGTTGTCGATCACGTTCGGCCCGACCGAGAACATCCGCCAGGTCATTCTCGACGCTGGCTACAATGCCGACGGCAAGACCGTGGAACCGCCGTGGAACGGCCCGGACCCCGAGCAACAGGCGAGACAGCCACTCCGGAACATCCTGCCGCTGTGGCCGGTGCGGGCCGGCCGATCGAGCGCTGAGGTCATCACCGGCACCGAAGAAGGAGCGAACCGCGCCTATCATTTCGTCCTCGTGGCGCTCCCCGCCCAACCTGACGACTGCACGCCGACATCAGGGCAGGATTTCGAGGACTGTGACGATCCGAGGCTGACCGCCGGGTTGTCGTTCACCTATCCGCCCGAACCACACCGACCGACCGAGGCCGAGCAGGCAGCAGCACAGGTGGCGACCCAGCGGCGTATCGCCGCGGTCAAGCTGGCGGCCAAGGTCGCGGCCGAGGACCGGCTGAAGACGGATATCTTCTATGGCGTCCGCAACTGGAAATACGTGGTCAAGGGCAAGCCGCAGGCGGCCCTCGACCTCGCGCCCGACGCGATGTCGGACAACACCCAGGTTACCGGCCTCTTGTATCTCGGCAACCGGACGGTCCCCGCCCTCTATGTTGTCACCGATGGGGCGAAACCGTGCGACCCCGAGAGCAAGGACGAGCGTCAGGTCTCGCCTGAGCTCGACAAGGACCTTCTCGTCATCGGAGAGACGGCCCGGCACTGGCGTTTCAGGAAGGGACCGACCGAGGTCATCGACGTCTGCAACGCCGGCTTTGACGCGGTCGGCGCCAACCCCTTCACGGGCACGATCAGCCCGAACGTTCGGCGCGACACCAAAGCGGTGCGATGAGTGGACAGCGCGGCGTGTCTCCCGTGGCCGGGACATCGAAGCCTTCGCCGTTCATGTCCAAGAAGGTGGGGATCCCCGTTATTCTTGGGGTGTGCGCTGGCGTGATCGGCCTGGCCGCGTGGCACGATGCCAGCAAGCCACCGCCGCCAATGAAAGAGAAGCTGCCGACGCAGCTTGGCGCCACGGTGCCCTACACCGCGCCGGTGATGGTCATCCCGCGGCCGGCCGCGCCGCCGGCCCCGGCATTGACACAAGCTGGGTTCGCGCCGCTACCGCGCTCCGAGCCTCCGTCAGCGTCCCCGACGCCGCTTGCAGCAGCCCCGCCGCCAACCGCGGCCGCGACACAGCAGCCGGCTTTCGTGCGCGCTGCGACAGCCGCACAGCCGCCGGCCCGGCCGAAGCCCAACATGATCTCATTCACCGATCCGCCGCCACTGCCCCCACGCCAGGCGCAGCCGCCAGGGACCCCCACGGCCAGCTTGCCGACAAGCGATGCGACCAGCCACGTCGATGGCGTCAAAGCCGGTCTGCTGGGCGACCAGACGTTCCTGCTCGAGCCCGGCCTGCTGGCCTGCGTCATGGATACGGGCGTGAACTCGACGTTCGAGGGGCCGATCCAGTGCCATATCGACCACGACATCCGCCCGCACGGCGTCACGCTGTTGAGCCGCGGATCGATGATCCAGGGGTGGTATCACAACCAGATTCAGACCGGCCAAAACCGCCTGTTCGTGCAAGCCGACTGGGTGCGCGATCCCAGCACCGGGTGCTTTATCAAGTTCGACAACGCGCCGATCGCTGACGGCATCGGCCAGGCCGGCGTGCCCGGGAGCGTTGATCCTCACTATCTGGAGCGGTTCGGGGCGGCGATGCTGCTCACGCTCGGCCAGGGCGGCGAAAGCCTGGCGCAAGCCTCCCTCAGCAAAGGAGGCAACACTTATTTATCTTTCAACGGCGGCAGCAACGGGCTTGACAGTATTGCAAGCGCGATACTGCGCAAGCAGATCGACATACCACCAACAATAACAGTCAACCAGGGTTCGGCCATCGCGGTTTTCATAACCAAGGTGCTCGACTTCTCCCCGTGTTACGATCTAACAATAACGGACAAATGAATGACTGGGAAAACCGCTGTGCGAGGGGGCTTCATCATTATTGCTGTTGTAGCATTTCTTGTTGGAGTGATCCTCGAAATAATGCCGGCGCTAGTAGTCCAGAACCGGGAGCATGGGCAAAAGAGTCTTTCGTCGGATGGGGTTTTCTTTTGCTTTCGCTGATCCTGGGTGTAATTCTCGTCTCAAAAGGGGAAAATAAGTAATGCTGACAAGGACAGGCGAGGAGCCGCTGCGGCATTTCCTCGCGCCGATCGCTGACGTGCTCGCCGATCCGCGGATGCGCGAAGTCGTCATCAACAAACCTGGTGAGGTCTGGATCGAGTACGCCGCTGGGTGGATCCGCCGAGACGTCCCGGAGTTCACCTTCGATCGGCTGGATCAGATCGGCATCCTGGCCGGTTGGCTGCTGTCCAAGGAGCTCGACGCGGACAACCCGATTTGCATGACGACCCTCCCCGATGGACAGCGGTGCACGATCGTCCGCCCGCCCGCCGTCCCCCGGGACACGATCTCGATCACCATCCGCAACCCGTCGAAGGACGAGAAGACGGTTTTCGATCCCGACTTTGACCTGCTGATGACGGCGGCGACCAGGGGGACCAAGGGCCGCAGCAAGACCGATGAACAGTTGCTGGAACTGTATCGGGTGAAGGCGTGGCCGGATTTCTTCAGTCTCTCGGTCAGGAGCCACAAGACGATTGCCGCGACGGGAGCGGTTGGCAGCGGCAAGACAAGCCTGCTGCGGCGCCTGATGCGGGAGATCCCCGTCACGGAGCGAGTGATCACCATCGAGGACACCGAGGAATTCGGGGTGCTTCGCCAGCGCAATCGGGTTTCGTTGCTCTACGGTTCGGCGAACGTGACCGCTGAACAGGCTGTTGAGGCCAGCCTGAGAATGCGCCCCGATCGCGTGGCCATGCAGGAACTGCGCGGCGCCGAGGCGTTCGCCTACATCCGTTTGTTGGTCGCCGGACACCCGGGGGGCCTAACGACCTGGCACGCGGAGGACGGCGACCCGTTCACGCCGCTGGCGCTGATGGCAAAGCAAAGC
>JBEKLE010000535.1:0-7294 GCA_050010355.1 Rhodopila sp. | reverse complement strand
AAAGCTGTTGGCTCGGGCGGCGGTGGCGCGGATAGGCCGTCAAAAAGGTTGACATTTTCCTCCTAACCCATTGATCCACAATACGACAATCGAGCCGGATTAGCACTCTAAGATATTGATTTCGTTAAGTAGTTTCAATCGCGCCGGGGACGCCACCAAATCTCGCTCCCGCCGGTTGGACAGCTTCGCGCGGTGTTGAGCGCCAGCCAGCATCCTTTCACCCTGCCCCCGTCAGGATTACGCTCATCTCAGCCGAGAATGCGAGGAACACTGCCATGCCGACCACCGTAAGAGACCTGCTGTCCGCTGCCCGCGCCGCTGTGCCGGGAGTCACGCCGGCCGAAGCCGCCGATCTGGTGGCACGCGCCGATGCTCTGGTACTCGATGTGCGAGACGGCACCGAGGTTTCCGCCAGCGGCAAAGTGAAAGGCGCGGTGGCGATTTCGCGCGGCCTCCTGGAATTCCGCGCCGATTCGGGTTTGCCGACCCATGAACCTGGTCTCCGCAAGGACCGCCCTGTGATCCTCTACTGCGGGTCCGGCGGACGGGCCGCCCTTGCCGGCAAGACACTGCTGGATATGGGTTTCAAGGACGTGCGTAACGTCGGCGGTTTCAAGGATCTGGTAGCCGCCGGTTGGACTGTCGAACCCGGTTGACGCCCGGGTTCGAATGGATCGCCCGCTATTTCCTGATCGATTGGCGACAGTCGTTCATGCGTGACAGCAAGACACGGGTCTTGGATCGGGTCAACGTGATCGTTAGATCCACACCCTTGGTTTTGATTACAATCTTGCCGGCTTGCCGCAGGAGATCATCAACCGCCTGATTCGCGACGAAACCGATGGCACGTCCGTGGCCCACCGCATCGATGACTGCCGACCCGCCGTGATTACTGAGCCATACATCACCGAGTTGCATCGCAACGGGCATTCTCCCGGTATCAGGAAATGCCCACTTCTTGTCGACGGCGGTAACCAGCACGTTGCCCGGGTCGTCCCATTCAAACGTGACACTGCCGTCGTCATTGTAAAGCGTCAACGAACAACTGGCGACATTCCGGTCCCGATGTTCGGTCACGTTTCCGCCGGGCGTGTTCCACCAGACAGTGTCTTTCACAAAGGTTACAAACAACGAACTCGAAAGCAATATTGGAATAATCAAGCGGTAACCTCGCGAATTTAGCCTCGTGGTCAGGTCACCGGCAGCGTATCGGCGGAACGAAACACGTCAAGTTCCGGCCAAACGATGGTCAACACAGCCATTGCGGCGTCGCGTTCGATCGAAAGGTCGCGCCCCGATCGCTGCCGCCAATCGAGCATCTCAAAAAGCACCGCGCAACGACTAAATTGGTCCTTCAAACCAGTCGACCGGAAAGCGGAACCCAGCCGCGTCAGATGTGAAGCCCGATCAGCGATCTGTTCGAGATCCGGTCGAGCCAACTCGCGGCGCAGACAACTAGTGGCCCGAGTCATTCAGACTGACGGGGTTCATGCCGCACCTCGCAGCCGAAAAGGCGTTGCTGGCTCGACGCGGCATCCCGTCAAAATCGGTGACGGGAGGCACTAGGGCCCAACCAAGGTTTCGCAGGAAGATTGATCAGCGATCAACGGGAAACGGGACACCCCCGTCAAGAGCCGCGCAGATGCCGATTCTAGGACGGTCGCTTACCCGGTGCGGGCCGACGCCGAATGGTCAGGCATCTCGCGAAACACTGGCGTCGAGAGCGACATCTGAACGCGGCTCTCGCATCGATCCGCTTCGGTCAGACAGAAAGCACGCATCGCCTCGAACCGAGCGGCAGCCGCCTCAGCCCGCCAGAGCGCCGCTCGTTCCCGCAAAACCGTTAAATCATAGGGGCTTGAACTCATGTCCGGTGCCTTAAGGTATCGTTTCGACCATGACAACGTTGTCGATATTCAATTGTTTGTTAGCAGACCAAATGGCGCCGGCGCGGGCCTGCAGCATCCGGCGCGCGGCGTCACAAAGCAATCCACCCCGGAGGTTGTCCGTCTCGTCCGCCGGTCCTAGGATGGTCGCAAATCAAACGGGAGCGTTCAATGAGCAACCAGCCATTCGACTACACCGTCGCCGACTTCAATTATATCGAACACGCCGACGGGCCGCAGCGCTTGCGCCTCTTTATGCCGGTGGGGACCGGGCCCTTCCCGTTGGTCGTGGACCTGCACGGCGGCGCTTGGTGCAACGGGGACCTCAAGGATTGCGAGCCACGCGACCTGACGTTGGTTCGCGCCGGCGTCGCTGTCGCAGCGCTGAACTTCCGGCACGCCGGGTCCGGCTATCCAACGTCACTCGTCGACATCAACTACGCGGTCCGCTGGCTGAAGGCGCATGCCGGGAAG
This sequence comes from Rhodopila sp., assembly GCA_050010355.1. Taxonomy (GTDB): domain Bacteria; phylum Pseudomonadota; class Alphaproteobacteria; order Acetobacterales; family Acetobacteraceae; genus Rhodopila. The sequence goes on along the minus strand of JBEKLE010000535.1, from coordinate 4,934 downwards.
TTGGAATTGCGCGCGGATGCTGTCGGACTGTCCGGCCAGAGCAGCGGAGGGCACCTCGCGATGCTGGCGGCGATGCGCCCGAAGGATCCACGATATGCGGCGATTGCCTCGCCCGACGGCGCCCCTTTCGATGCCTCCGTGAAAGCTGTTGTCATGCAATGGCCGGTGATCAATCCGCTTTCACGCTACCGCAACGCGGTGCGGTTACGTGACTCCGGCAATCCGCCGGCGTGGGTGGGCGATATTCCGTCGCGCCATGATTTGTACTGGAAAACCACCGCGGCAATGGAGGAAGGCAACCCCATGCTGATCCTCGAGCGCGGGGAGAAGGTCGCCCTGCCGCCGGCGCTATGGATCCAGGGCCGGCCAGACCCGACCCACGACTACCGAGACCCCGAAGGAAGTTTCGACGGCAACGAGCCGGAGCGGTTCGCGCACAATTACCGCCAGGCCGGCGGCTCGCTGGAGTTGCTCTATATCGACAATGCCACGCGCGGTTCGGCGACCTCACACGATCCCACAACGGCGTTCTTCATGCGCCATCTGACTTGACCCGCAGGCCGGCGGCCATCACGGGCCGCCGCGCGGAGCCAACTCCCGCACACCGTTCCCCCTTCTGTCCCGGGCGGGGGCCCGATTTCGCGGAGGTCGGACAGGTTTCATCAAAAAGTCACATAGTGTCTGGGATAAGTCGAAACCTGATCACATGCCTGTCGCATAAACAGCCGAACGGATTGTGCCAGCGATTTAGACGGAAAATTCGCGCCTGCTCGGAGCCAGTTATCCGGGCCACGGACTTTCGGTCCAACCACCGCCTCGTCAATTCTGCCGGTGTTGGCAGCCGTGCATCGGTTTTAACGCTGTGTTAAGCGCCCTGACTTAGGAGTTGGGATACAAGGCCGCGCGTTCGTTCAGCCGCCCGGCTCCAACAGCAGGTGAGGCTATGGATCAGGATCTGCCGGCCAAGGCTCCCAAACCGGCCAAGGCTCCGAAGCCGGCCAAAACCCCGAAGAGATCGCCGGAGGCCGATCCGCCGGCGCGGCTGGGCCCGCACCTGCCGCGCCGGATACAGGTTCTCCTGATCGGGATCCTTCTCGTCCTGCTGGTGATCGGGTTCACCGGCGGGTCGGTCGTGAAGCGCATGCTCGGTTTATCTGAACCAGCGAGCGCGCCGGCGGAAGCCTCGGCCGAGGGCGCCGCGTTCAAGCCGTCCGACCGCCAATGGGCCACGCTGAAGATCCAGACCGTGCAGGAGCAGGTGTTCCAGCCGGCGGCCGAAACCGACGGCAAGATCGCGCTGGATGATGATCTGGTGACACCCGTGTTCTCGCCCTACAGCGGACGCGTCACGCAGTTGATGGCGCGCGCTGGCGATACCGTCGAGCGCGGCGACCCGTTGTTCGCCATCCAGGCAACGGAGCTGGCGCAGGCACAGAACGACCTGATCGCCGCAGCCTCGGGCCTGAAGACGGCCAAAGCGCAACTCAACCTGGCGGAAACGAACGAGAAGCGGCAACACGCCCTCTATCTCGGCCAGGGCGCGGCACTGAAGGACTGGCAGCAGGCGCAGGTCGATCTGGCGACGGCACAGGGCGGCATGAACAGCGCCCAGATCGCGCTGGCCGCCGTGCGCAGCCGGCTGCGGATACTGGGCAAGACCGACGCAGATATCGCAACGATCGAGGCGACGCCAGACCTTCTGACACTCGATGAGAACATTATCAGCGCATCGGCCGGGGCCACCAGCCCGGTGTTCATGATCGGCAACCTGTCGAAGGTCTGGATGGTGGCGAACGCACGGGAGGATGACGCGCCGTTTCTGCACAAGGGCGACCCCTTGGAGGTCCGCGTGCCAGCCTACCCCTCCCGCGCGTTCAATGGGCGTTTGAACTATGTCGCCGCGTCGATCGATGCCACGACCCATCGGCTGCCGGTCCGGGCGGAAGTGGATAATCAGGATGACGCGTTGAAGCCGGAAATGTTTGCAAGCTTCCGAATCATCACCGGCGCCGGCGCGATGCACCCGGCGGTGCCGCAGGATGCCGTCGTGTATGAGGGCGACAAAGCGCATGTCTGGCTCGCGGAAGACAAGGCGAAGACGCTTGCCATCCAGCAGATCAAGCCGGGCCGAACCAGTAACGGGGTCGTCGAGGTGCTGTCGGGATTGGAAACGGGCCAGAAGATTGTCACCTCCGGTGCCGTGTTCATCGACCGCGCGGCGACCGGCGACTGAACCAACAGACCAGCGCATAGGCAGACAAGGGACGAGCTATGAATGGACTGATCGCCCTCGCCCTCCGGCAACGCGTCCTGATGGTTGTCCTGATGCTGGCAGTGTTTGCCGGCGGCGCTATCGCGTTCATGAAACTGAACATCGAGGCCTATCCCGACCCGGTGCCTCCTCTGGTCGATGTGATCGTTCAAAGCCCGGGATCCTCGGCCGAGGAGATGGAACGTTACATGACCATCCCGGTCGAGATTCAGATGGCCGGCATTCCAAACGTAACCGCGATCCGAACGATCTCATTGTTCGGCCTGTCCGACATCAAGGTGCAGTTCACCTACGACTTTACCTATGAACAGGCCGAACAATGGGTGATCAACCGCCTGTCGCAGTTGTCGCCGCTGCCGAATAATGCGGTGCCGCAGATTTCACCCGAAAGCCCGATCGGCGAGATCATGCGGTATCGCGTTGTGGGGCCGCCGGGTTACTCGGTGATGGACCTCAAGACGATCGAGGACTGGATGCTGGAACGCCGCTTCAAAGCCGTTCCCGGCGTGATCGACGTCAACGGCTGGGGCGGGAAGACCAAGACCTATGAGGTGACGATCAACCAGAACAAGCTGGTGGGCTACGGCCTCACGGTACCGCAGGTGATCGCCGCGTTGAACAACGCCAACATCAACGTCGGCGGCCAGACGGTGAACTTCGGCACCCAGGCCGCCGTGGTGCGCGGCGTCGGCGTGATCCGGTCGCTCGACGACATTCGCGATACGATGGTCGCGCAGAACAACGGCTCGCCGGTTCTGGTGCGCGATATCGCAGACGTAACGGTGGGCAACCTGCCGCGGCTCGGGATCGCCGGGCAGGACGATAACAACGACATCGTCCAGGGCATCGTGCTGATGCGGCGTGGCGCCGAAAGCCTGCCGACGATCAAGCGCGTGGAAGCGTTGATCAACCAGATCAACACCTCCGGCATCCTGCCGCCCGGTGTGCTTATCGAGAAGATCTACGACCGCTCCGACCTGATCAATGTGACCACCCACACGGTGCTGCACAACATGCTGGTCGGCATCGTGCTGATCTTCATTGTGCAATGGGTCTTCCTCGGCAACCTGCGCGCCGCCTGCATCACCGCGGCGACAATCCCGTTCGCGCTGGCTTTCGCCATCGGCTTGCTGCTGCTGACCGGGGAATCCGCCAACCTGCTGTCGGTGGGGGCGATCGATTTCGGCCTCATCGTCGATGCAACGGTGATCCTGGTGGAGAACATCATCCGCCGCCTCTCGCAGCCGCCATCGGAACGATTCCAGCGGTCCCCGGCGGTCCACCGTTCGCGTCCCATCGCCGAATTGCGCGGCAAATACGCCGTGATCGGCAACGCCGCGATCGAGGTCAATCGCGGCATCTTCTACTCCGCCGCGATCATCATCGCCGGGTTCGTGCCGCTGTTCACCATGAGCGGCATCGAGGGACACATCTTCGGTCCGATGGCGCGCACCTACGCCTATGCCATCGCGGGCGGCCTGATCGCCACCTTCACCGTAACGCCAGGGCTCTGCGCCGTCTGGCTGCGCGGCCAGGAAAACGAGACCGACACCCTGCCGGTACGCCTCCTGCACCGGTGCTATGAGCCCACCGCCCGCTTCGCCCTCGCCAACCGCGTGCTCATCCTGGGTGTCCTGCTGTTGCTGATGCTCGGTGCCGGGCTTGCGGTGCGGACCCTCGGAATGGAGTTCCTGCCAAAGCTCGAGGAAGGCAACATGTGGATCCGCGCAACAATGCCCACCTCGGTCTCGCTGGAGGACAGCAACACTTACGTCAACCGCATGCGCGCGCTCATGCGGTCCTATCCGGAGGTGGTCACCGTCGTGTCCCAGCACGGCCGTCCCGACGACGGCACCGATGCCACCGGGTTCTTCAACGCGGAATTCTTTGTCCCGCTGAAGCCGTTCGACGCGTGGCCCGCCGGCATCGACAAGGACCAGCTCACCGAACAGATGACGCAGCGGCTGCAAGACGAATTCCCCGGCGTGGACTTCAATTTTTCCCAGTACATCGAGGACAACGTCGAGGAAGCGGCCTCCGGCGTGAAGGGGGAAAATTCGGTAAAGCTGTTCGGCGGCGATCTGGAAACGCTGGAAAAGACAGCGAACAGGATCAGAGACGTAATGGCGACCGTACCCGGCATCACAGACCTCGGCGTCTTCGCCTCGCTCGGTCAACCGACCGTGCGGATCGATATCGATCGCGCCAAGGCAGCGCGGTACGGGCTGGCGCCGGGCGATATCAATACGACGGTACAGGCGGCGATCGGCGGCCAGGCCGCGGGAAACTTGTACGAGGACGGCTCGGACCGGAACTTTCCGATCATCGTCAGGCTGGCGCCCGAGTACAGGAAAAGCCTTGATGCCATCAGACATATTGTCGTCGGCGCGCCGAACCTGAACGGCAGTGGTGTGGTGCCGGTCCCGTTGACGGACCTGGCGTCGATCCGGCTGACCTCCGGCGCCTCGTTCATCTATCGCGAAGGGCAGGAGCGCTACATCCCGATCAAGTTCAGCGTGCGCGGGCGCGACCTGGGCACCACGGTGCTGGAGGCCCAGAAAAAGGTGGACGAAGCGGTCGTCATCCCTGGCGGCTACCACCTGGAATGGGTCGGCGAGTTCGGCAACCTGGAGGAGGCGATTTCCCGCCTCGAAATCGTCGT
>JBEKLE010000534.1:0-4273 GCA_050010355.1 Rhodopila sp. | reverse complement strand
AGGAAGGCGAGCTTTCGGCCGCCATCGAGTTGCGCCGCCGGTTTCCTGGCATCATCGACAATTCCAGGGCGCGGGAATGCGCCCGGTCGATCGCGGGGTGGACGCCGTTGCCCGCGCGATCGGCCAAGGTTGTGCGGTTGCGTCCTCGCAAGGACAGAGCGGCATCCTGATGCCAAAGTCGAAGCACAGACGAAAGCCGGGCGGCAAAAGCGTGAAACGGCTAGGACGCAACGGCCGGCGCAGGTGACACCGACGACGGCCACGGACCGCGGCTATGTGAGATTCCGGGCCGTTTATCACCGACCGTTCCGGGAGCAATGGCCCGATCAGGACGCGGCGACCGAGATGCTGGATATTGTGCCAGATGCCATCCCGATCTGGACACGCTGAGGTTCCGTGCCGTGGTGTTGCCGACGTTCGTGGAACCCTATGAGGCCGGGTGATGCGGAGACGCCGTCGCGTGATCATCGAGGCGTCAAAGTTCTTGCTATGTTCTTATCTCACCATTACCATCCCGGCATGCCCGACACGTCTCACCTGCGCCCCGCCACGGCGACAGAAATCGCTGATGCCCTGTCATTCGCGCTGCGCTATCAGGGGCGCAAGCGGGTGAACCATGCCGACGACATGATGGCGCGGATCACCGCCGATCGGCTTGTTCAGCACCTCACGGAATCGGGCTTCGTGCTGATGAAGGGCACTGCGGCAGCGGCGCCCAGCACGTTGGCCATGCCGTTGGCGGAGCGCGATTAGGGTTGCGATTGTGACGGGTGTTCGCACCCTCGCCCTCAGGCGCGAAGGATCTCCGTGTCCGGTACGGGATCGATGCCGAGTTCCTGGCGGACATGGGCGAATTTCTTCGCATCGGCGAAGCGGCGGTCCGTCATCATCGCGCGGAGTTCAGCGAGCCCCGCCTCGGTAAAGAACAGCCGCGGCAAGCGTCCGCTGGTGTCAAGCTGCATCAGGCCCCGTTCCATAAGCCCCTTGGCGACCGGCGGGATCTTTGGCTGGCCGGCTTGCGGGCCGCCGCGCCAGGTCCTGAGCTGGAAGCCTTCGCCCACGGTCGGCAGGGTCGAGAACACCATGTCGAGTTCGCGGCGAATATAGTCTCGCTCGGCCGCCGCGAACCCGGCGGCCGGCGCAGGCTGCATTTTGGTCATGCATCACCTTTTAACATGCCCGCTTTGCTGGTCCCAGGCGCATCAGCATCGGCGGGACGCCAAGCGAGCCGGAACGGGCGCTTGTCGCCGCGATTATCGCCGGCCGCTGGCGTGCCGCGGCAGCCTCGGAAGTCTGTCGCAGAGTCAATGACCCCCTGAGTCAAGGGTCCAGGGACCGTCGATCGCTGGCGGGGTTAACAGGGCGGCGCCCCTGTTGCTTTCCTGATGGCGCTGGCCAGGGCGGAGGACTCGCGGCCGCACCCTTGAGGGCCGCAGCGCAGCGGAGGACGGGGACGGGCCGGCCATTTTTGTTTCGCGCTGCAAAGGCGCGCCCTTCTTGGAAAGGGCGGGGCGTCGGCGGAAAATAGCTAGACTGGCCGCGTTGCAGGGACGCAAGGGGCGTCAGCCCTTCACCCTCTGGCCAGATCAAGCCATCGAGCGGGCTGCACGGGTGTGTCGCGCCAAGCCAGGGGAGGCGGCATCCATGGGATCAAACAGCATCGTCGGCATCGACCGGCGTGAACCGCTTCCGGCCGCCTCAAAACGATGACCCTCAAGGCGAACCCAGCAGCCGCACCCGAGACCAACAAAACCCAGCACAGCACCGGATGCTGCTGTCGGAAGACCGCCAAGGCGAGCGGGCGGGACGGTCGATCATGGGTGACGCATTTCGATGGGCGCACCGCTCTACGCCAGTCCGGTCAGTGCCGTGTCGCGCCCGCTGACCCATGCTGCGACCCCGCTGCACGCGCGACTGATCATCGAGCCAACGGGCTTCGTCGGCAATGGCGGGGCGCTGACCCTTGTCCGACGTCAAGGCGCGGCTCAGCGCCAACAACGCCGAGGCGCCGTGCGGGGCGCTTGACGCCGCGAAGGGATAGCGCTCCAGCCAGATTTCATTGCCTGGCAATCCGTCAGGGACGGGCGCGTTATCCCGGTCTTGACGGAGTGGATTGTCTCATACGTCGCGCTTTGCGGCCGGAGTGGTGCCGTGGACGATCACGCCGTCGCAGACGGTAGGTATTGGGCGTTCTTCGTTGACGTGCCGGTCGCCGTTGCCGGCACCGTGGGTCAGAGGTGGCGGCCGACGAAAGTCCGAGTGCAGTTCTCCGTGTTTCGACGTCCCGGCCGGCGCCCGTATCCTGGGTGGCCGCGCCTCCCCCGAAAATGTTGGCGGCACTGCCGACTACGATGGGGTCCCCCATCGGTTGCACGCGCTTGCGGCCGCCTCTGCCTGGCCGGCGCGAAGCTGAGGTCGCGCCCAACCAGGCGTGCATGACCGCGCCGCGCACCATCGCTACCATGGAGTTGAGGGCGCGGCCGTGGTGGCAGCGCGCTGGCCGGGGGTGAAGGAATGACAGCGCCGTCCCACGCAGCGGAGACCGCACGCTACGTGACCGGCTCGACGATGCGCCACGTCATCGTCCTCGCAGGCACCGGAGCGATTGGCTTGATCGCGGTGTTCGGCGTCGACCTGCTCAACCTGTTCTACATCTCACGGCTCGGCCAGCGCGCCATTGCCGCCGCGATCGGCTTCGCCGGCGCGATATCGTTCCTGCAAGTGTCGTTCTCGATCGGCATGACGATCGGCGTTGGTGCCCTGGTCTCGCGCCAGATCGGGGCTGGTCACCTCGACGTGGCGCGGCGGCTGGCGACCTCGAGCCTGACGGTCATGGCTGGCGCCCTTGCGGTTCTCGGTGTCGTGACGGTCACCACACTCGGCTGGTCGCTCGGTCTGCTCGGCGCCGAGGGTGAGACGCGTGCGCTCGCTGCTGGCTATCTGCGGATCACCGCGTTCTCGCTGCCGCTGCTGGGCATCGGGATGGGCTGCTCGGCACTGCTGCGTTCGCTCGGCGACCCAAGGCGTGCCATGGATGTGACGCTGATCGGTGCGGTGGTGACCGCGGCACTCGACCCGCTGCTGATCCTCGTACTGCGTCTCGGCCTCTACGGTGCCGCGATCAGCACCATGATCTCGCGGCTGTCGTGGGCGCTGTTCGGGCTGTATTGGGTCGCACGGCGGCACGACATGCTGACACCGCTCGTCTCCCGCATGTTGGTCGCCGACGCGCGACAACTGCTGAGCATCCCGAGGCGGTGGCAGGGCAGGCGACGATCGACCGGATCACACCGGTGGCGTTCGGCCTGGTCTTTGCGCTGAGTGGGGCGATCGGGCCGATCGTTGCGCAGAATCTCGGCGCCGGCCGGCCGGATCGCATCCGGGAAACGCTGCGCGACGCGCTTGCCTTCGTGCTGGTCGCCGTGGTGGTCGCCTGGATCGCGCTCGCCTTGGCGCAGAATGGCATCGTGTTTGCCTTTTCCGCGCATGGCGTGACGGCAGAGCTGGTGCGGCTATTCTGCTCGCTGCTCGCCGGCAGCTTCCTGTTCACGTCGGCGCTGTATGTCGCCAACGCCGCGTTCAACAATCTGGGCTTTCCGCTGCTCTCGACCGTGTTTAACTGGGGCCGCGCCACGTTCGGCACGATCCCGTTCACGGCGTGGGGATCGGGCTATGGGCCGCGTGGGGTGCTGATCGGACAGGCGGCCGGCTCGCTGCTGTTCGGCATCGGGGCGATGATTATGGCGTTTCGGGCGATCGACAGCCTGGGCCAGCGTGGGGTGTCGGAACCGCATCGGCAACTGCCAGTGCCAAACACCCCGAGCGGAAGTTCCGCGCTGATCACGTTCACCGCTCGTCCTGACCACAGCGAGGAGCACTCCAACCGCATGCAGTGGCTCCATCGGCATCGCCGCAAGTCCTCTCCGACCTAGCGCGTTTTCGCCCTCGCCCCGGTCAGCAGAGCTCTCGCGGATAATTTGTAATTGCTCACCCCGGGGGTAATCGCCCCATTCCATAATCGGATCATCCAGCGAGCCCCCTGATTCGGGCGACGCCCGCAAAAATTGCTTGACTTCCTCCCTTAAAAGACTTCGGCGTCGTTGCGTGCGCTGGAGATTTCTCTAACGAAGATGGCGCTACGGACGGGACTTTTGAGGTGGTCCCCGAATCCTGGACAGGTAGCTAAGAGAGACTCGCGCCCCTAAAACGGCCTGAAGGCCAGGGGTTACACATGACGAATGTTCGCAAAAGGCACGGGATTGACTTCAAGGCT
>JBEKLE010000533.1:0-4303 GCA_050010355.1 Rhodopila sp. | reverse complement strand
ATGGACAACGCGTCCATGTGCTCCAGCAACAGGATCGCCAGAGAGTACGCCTCCTCCCCCGTCGCGCAACCCGGCACCCAGAGCCGCAGGTCACTGGTCGCGTCCTTGCTCCGAAACAGACGCGGAATGACGTCCTGTTTCAGCATCGTGAATGTCGCGGAGTCACGGAAGAAACTGGTCACGCTGATCAGCAGGTCCCGGAACAGCAGCACGACCTGTTCGCGATCGGTGCTCAAGCGGGCGATATAGTCGTCGTAGGTTGTGATGCGCAGCACCTGCATGCGTCGCTGCACCCGCCGCGTGAAGGTCTGAAGCTTGTACTGGCTGAAGTCGTGCCCCAAGCGTGAGCGCAGGATGTCGCAGATCGCCGCGCGGACCTTGTCGATATCCCGCGTGGGCCGATCCGCATCCTGCAGCGCCGCGAGCCGTGCCTGCCGAGCGGCGAGGATATGGCTGGGCATCTCCTCCACCGGCACGTGCAGGTCGACGGCGCCGGCGGCTACCGCGCTGTCCGGCATCCCGGAGTACTCGGGCGTCGTCCCGTTCGTACCCTGTGCGAGGGTGAGACCACCGCGCGCCTTGATGGCCTTGAGGCCGAGCGCACCGTCGTGGCCGGTGCCGGACAGAACGATGCCGATGGCATCCTCGCTGCGGCTTGCCGCCAGCGAGTCGAGGAAAACATCGATGGGGGCGTAGTCGCGCGGCGCATCGACCTCCATGTGTCGAAGGGAGAGGCGGTCGTCTTGCAGACACGCGATGGCTCCCGCGGGAATGACGAGGACGTGGTTCGCGGTGACTGCATCGCCGTCAGCCGCCTCGGTCACGTTCATGGTGGTCCAGCGGGACAGGATATCCGCCAGCATGCTCTTGTGGCCGGGCGCCAGATGCAGGGTGACGACGAATGCAAGCCCGCTGTCGGGCGGCATTTTCTCGAAGAAGCGATGAAACGCCTCTATTCCTCCCGCCGAGGCACCGATGCCGACGACGCAGAGGGGCTCATCATTCTTTGCAGCGGTCGCGGCGACGGAATACATAGGACGCTCGGTTCGTGGTGGCGCGGTGGAGGACAATCTGGCGCATCAAAGGCGGGCAACTGAGATGATCGACATACTCCACGGAACCCGCGAACCGGTCAGGCGGTTCCGGGGGCGCCTGCTACCTCAACTCGCCCGGACGGCCCGCCGTTGCAGCCGGATTTAAACGTTCGTGTCAGGACGAATGGTGTGAGCGCGGGATAGTACGCGGCACCCTTTGTGCATGGCCTCCTGCTCTACTGCTATCGCAGCGTGTAGGTAACCGTTCCGTCGTGGCACGCGGTCACACATCGACGTGAGGTTCGCTCTGGAAGTGAGGACGCATGCCCCTGAGCAACCGCCCGGTCGGTGCGCGCGCGCTGGTGAAGGCCGCTGGACGGAGGGGCCGGTGTCGGTTAACCGTGCCAGATGCTGTCCGGTGCAGCCATGGTCGCCGGAGGGTTGCGACATGTTGCAGGATCACGGCGTGTTTCCCGACACGAGACGTAGCGTTGACGAATTTTCGTTAATATCAAATACCATCACCAGGCCGTAAGTTTCACGGTTTTTGTAAGTCGCGACGAGACGTGGCTACCGGATCTACAGAATGATGCGTCTGTGACGAAGGTCAAACGGTGGCATCGGCACGAAACGACGATTTCAGGCGCAAATTGCCAAATATATCACGGAAGCGTTATTTCTTGCCTAGACTCGATAGGGGTGCGTACCGTAGCATGTAAAAAAGCGCGGCATACACATCGTTAGGAAGGAACATTCATGAAACGTCAGTTCCAGCCGTGCATGACTTCGTTAGATGGCAGGCGGAGCCGCTTCGCAAACGCCTATGTTGGAAAGAGGCACGCATGATCCGGCAGTCGGTGGTTCATTTTTTTGATGCTGTTCCAGCGACAAAGAACAGACCGCTCAAAGAACTGATGAAGCGCCTCGCTCAAGGACGGCTCGCGCGGGACCCCGCCCCCCCGGAGGTGAACCCGGACCCCTACCTTCTGCTTCTCCTGGCTGACCAGGAACTGGTTGAGGGGCGCGAGGACCAAGCCAGGTATTTGGTTGAAGCCGCCTACGAGTCGTTCGACCGGAAAACCACAGCAAGTCCTTGTTAGAGCGGTAGCGTTTCAAACTCTCAGCCACACCTTGCCCGTTGAGCGCGGATGCTGTCGTTAGAAGGCCTCCTTGCCTTCATTCTGAAGCTCCGCCCCGCGCACCACGCCGCCGGAGACGAACCGGGGGCAAGGCCCCTGCAACGCCTATCGGCCGGCATTGGGGGCATACGCGTCCGGAATCCGTTGCGTCGTCGCGCCGGCGCTGAGTGTGCAGACGCCCTTCTGCAGCAGTGCATCACGTGAGCAGATCGCTCCGTCCGAGTAGCCGCAGGTCGAATATCCACTCGGCATGATGAGACAGTATTCGCCGACCCTGGCGGACGGTAAGCTCAACTCATTTGCGTTGACCTGACAGGTCCCATTCTGCCGGCCGGCCTCCCTCGCACAGTCGGCGCCATCGACGTAGATGCATTGCTGCGAGCCATCCGCGAGCACCAGACAAAATGGCGATGCGATCGCGCCGATCGGCGATGCGAGCAACAAGGCGGCGGCCGTGACGATCTTGAGCATTTGGACCTCTCTGTTCAGCCGGTCGATGGCGAGCTGCATCAATCCGCCATCACGAACCAACCAGATTGCCACGATCTCTGCCGGGAACCTACCAGTATACCGGACAGCACCACCACGGTACCGCAACCACTTGTGAATGCCAGAACGGGAACAAACACGTGCAGGTGATCGGGGATCCAGTCTTATCGGCACCCGGGACCAGCTTGCCCGACCAGTTCCCGAGATCTTGAGCCTCCAGCCCGGGGGTGCGCCGCTCAGTATCCGTCGAGACGTCTCGCGGGCCGGTCCAGCGGCGAAAATCCCCGCTGGCGCTCCGCCGACAGACTTTTCAGACGGATACTGAGGCGCGGCCCCGGCCTACCGAGGAACATGGAACTTAGTGACATCGATTTCCGTCACAGGATTTTCAGAATGGGGCGTGCCATCAGGCACCCAGTCATACGGAACCGCCTGAGCCCGAAACACCAGGCTGTCGACAAATGTCTTGCCGCCAACCTGCTTTTCTCCGAGGTATGGAGGCACATACTCCCAGACGATATCGCCGTCCGGCGTGATCTGGAAGAACCGTCCGTCCATCCCTTCGTCGATCAGGGTATTGCCGTTCGGCAGACGTTGCGCGTTGCTGACGAACGAGCTGAAAAAGCTCCAGACCGGCCGGCCTGAATTGGCGCCGGTATATTGCCAGACGATTTCGTTCTTGATCGGATCGATCTCCAGTATCCGCGATCCCGCGTAAATTCCGAGCGCCGCGGGAGGGAAACCGGCACCCCCCTGGTCGTCGAACAGCAACAGATTTCCGGCGCCGGGCAGGCCTTCCGGGATGAGATGAGCGTTATGCTGACCGGAGATCTGATCGACGGGCCGCGGAAGCTGTTTGTTGAGAATCCGCTGATCCGCGGAATACTCGCTTCCAGGAAAATTCGGGCCGAGGCGCCACACGATCCTGCCGGTCTTCTTTTCGATGATAGCAATGAAGTTGCTCTTGCGCGAATCGAACATCAGGTTGTCCGGGCTGAACCGCTGATCCCCTGCGTCGTACCATCGGTTAGGGCCCAGCACCTGTAAGTCATTGATCTCGAGATAACCCCAGACTTCCTCCGGATTCCGGGCGATCTTTTCGCGCAGGAAGCGAATGCCATCATAAGAAAAACCGAAGTCTCTCAGATGCTCTCCCGCCACCCATTTCCAGACGATGCTGCCAGCGGGATCAATCTCATAAACCCCTTGATCACCTAACTCCTTGGGGCCGAGGCCTTTGACCGGATGCGGGATGGTAACCAGCAGCAGGGTGTTGCCGTTCGGCAAGCGGGCCCAGTCGTGATTCTGTCTGGCCGATCCGCCGGGCGCCTGCGTGCCCCACTCCCACACTTTTTTGCCGTCCCAGTCGAATTCACCAACCGTCTGATTGTCGAAGATCCCGCCGCGCTTTTCGCCGTTGTCCGACAGTTGCAGCAAAACATGGCCGCGTTGGCCGCCGACCCGTTTCGGATCGATGATTTTGCCCGGCAATCCTACGTAAGGCCATCGATGAACCTCATTGCCATCCATGTCGACCAGATGGGTGTTACCGTCGGGCGAGCTGAAGCAAATGAAGCTGTTATATGTCCGTGAGGGGTCATAGACCGTCACGCCCGTGGGATAGATTCGAGGCGAGGCCCA
>JBEKLE010000532.1:0-4313 GCA_050010355.1 Rhodopila sp. | reverse complement strand
GCCGGATTGTGCGTCCGTCGTGCGCGTCTTGCCATTGTCGCTCCTGATAGGCGGCATTCTCGCCGCTCTCAGGCAGATTTTCCACTTATCGGCCTGTCCGAATTTGGCCGGCCACCTCTCCCATCCGCCGACGAACCGTGACGGCGCGATTGATTTCCACGATCTACTAGATATGCGTGCCACCAGGTTTCGTCAGGCGCGGGAACGGGAAGAAGTGGCGCTGGCCAGTCTTTCCGAGCAGATCGGCATCGAGTTCGAAAAGGACAAGATGGTCAGCGTCTACCAAAGCCAAATCAGGGATAAGGAAGCCCTAATCCGCCGGACTGAAGCCGAGCGGGCGCGGCTTGTTTCCGAAGGGAGCGAGGATCGCGTCGCACGCCTGCAAGCACTCGCGGCGGCCGCTGAGCAGGTCCGCAGTTTTATCCGCCGCTTCAATTTGCGCTATCAAGACCTGTTGACGATGCAGGACGAGGTGACCGACCGTCGTAATAACAAGGCGCCGGAAGCCTTGCGTGCGGTCCAGCGCCAGCACACTGCAAGCGGCCTGACGGGCACCGAGTGGGCGCCATTCCTGACGGACTATATCGGCGAGGTTGACGAGGTTATCTCCGAGCGGCTCAAGGAAACGCGGAAGCACAGTAAGGCTTGGACGGGTGAGCCGCCGGCACAACCCCCCGACGAGACCATCTCCTATCTAAACGAGGCGGACGATCCGGCCCGCCAGCCACTCGCCAAACTGGAGGCGGAGATCGTCCGCTTGCAAAAGCAGGTCAGCCTCGACAAAGCGACAACCGACCGATACGCGGCGTTATCGAGCCGTCTTGTCCAGGAGAACGAGCTGCTGACGGGTCTGAAGCAGAAGCTTGACGACGCTCAGGGGGCGAGAGCACGCGTTCATACGCTGCAAGACGAGCGAGAAAACGCCTATCGACGGGTGTTCAATTTCGTCCTCGCCGAACAGCGCGTCTTGTCCAGTCTCTACACGCCAATACAAGACCGGTTGCTGAAGGCGACCGGAACATTGAACAAGCTCTCGTTTTCGGTGACGCGAACCGCGGACGTTGCAAGCTGGTCGATAAGGGGCGAGGAGGAGCTCATTGACCTGCGGCGACAAGGCCAGTTTCGCGGTCGCGGAGCGTTGCAGCAGCTTGCAGAGCAGCATCTCAAAAAAGCGTGGGAGAGTGGCGATGGCGAGGCGGTATCAGCCGCCATGAAAGGCTTTCGGGATGCGCATCAGGCCGCGCTGCTTGACCAGGCCCGCGTGGCAAAGACCAATCCCATCGAGTATCGGGCTTGGCTAAAGCGGTTCGCCCAGTGGCTCTACAGTACTGAACACGTCGCGATCAATTACAGCATCGAATATGACGGCGTCGACATACGTAAGCTTTCGCCCGGCACGCGCGGCATAGTACTACTGTTACTCTATCTTGCGCTGGATGATGCCGACGATCGCCCGCTGATTATCGACCAGCCCGAAGAAAATCTTGATCCACAGTCTATCTTCGACGAGCTAGTAGTACTATTCACCGACGCGAAAGCGCGGCGTCAGGTCATCATGGTGACCCACAACGCCAATCTCGTTATCAACACTGATGCCGACCAGATCATTGTCGCCACCGTCGGCCCGCATACGTCAGACTCGCTGCCCCCGATTACATATCTCTCCGGCGGATTGGAACGGGCAGACATCCGGAAAGCCGTATGCAATATCCTTGAAGGCGGTGAGCCTGCTTTCCGCGAGAGGGCGCGGCGTTTGCGTGTTCGCCTTGAGCGGTGAGCGGCCGGCATATTCGGTGGCCCGGCTATGGACGGCGCTTTTGCACGCTCGGCACAGCGGTCGGTCAAACTCCGATGATGTCGCCCTTACAGGCGATGAGGGGATCCTCGCATTCCGGGCACCGGCACGGTTGGATCGCGCCAGTAAGGGACATTCCGTAAGGAAGCCGAACACCGCCGTTGGCTGGGCGTCGGCGCTTCGTGGTATTAACGAGGGAGCTGATCGAGGAGGTATTGTTGGTTCACAGTCCTGGAACGTAGGCTGAATTTTCTCGCGATGCGAGCTTCAGATTTTGATAAAGACAGTTCTCCGCGATCCCAGCTTGCATTGATCGCGGGGGGTGCCCAGCGAGCCCGAGGCCGGGCGGCGATCTCAGCCGATACGATGGGCATGCTGGGCAGGCAGCCACCACGCTTTGAGGTGACGCTGCCGCTAAATCATTGCCCGGGTGAGGGTGAACAACCTAAGGTGCCGACAACATTCGCCGCATCGACGGCCCAACCCCATTGGAAGCACCATGCTGCTGAGTGTCCGCGATGCCTGCCAGCCCCACCCGAGCGTGCTGCGATCCGATCCTGATGGTCTCCTTCGGCCTTATCGCCCGATCGGCCAGCCTGCGAACGCGGGTGCTCGATGAGGCGGGCATCCGTGCCCCGAACAGCTTCGGCGAGGCCCGCGTAATCGCAATCTCAGGGCGCCAGCCCATGGACCACCACATCTGGGGCGAGATCGCCCACCAACTGGGCAAGCCCGATGCGTTCCGCAAGTTCTGGGAGAACGGACCCGCGGCGCCGGGCGAACACGACTGGGCGCACCTGATAGGTGACGCGCCGGTGCTCATCCTCCTCGACGAAGTCGCGCCTTATCTTGACTACGCGCAGACCCGCGAGTACGGCCGGGCGACCCTGGCGAACATCGTCACCTTTGCCCTGGCCAACCTGTTCGCGGCCGCGATTAAACTGCCGCGTTGCATGGTGGTGGTCTCCAACCTCACGGCTGCCTATCAAGGTGCCAGCCGCTCTTTGGCGCAGACGGTGGCTGACCTCTCGCAAGAGCTCCGTCGCTCAGCCAAGGAGATCACCCCCGTAGCGCTCAACTCGGGCGAGGTGTTTGATATCCTGCGCTGCCGCCTGTTTGAGAAGCTGCCGGACTCCAGTGTCATTGACAGCGTGGCTGATGCTTACGCCCAAGCGATGAATGAGGCGGTGCGCTCAAGGATGGTCTCGCGCACGCCCGAGCAGTTCGCCGAGGAGGTCCATCGCTGTTATCCATTCCACCCCCGCTTGCGCGACCTAATCGCGCTATTCCGCAACAACGAACGGTTCCGTCAGACGCGCGGGCTGATGCGCATGGTCAGCCGCATAGTCATGGATGTCTACACCGAGGTACGGCCAGGCCAACCATACCTGATCGGTGTGCAGAAAATGGACCTCAACGACTCCGACATGCGCAACGAGGTGCTGCCGCTGTCGGACCTCCAAGAAGCCGTCGCCAAGGACATCGCCGACGGTTCGCACGCTCACGCCGAGGCTATTGATCGCGAGGTCGGCTCAGACGCGGGCACTCAGGTAGCCAACATTATCCTCTGCGCCTCGCTGATGCGCGGCTTTGACGCCAAGTCGGGTCTGACGCGCGAGCAGGTGATCGAGTGCCTGGTCGCGCCGGGCCGGCGTGGCGAGGAGTTTGGCGCCGCTTTCGACGCGCTTGTCCGCGACGCTTGGTACCTACATCGTGGCGCCGAGGACGTTGTCTATTTCGCGCCTCAGGAGAACATCACCAAGAGGCTGCAATCCGAGGCCGATAAGGCGCCCCCGCCGCGTATCGAGGAGGGCATCCGCCTGCGGCTGGAAAAAGTCTTTGCGGCCCGGGCGGGCAAGGTCTACCAAGCCGTGTTGGCACTGCCAGAGATTGGCGACATCGACCTGTCGGGTTCGCGCAAGCTCATCGTCATTAACCCTGATAGCAAGGTGCCGCCCGAGAGCGCCGAGAAGCTTTTCTCTGAGCTGGTTCAGAAAAACAACTTCCTGGCGGTTACAGGCAGCCCGACGCACTTCGCCAACCTCGACGGGGCGATGCGCCGCCTCTATGCGGCGGAGAAGGTGCTGCGGGAGATGCGGCTAGAGGACCTGTTGCGCGGTGAGGTAGAGGATAGGCGCAACACGGCTGAATTCGATTTTCTTACCACGGTTGAGCATGCTTTCAACCGGATATGGTACCCAGGCCGCAAGCCCACGCGGGAGATGGGCCTGCTTGAGGAGAAACTCGACCTGCGCACCGCGAAGGCCCTAGACGGCCGATCGGACCTTAACGGAGAGACAGCAATCGAGGCAGCTCTGGTGCGGGCTGGCAAGTACGAGCCCACTCCCGAAACCAAGGCGGATGGTCTGATCATGCGCATCGCGGGCAATCCCGAGACTAATTTGACAAAATCACACTTCCGGCTCGCTGGCTGCACATTCCGACTTGACTCGGGAATCGAGTGTCGAATCACTGGGTCTCCACCGAATCGAGCGAGTGGGAAGGCGAAATGACAGAG
>JBEKLE010000531.1:0-4578 GCA_050010355.1 Rhodopila sp. | reverse complement strand
CGGCCTGAACGCTCGCTCAAAGTGCCGGTTCGCAAACCCATCCAAAGCGACCAACCCGCCGCCTCAGATCGCGGCAACAGGAGACCAGCCATCGAAAGCCGGTGAGTTTCTTCCTAGGATAAGATGGATCGACTGCGCCGTAGTTTGACCTCGGCTCGCACTCGCCGTGGCCCACGGACGAGGACTTGCCCGCAAGTCGCAACTTTCCCGCGCGGCGCAACATGGAACAGAGCATGAAAACTGTTACCAACGTAGCCGGTCTAAGGTGACGACGCCGACCGGCAGGACGGGACCTCGATTGGCGCGTCTAACCGGAATGCCAGCCTTTGCACATCATTATGCGCGCAGGTTCGCCACGCAGAGTCGTGAAGTGGCAAGGCGAAGGTGTGGATGCCGACCGCCGCCGGCGTGACGCGGCAGCATGGCCGGAGAGCCGACTTCAGCGCAAATGGGTAAACACCCATGGGATTCACTCCCCAGTGCGGGGCGCTGGCATTGGACAATATCAGCTCCACCGGAAACCCCTCCTGCGAAGGCACTGGCTCGGCTGCCGAGGCGTTAATCCGAAATTAACCTCCGCACGGTATTTCAGGGGGCTACGGACGACATTCCATTCGCAGCAACGGACTCCATGACCCGGCCTTCCGCTCTCCACGTTAATCCGGCGTTCATCGTGGTCGCGACGCTTGAACGCGACACCACGCTCGCCGGCACGGGTCGCTGCAATTCGTGGCAAGTATTGTCGTCGTGGCAACGTGACGGCTTCCTGGAGGCGCATCGCCGGGGCGTGAAGTCACATCGGGCCGCGTGTGCCGTGCCCCGGGCGTGGCATTTACTTTGGCCGCGTCGCGGACTACGAGGTCGAGCCTTCTTCCGTCAGGATACCGCCGGGGTCTTCTGGCACGGTCCCGGCTGCACAGTCGTGGCAACGGCATGTCAGCATCGGGACTCAAATTCCAGTCCGAACTCTGTCACCCGCAACGGCCGGAAGGCCATCGAGGGCAGTTCGGACTCGTGACACATCGCCCCATCCGGAACCGCCTCATCCTGGTGGGCGTGGTGGTCGTCATGGCGATCATTGCCGCAACCGGGCTGATCGTCGAGATGCAGCGCCGGGCGTCGGTCGACGCCTTTGAGACCGCAACGACGAACCTCGGTAACGGGATGGCCCAGCAGACCGGTGGGTCGATCGGTTCGGTCGATCGGGCGCTGACCGAAATTCAGACTGCTCTCACGTCGATCGAGGATCAGAGCACGGAAGGAATCCTGGCCGCCCTGCAGGGCAAGTCGACGTTCGACCTGATCGTCGAGCAGCGCAAGCGCCTTTCCAATGTGGAGGCGCTCATGCTGGTCGATGCCAGCGGCAGGGTTGCGAGCACCTCCCGCATATGGCCAGCAGCGGCGACCGATGTCTCCGACAGCGATTTTTTCCGATACTTCGGCGCGGACAAACACCACGACGTGTTCGTCGGCATGCCTGTCAAGAACCCTGACAGCGGTCGATGGACCGCCGCTATGGCGCGGGGCTTCGACGATAAGAGTGGCAAGTTCGCCGGACTGGTGGTCGCCGAACTGTCGCTCACGGATCTGCAGAAGTTCTATCAACTGGCCATGCCGGCACGCCGGTCGGTTTACGTTGTGCGACGCGATGGCGTCGTTCTCGTTCGGTATCCTTCGCGGGATGATGAGATCGGCAAGAAGATCCCGAGTGGCTCGCCGTGGTATGCGGTTGTCGCTCAGGGCGGCGGCACATATTACGCACCCGCGTATTTCGATCAGACACGAGTTATCGCTTCGGTCCGTCCGCTGCGGAACCTGCCACTCGTTGTTGAGGCGTCGGTCACTGAAGCCGATACCTTGTCGGATTGGTATCAGCAAAGAATATGGGTCGTCCTCGGCAGCATTGCCTCGGTGAGCTGTGTGGTCATTCTGCTGCGGGTGTTTGCAGCTCAGTACCGTCGTGTCGAGTTGTCGGAACTGTCGCTTGCCACGAAAAATGCCGAACTGGACACGGCGCACCGGCAGCTTGATGCAACCTTGTCCAACCTGTCCCAGGGTGTCTGCTTCTACAATGAGGCCAAAGAACTCGTTGTGTGCAACCGTCGTTATCGCGAGCTCTACAATCTGTCCGAAGCGGACATCCGGCCCGGCATTTCACTGGCTGAGATCGTCAAGCTCCGCATCGCGGCGGGCAGTTTTATCAAACAGGATCCAGACGAATATCTGGAATTCGTTGATGAGATCGTCGACGAGGGAGTGTCGCATGACAAGATCGCCGAACTGGCCGATGGGCGCATCATCTCGAGTCATCTGGAGATTTTACCCGGTCGGGGATGGGTTGTGACGCACGAGGACATCACGGAGCGGCGCGCCGCCGAGGCGAAAATCGCTTTCCTCGCACGCCATGACGTGCTGACCGGTCTGGCGAACCGGGCCTTGTTCCAGGAGCGGCTCGAACAGGCGTCGGCGCTGGCCGAGCGTGGCCGAGGGTTCGCGGTGCTGTGCCTCGATCTCGACCGGTTCAAGGCGGTCAACGACACGCTTGGGCATCCGATCGGAGATGCGCTGTTGCGGGCCGTGTCGGACCGGTTGCGGGAGGCGGTGCGCGAAAGCGATACGATCGCCCGGTTGGGTGGAGACGAGTTCGCGATCATCCAACTCGACGTCACCGATGCGTCGGAGACCAGGATCGTCGCGCGCCGCATTGTTCAGTCCATCTGTGACCCCTTCAGGCTGGAGGGTCACGAGGTGAGCGTCGGCACCAGCATTGGTATCGCAATGGCGCCAGGCGACAGCTTGAATCCCATACAGCTGATGAAATGCGCCGACCTCGCGCTGTATCGGTCCAAGCAGGAGGGGCGTGGGACCTACCGGTTCTTCGAATCGAGCATGGACGCCGCGGCCAGGACCCGGAGCGTGCTGGAGGCGGATCTGCGGCGCGCCTGGCAGTTGGGTCAACTGGAGCTGCATTATCAGCCGTTGGTTCAAAGTCACGACCGTAGTTTGAGCGGTTTCGAGGCGCTGTTGCGCTGGCGCCACCCGACGCGTGGCCTCGTGATGCCGGGCGATTTCATTTCCGTCGCCGAGGAGATCGGACTTATCGCCGATATCGGTGCCTGGGTTCTGCAACAGGCGTGTGCCGAAGCGGTCAACTGGCCGGAGCATTTGCGGGTCGCGGTCAACCTCTCGACCCGGCAGTTCCGCGGCCAGACCCTGGTGAGCACGGTGGCTGAGGCGTTACAGAGTTCGGGTCTGTCCCCGGCGCGCCTTGAACTGGAGATCACCGAATCGGTACCACTGCGGCAGGACCAGGCGACGCTCTCCATTCTGCAAGATCTGCACGCGCTCGGTGCGCGCATTGCGTTGGACGATTTTGGCACCGGCTATTCGTCGCTGTCCTATCTTCGCAGTTTTCCGTTCAACACGATCAAGATCGACAGGTCGTTCGTCAGTGATCTGGAAACGCGTGAGGAAAGCATCTCGATCATCCGGGGGATCATCGGTCTCGCTACAAGCCTGCGTATGAGCGTCACAGCGGAAGGTGTTGAAACCGAGCGGCAGTTTGAATTTCTGGCTGCGGCGGGGTGTACCGATATCCAGGGCTATTTGATCAGCATGCCGGTGCCGGCAGGCGAAGTTCCGGCGCTGATCGGGCTGCTGTCCGGGCGGCGGGCTACGCCCATGCCGGCGTTCGCCGGAAGTGGCGCGTCGCCGTGATTCCCGGCGTAATTATAAGGCGGCGTAACGCGGCGGCAATGGAACATGGCCGTAATATCATGCTGCCCGCCAAAGCTCGCCGTCGCGGATGGCCTTGCCCTCGGCTTCCATCTTCAGCAGATGGGCCAGCACGTTGCGTTCGGCCGCCTTGCGAAGGCGTGGGTTCAATTGTGCATACAGCGTGTCCATAATCGTGTAGGTATCGAACGCCCCGTCGCTGAGTTTCCTGGTAATTGCCTGCTCCCGGATCATGCGGTGCATCAGCATTTCCTTCACCAGGCTGCGTGGCTTGTGCAGCGGCGGGCCGTGTCCGGGCAGATAGACGTCGTCGTCGCGCTCAAGCAACATGTTCAGGCTGGCAAAGTAGTCGCGCATGTCGCCGCCGGGCGGACTGACGATGCTGGTGGACCATGACATCACATGGTCGGCGCTGAACAGGACCCTTTCGCCGTTGGCGGCGGTAAAGGCGAAACACAGATGGTCGGAGGCGTGTCCCGGCGTGTGCAGCGCCTCCATGCCGGCGATACTGCCGCCGTGATCGAGCTTGACATCAGGATCGAACGCGTCGGCGGCCCTGTTGCGGAACCCAACCGCGGGCGCGCCCGTTGCCGCCTGCAAGGCCGGAACGGCGCCGACATGGTCGTGATGCGTGTGGCTGACGGCGATCAGGGCGACCTTTCCGCCGGTGTGCCGCAGGATGGCCTGGACGTGCTCCGGATGCCCTTCCGGTCCGGGGTCCAGCACGACCAGGCCGTCAGCCGTCTCGATCAGATAGGTGTTGGTCCCGAAATAGGTCATCGGGCCGGGATTATTGGCGATGATCCGGGTGATCCCCGGCAAAACAGCGAGGTTTGCGCCGCG
>JBEKLE010000530.1:0-4607 GCA_050010355.1 Rhodopila sp. | reverse complement strand
AGGGCTGCAGCGGGTTGCCGCGCGTGGCGGCAGCGACGCCGATGCCGACCAGCCAGCGCCCGTCGCGAACCTGACCCGGCTTCGACTGACGCTTGTCCCAGCCGAAGCGGCGGGCGCCATCCTGAAAGCACGCGATCAGGTGCCGGCTGGAATACGGAATATGCTTTTCCGGATCCTCTGTCGGTTCGTTCCGGATGCGCAGTTCGATGGGATCGATGTCGAGCTTCTCGGCCAGTTCGTCCATGGCGCATTCGAGAGCCAGAAGCCCGACCGCCTCACCCGGAGCGCGTCAGGCGGTTTGCGCCGGCATAGAGGGTCCGGGTCTGGATCGCAGCACCTTCGAATGTCTGCTCACTGACCAGGTTGCCGGAAAAGACATCATGGCCGATCGCCAGAATCCTGCCGGCCTGGTCGGTGCCAAGGCGGATACGCTGAATGGTGTCGGAACGGTGCGTGGTGACATGGAAGATTTGCTGCCGGGTCAGCGCCGCCTTGACCGGCCGCCCGAGCTGGCGCGCGGCGATCGCAGCGAGAATGGCGTCGGCATTCACCCAGAGTTTCGACCCGAAGCCGCCGCCGATGAAGGGGCTGACCAGCCGCACATTCTCGACCGGGATCCGGAGGGTCCGCGCAACGGCCGCCTGCCCACGGTTCAACATCTGATTCGACGTGTGCAATGTGAGCCGGTCGCCCTCCCAAACCGCAAGCGTCGCGTGCGGCTCCATCATCGCGTGGGTTTGCAGCGGTGTCGTGTAAGTAACGTCGAGCTTAACGGGCGCAGAGGCGAATCCCTGCGCAAAATCGCCGACGGCACTGTCCGCGGGAACGGGGCCCTCGGGCACCCGCGCCTGGGAGAGACCGTCTTTGAGGGCATATGTCCCTCTGACACGGTCATAGCCGACGCGCACGGCATATGCTGCTGCCCGCGCCTGCTCGAAGGTTTCCGCCACCACAAAGGCGACGGGTTGGCCGTGATACGCCACCTCGGGTCCAACCAGGACAGGGTGAGCCACGTGATGATCGCCCGTCCCCTGCTCGGGAGCGTTCAAATGCGTCAGCACCAGAACGACGCCGGGCATCCGTTCCGCGGCCCGCGTATCGATCGATCTGATCCGGCCCTTGCCGATCGACGCCTGGACGACGTAACCGTAAGTGGTGTCCGGGCCCTGTTCGAATTCGTGGGCGTAGCGCGCGCCGCCCGTCACCTTGAGCCGTCCATCGACCCGGTCGAGCGGCTTTCCGACCACGCCTTGCGCGCCGCTATCGAGCGGCGTCGATCCCACGGCATTGTTCATCTGCATCACACGGTTTCCTTCAGGCACTGGTGATCTGGGTCAGCACGGCGTGCAGGGTCCGCCGGGCAAGGGGTATCTTGAAGTCGTTGTCGCCGTGGCCGTGCGCTCCCTCGAGCAATGCAGTCGCAGCCGCATCGAAGGTTTGCGCGCCGATCGGAGCGCCGGCCATCGCCTGCTCCACCCGCTCGATCCGCCAGGGCTTGGGTGCGACGCCGCCAAAGGCGATTCGCGCGGAGCGGATGCGGCCGTCCGCGACATCCACGATGGCGGCCACCGAAACCAGCGCGAATGCATAGGAGGCCCTGTCCCGGACCTTTCGATACATCTGCCGGCCGGGCGGCGGCGGCGGTAGCGTCACGGCCGTGATGACCTCGCCCGTCCGCAGCGTCGTCTCGATCTGCGGTGTATCGCCGGGGAGGCGATGAAACTCGGCGATCGGAATGACGCGGACCTTTCCCTCGGCATCGATCGTCTCGACACGGGCGTCGAGCACGCGCATCGCCACCGCCATGTCGGAAGGATGCGTCGCGATGCACTGGTCGCTGGTGCCGAGGATGGCATGGATGCGGTTGAAGCCCTCCAGCGCCGCGCAGCCGGACCCAGGGACACGCTTGTTGCACGGCATCGTGTTGTCATAGAAATAATAACAGCGGGTCCGCTGCAGCAGGTTGCCGCCCGTCGTGGCCTTGTTTCGCAGTTGCGCGCTCGCCCCCGCAAGCAGGGCTCGGCTCAAAACACCGTATCGGGCACGCACCCGGGCATCGGCCGCCAGATCGCTGTTGCGAACCATGGCGCCGATGCGCAAGCCACCGTCCGGCGTGTCTTCGATCCTGGCAAGGTCAAGGCGATTGATGTCGATAAGACGAGCCGGCGTCTCGACTTGCAACTTCATCAGGTCGAGCAGATTCGTGCCCCCCGCGATGATCCTGGCACCTGGCCGCGCGGCAGCGGCGGCAGCCTGTGGCGGCGTGCTCACACGCTCGTAAGTGAAGCTTCTCATGTTGTGGTCTCCGCAACCTGCCTGATTGCGGCGACGATGTTTGGATACGCCCCGCAGCGGCAGATGTTGCCGCTCATCCGCTCGCGTATCTCCGGCTCGCTCAGCTTCGGGTGTGCGACGGCCAGGTCCTCCGTTTCGTAACTTGGCATGCCCGCGCGGCTTTCGGCGATCATGCCGACCGCCGAGCAGATTTGCCCGGACGTGCAGTAGCCGCACTGGAAACCGTCGTGTTCAACAAACGCCGCCTGCATCGGATGCAGTGCATCGCCTTCAGCAAGCCCCTCGATCGTCGTGATGGTCTGACCGTCGTGCATCACGGCCAGCGTCAGGCAGGAATTGATGCGGCGCCCGTCGAGTAGCACGGTGCACGCGCCGCATTGGCCGTGATCACACCCCTTCTTGGTGCCGGTCAATGCCAGGTGCTCGCGCAGCGCATCCAGCAGCGTCGTGCGCGGATCCAGGTGCATCTGCTGAAGCTGGCCGTTCACCTGGAGCGTGACATCCACAGGCTCGATCGGCACGTCGGCGCGTACGTCGGGCAGGTCGCGCGCATACGCCGCGCGTGGTAAACCTGTCAGTAGGAGCGCCCCTGCCACCGCCCCTGTTTCAAGCACCTGTCGCCGTTTGACGGTGAGGTGAGTTATACTGCTTTCGTCTGTCACGGTTCGGATCTCCTTCGTCTCACAAGATCGTCCACGTCTACGCCAAACCGGCGCTCGGAAGCGGACGGGTTGATCTCCAGGTGGAGCAGCCTGCCGGCAGGTGGATTAAGTCGCCGGCGTTCGTGCCCGTTGCGTAGTTGCCCGACCAATTTTCTACCGACGATTTTGCCGCGGCGCCCTGCACGGCCTTCAGTGCGGTGAGATGGATCGTAAGCCAGTTCATCGTCAGTACACTCTTGCGCGATTTCGGGGCGCCGCTTTGCGGTCAGCTTCTTCAGCGGCCTGGCGAAGCGGCCATCCGGGTGGCGGTCGGTGTATCCAAGGATTTCAGATAGGCGATCAGATTCTGCCGATCCTGTTCACTGTCCACTTGGGCTTGCATATTGACACCCGGAATGAATGCCGGTGGACTTCTGAGCCAGCGATCCAAGGTCCGATCGTTCCAAGTGATCGATGCGGCCTTCAGTGCGGCCGAGTAATGGTAGGACGCGACCGAGCCCGCCCGACGACCGTAGACGCCCGCCAGTGGCGGCCCCGGCTTGCGCGTCGGATTGAGGCCGTGACAGGCCACGCAACGCGCGGCAAACACGTTCTGACCCGCGGTGACATCGTCGCCACTGGCCCACGCCGATGAGGTTACGGCAGCGACACCCAGAACCAGCATCGCGACGCATGTGTTCCGCTTCATGACTGTCCCTTTCGCGGGCGCAGAGCCGGATTGTGGCCGTCCGGAACGTCCCAGATGTCCGAGGGCATATTGACCACGATGGGGTCAGGCGTGCTGCGGACAACCACCCACCGGACCGGCGTATCGATCGATGGATTTGTTTCCATGTGCAGAAGAAAGGGCGGAACATGCAGGAAATCACCGGGCCGCGCGATGCCCGAAAACTCGCCGTGTTCTCCCCAGCGCAAGTGGCTGACGCCTTCCAGCACATAGGCGATGGTCTCCTGTGCTCCGTGATGGTGGACATCGATGCTGCAGCCGGGCGCAATCGAGAATAGACCGCCCCACAGTCCGGTTTCTATTCCGCTCGATCGCGTAACGGCCGCGAGGCGTTGAGAACCGGCTGTCTGCGCCGTTGCGGCGTCGAACGCATCCGGACGGATAATTCGTATGCTGACGGGGATCGACATGATCAACCTTTCGGCTTGGGACTGCTGTGGCAGACCGGCCTGACCTGGCCGGTCTTACCACTCTGACGTAATGTTGGTGTTGCACTTATGCAGACTGGCGATTGAGCATCAGCACATGCATCGGTTGAATAAAGTGACCTGCGTGACAATCAGGTCCTCAACCAATACGCGTCCGCTCTCGCCTAGTGCCCGATCGCAGCGAAGCGTGAGTCACGCAGTGACCACGATTCGCGGCGTGAATCGGCCACTGCAGACAAAAAGCGACGTATCGCGCTACTCTGATGCGTGATACTAGGCAGCCAGCCGATCAGGGGGAGCCATGAATTCGGGCCCAACGGGGTTCTTGACGCAGGAGGCGACAATGCGGTCGATCTCGGCCATTGCATCGGGGTCGATCTTCCAACCGGCTATCTCCGCTGTCGCGTCCAGTTGTTCCGGTCGGCGGGCGCCCCAGAGTGCGAAAGTGATCCCATCGCGGTCCAGGACCCATCGCATCGCCAGATGGATCACGCG
>JBEKLE010000529.1:0-4334 GCA_050010355.1 Rhodopila sp. | reverse complement strand
AACATTGGAGCGGTGGCGCTGGACGGGTGAAGGACCGCAATACATCAAAATCGGTGGCCGGGTTGTGTACCGGCTCGAAGATGTCGAGGCGTTCGAGACGGACCAAATCCGCAAGAACACCGCCGGTACTGCCGCCCATGCGACGACTTGAGGGCGCGGTCATGAATACCATCAACGACACCAGCAAGTTCGCGGCCCCATCCCGCAACGGTCGGTTTTCGCTTGGCAAGGAAAGAGATATGCAAGTGAACTCGCCACCGCCCACGGCCAGCGCGGGAAATTTTGGCATGCGTCCGAATGATCGGATCACCGCTTCAATCCCGGATGCTTGCCGAATATCCGGTTTGAGCCGCAGCGAGATCTATAGGCGACTTGCCGTCGGCGACATTCATGCTGTCAAAAATGGCAGTCGTACGCTGATTTTGTTGGACAGCTTGCGAGCCTATCTCGCGAGCCTGCCCGCCGCGACGTTCCGCGCACCGAGGGCGGCATGATCGCGATCTATGTCCCTCTGGCAGAGCCGGTCGCGCTGCTGATCCTGACCGCGCTGCTTCGTCTCACACGATAACACCGCCGGTTCCGACTGACGGAAACCGGCGGCACTTGGTGTGTCTCGACAGGGGTGTCGAGAATATAGCATCGCAAAGCCAAGATTTCCAGTTCGTCGGTACGGCTCCGGAGCCGAGCCATGAACACGATCTCTCGGGCTTTCTTCGATTATTCTACAATTGACCGCGACGTGGCCGACGATACGCGCGGGACAGGTTGCTGTTGCCGCGCGTGCAATGAACTGCACCGCCAAACGGATAGGTATGGATTTCCCTCGCGCTTCTCAGCGAACCTGACGCGATTGACCGCACGCCGGGGCCGCTGAAGTGAGCAACACCGAATTTCCCGGCCAGGTGGATAACGCAATCGTCCTGACCTTCGAGGCGTGCCGCGATCCGGCGACTGGGAGGCTAACCGACGAGATCGAGGCCGAAATAAAGAATCTGCGCTCCATGACGTACGTCTCGCCAACGGGCAGAGGCGTCTGTGTCGTCGGAACCAACGACGCGCCGGGTCCGTTGCCGCCCGGCAAAACCACGCGCTGGATCGACTGCAGCCGAGTCGAAATCGATGTACGGTCCGAGCCCGCGGCCATCCCAGTTCCAGCGGAAATCGTCGGGAGATACGAGATACCCCGGACGATAACGGATGAAACGCGCGAACTCCTGAATTTCCTCGCTGACGCCCCCCGCAATAGGACACAATCGGAAAGCAAGGAGATCGGGTTCGAGATCGTCCGGTTCGTCAAGTCCGGCGGACCGCTAACGAAACGCATCGACCTGTCGCCGGAAGGCAAGGTCAATTCCGATGGGTCGGCCTGCGTTATGTGGCTCGGCTCCGCACTACGGACGCCGCTTAATGACCTGAGAAAATTCGCTACACTGATCGACAATCTCACGTCGAACGAGGCAATCGGCCTCGGCGCGCTCAGGTCCGACCTTCCGGACGAAGTCGAGATCGTCAGGAAAGCCAAACTCGCCGCGATGAACGGCAAGACTTCCAACGTGATCGCGCGCACCGCGGACGCGATCCGGTACGAGTGCGACAAACCCGCGCTGGCGCTTATCGACATCGACACCAAAGGGATGCCGATCGAGGTCGCCGACCGGATTAAGGACGCCGGCGGTTATTGGGCGGCGCTGTTGCGCGTGTTGCCTGGCTTGGAAAGCGCGGCGCGTGTGGTGCGGCCCTCGACCAGTACGGGCCTGTATCGCACCGATACGGGCGAACGGTTCGAAGGATCGGGCGGGTTTCACATCTACCTGCCGATCGCGAACGGCGCCGATTGCGAACGATTCCTGGGGACCTTCCACAACCGCTGTTGGTTGCACGGGTTCGGCTGGCACATGGTTGGTCGCGCCGGTCAGTTGCTCGAACGATCCTTGATCGATCGAACGGTCTACGCGGGCGAGCGGCTGGTGTTCGAGGCGAACCCGCATGTCGTCGAACCGCTGAAACAGGACACGTCCGCTCGTGCGCCTGTCGTCACAGCCGGCGCCATTTTGGACACGGTCGGGGAGTGCGTGCCCCTCACGCTGGTTGAACGGTCGAAGCTCGATCATTTGCTGGCCCAATCAAAGCTGGCCCTGGCGCCGGAAAGTGCCAGCGCGCGCGGCGCGTTCGTCAAGGAGCATGCCGAGAAAATCGCCGGGCGCACCGGCCGCACATTGGCGGAGGCACTCAGGATCACCCGGCACTGGTGCGAGGGCGCGTTGACGTCGACGGGGGTGCTGCCGTTCGACGACGATGCGCTGGCCGGATGCACCGTGGCCGACGTGCTGGGCGATCCCGATAGGTTCGTTGACGAAACCTTGGGGGACCCGCTGGAAGGCGTGGAATATGGACGGTGCAAGGGCAAGATCATGCTCCGGGCGGACGGCACGCCCTGGATACACAGCTTCGCACACGGTCGTACCATCTATGAATTGAAGCTGGATGCCGCCGGCGTCGAGGCCGCGCTGAACAAGGCACCGGCCGGCGAGGCAGCCGCCGCCTTCGTCCGCCTCGCACTCGCCGCGCAACTGGATGCTGATGAGTTAGAGCATCTGCGAGACCTCGCCAGTCAGCGCGCTGGCGTGGGCAAGCGGGCAATTGAGCGCAAACTCAAGGCCGCTCGGCAAGAACAGGCCAGTCAGCGCGCGCAAGAGGGGCACAACCGGCGAGCGGCCGAACGGCGAGACCCGCGGCCACAGATCGAGGCGCCGGCCGCCGATGCGCCTTGGCTGCCGCAAATGCAGGTGCTCAACGACGTGTTGGGTGCATGCCGAGCGGATGAGCCGCCAATGCGGGATATCGACGGCGCGTTTGTCCAGGTCCGCGTGCGGCGTATTCCGAATATGCATGCCCTCACAGCAGATGGCGTGAATGAAGGCGATGCCAAGGAAACCCGGCTGCCCACGCCGGAACAGCCGCTCCTCACCCGGCTCAATCAGGACCAACTGGCAGAGTTAATCGAACAGCACGTCGATTATGCGGACGACACCGGACGACACGTCCACCTCGCCGCACCATTCGTACGCCACTACCTGGAACGGACCGATAACGCCCTGCCGGTGGTCGCCGCCATTGTAACGCTGCCGGTGGTTCTCCCGGACGGCACGATCCTGGCAGGTCACGGACTGGTGCGCGAACGCGGCATCGTATTTCGCATACCAGAACAACTGGTCGCGATGTTACCGACGGGCGACGAGTGCGACGACCAGGCCGTCCAGGACGCGCTCACGTTCCTGACCGACACGTGGCTGTGCGACGTTGCCGCCGATTATACCGGCAAATGCATCCTGATCGCCGCTGCCTTGACCCTGATCGAGCGGTCACTGCTGCCAGACCGACCAGTGTTCTTTGTTTCAGCGGGACGGCGCGGCGGCGGCAAAACCACCACGTTGATCATGCTGCTGATGGCGGTGACTGGCGTGCGGCCGAGTGCCGCTGCCTGGTCGCCGAATGAGGAAGAACGACGCAAGGCGTTGCTCGCCTACCTGATGGAAGCACTGCCGGCCATAATCTGGGACAACATCCCCCGCGGAACGCAGATCAGTTGCCCGCACATCGAACGGTCATGCACCACCGCGTTCTATTCCGACCGGCGCCTTGGTGTCAGCGAGCTTGTGGCCGTCGCTGCTGCCGTGGTTCACCTGTTCACCGGAAACAACATCGGCCCGCGTGGGGACCTCGCATCACGTGCCCTGACGGCGAGGCTGGAAGTAGAGCGGCCTGATCCTGAGAACCGGCCATTCGCACACCCAGATCCAATCGGATGGACCGAGGCGCACCGTGGCCGAATTCTGTGCGCCCTGTATACGATTCTACTTGGCAACCCAAATTTGCGCGCCGGCCAAGATGCCGAGCGGAAAACCCGCTTCAAACTCTGGTGGCACCTCGTTGGCTCCGCCATCGAGCATGCGGTCATTGTCTCGGGTGGCAGCTTGGACTTTCAGAAGCTGTTTCTCTCGCAGGAGGAGGATGAGGAGGAGAGCGCCTCCCTGGCCGACGCGCTCATTGCGCTAGACGAGAAATGGCCGAACGGCAAGGAGTTCTCCGCGGCCGACGTGGCGCGCATGGCGAACGATCAGAGCGCATACACTTCTGACGCAGACCGCCAGAGAGACGTAACGGTACGAGATTTCCTGTTCCCGAGCACGCCGCATGGTCAGACCGTGACCGCCAAGGCAGTCGGCAAGAGGCTCAAGCGCCACCTCGGCGAGCCGGTTAAGCGTGGCGACCACACATTGATCCTTAAAGAGCGGCGCGACCCGCATGGCGGCCCGAAGGGCGCCATTAGCTAC
>JBEKLE010000528.1:0-4336 GCA_050010355.1 Rhodopila sp. | reverse complement strand
GAAACCCGGCGGCTGGACCCGCGCACCACCGTCTGCCCCGCCTGCGCATTCAAGTCCGGGTGCGGCAAGTTGGCGCAGTATGACGCCCGCGCGGATATCTGGCTCGTCGCGCATGTCATGCCCTACCTCCCGAAAGCTTCAGCCCTCGGCAAGATCGCTTGGCGCATCACCGATGAAAACGCCGTCGGTGCCGCGCTGATCGGCACCGGCGATCCGGAGGCCGAGGACGAAAACCAGCCGCCGCTGCGGCTGACGCTGGACACGCTGCGACGGCCTGATCCGGTCGGGAACGATCCGGGCAAGACCGATGCCCTGCATGAAATGCGTGGCCGCGTGATCCAAGCCCTCGAATCCGGGCCGGACGGGCGAATGCGCCGCGAGGCGCTGATCGAGGCCGGTGTCACGGTGAACATGCTGGAGGCGAAGGTCCACCTCGAATACGGCACTCAGCTCGAGCCGGAGATCCACGACGACATGTCGATGGACGAGCGGCTCGAAGCGCTTCGCGGGGCAGACATCAACGAGGACCTCGGCCGGCGGGTGATGCTGGACCGGACCATGCTGACGCTGTTGCGCAGCCGGAACCGGGAGGAAAGCGGCAACACCGACGTGGTCACCCTGCACGAACCCGCCGGCCCGGTCCGCGCGGTGTCCATGAAGGGCCGGAAGACCGTGACGGCGGGCTGGAAGGTCCCTCAAACGATCCTCGACGCCACACTGCAGGAGGAGCTCCTGCGGCCGCTCGCGTCCAAGGTGAAGATCGAGAAGCTGGCACCGCTCGCGGCACCGCACCGGCACATCGTGCAATGCGCGGACCGGGCCTTCTCCGCGTCGATGCTGGACCCGGACGCCCCCAACATCACTGGCAAGGAGCGCCGGCGCCGGACGAACAACCTGGCGCGGCTGCATTTGACGCTTGCCATGGAAATCCGGCGGCGCCCGACCGGACGTATCCTCATCGCCGCCCAGAAGCGGACCAAAGAACGGCTAATGGCCCTCGGCGACCTCGGCCCGCGGGTAGTGTGGATCCACTATGGCGCCGTAACCGGCAGCGACGAATTCAAGGATGTCCGGCATGTCATCGCGATCGGAAGGCTGTTGCCGTCGCCAGTGACGATGGAACGCCAGGCCGAGGCCCTGACCGGCGCGCCAGTGGACCCGATCCCTGGGTGGTATCCGCGGCGGGATGCCACGTATCTCATGGAGGACGGCACGCGGGTCGCCACCGAGGCCGACTTCCACCCGAACCCGGTGGCCGAGGCGTTCCGCTGGCGGACCTGCGAAGGCGAGTTAATCCAGACGATCGAGCGGGCCCGGGGCGTGAACCGGGAGACCGACGCCGAGCGGGTCGACGTGTTGCTGCTCACCGATGTCCCGCTGCCCCTGCCGACCGAAAGGCTGATCTCGGCCGAGGAGCTGCAACCGCGCATCGAAGACCGGATGCTTGCTGAGGGCGGGGTGGTTTACGCCAACGCCGAAGCGGCGGCGGCGGCCTACCCGAAACTGTGGCACGACGGCAATGCGGTGCGCGTGCAGCGGCACCGGGAGCGCGAGCGACACGGCTGCGACTGGCAGGCGCCCGAGGGGCTGGAGCCGGTGATCTATCGGCGCGACATCAACGGCGCGCACCCTGACACAGCCCTGATCGACCGGGCCGTGATCCAGGACCCGGAAGCTCACCTCCGGAAAACGCTGGGCGAACTGACTCGTTTCGAGTTTGGCGCTCCATTACAGACCGAACAGATGGACTCTTCTTTGGGTTCGGTAATGGAGCGTCCCGCTTCTGGCCTGGTCGAGACGCCGATCTGGGCATGTTTGCCCGTCGGTTTAGAACAAGGCCGCTCCATCGCTCCGGAACACTCGCCCGATGGATAGCTGCACCGGGTTTCACCAGCACAATCGCAACGAATTTCGGCACCTGGCGGGAGAGCTGTGCCGCGAAACGACTTCAGCACGGAGGAGATCGACATGACACCCAGCACCGTTTTACAGCCGAGCGAGTTCAACGAACTGTTCACGCTCTACCTCAACGCCGCCGGCAATCCGGTCGAGCGCCAGGTGCTGGCCGCGGTTCAGTGGCACAACGCTGAGTCAGATCGGCTGGACCGTGAAGCCGCGACAGCCAACGACATGGCTGCCTGCTACGCGATTGCTCCAGTCAGGTGTCGCCGCCATGCCGAAGGCCGCAGAGTGAAGCGCCGTGAGCATCGCGCTCCTGCTCGAAACCGCCGAAACCGTTGGGCCGCCGCGTGTCGGCTTTTGGACCGCCCGAGAGGTGGTGATCCTGAAGGCCGTCTATCCCACCGCTGGCGTGCCCGGCTGCCTGGAGCGGCTGCCCGGCCGCAGTCCGGGTGCGATCTACCAGCAGGCCGCTGGTCTGCATCTGAAGTCGCCGCGGACCTCGCACCCGAAAAGTCCGCCCGCTTTGTCCAGCGACGACATCGACCGCCTGATCTGCCGGACGTGCCAGACCAACCCCGACAGCGGCGCCATCAAGGCGCTGGCCAGGACGATCGGGCGCACCCGCCAATGGATCAGAACCCGGGCCATCAAACTCGGCGTCGCGGTGCCGCGCTTCGCACCGCTGCCCTGGAGCTCGGCCGAGACGGATATCGTGGTCGAGAACGCGCATCTGTCGCCCATCGCTCTGAAGCGGCGGCTGCTGAAGGCGGGCTTCGCCGCGCGGACCGAGGCGGCGATCGCCGGCAAGATCCGGAGCGCAGGCGTTTCGACCGAGGATCCGGACCACTACACGGCCAACGGCCTGGCCAAACTGTTCGGCGTGGATGTCCATGTCGTCACGGGCTGGATCAGCAGGGGGTGGCTGCGTGCCCAGCGGCGCGGCACCGCCCGGTTGGAGCAGCAGGGCGGAGACCAATGGTGGATCAGCCGATGGCAGGTCCGCTGCTTCGTCAGGGACAGCGTTCAGGTCATCGACTTTCGCAAGCTGGATAAGGTCTGGCTGGTTGAACTGTTGACCGACCCCGACATCCGCCAGATCGGCGTCGGCCGCCCGCATGATTACGGCGCGGGTGATTTTGACGGACCGCGCGGGCCCGGTGGCGGCCGGACGAAAGTCTGGACCATGCCGAAAGGCCCGCAGGACCGGCTTGCGAAGGAACTCGCCACGGACGACGCGCGTGAGTTGGCACACTGGCTCAATGACCTGAACGACGACGACAGCCATCGCGTGTTCGTTGAGATGCGCCGCCAGAACCTGAAGACGAAGCAGCAGCGCCTTGCATCACGGGGCATTCCGGCGGGCGCCGCGGCCTTCGATGACATGATGGAAGCGGAGGTTCGCCGCGACTTCCTGGCCCGTATCCGCACCGGCAGCACACCGGAGGACGCGGCCGACATCGCCAAGCAGGTGGCCGAGACACGTATCGCGAGAGACAACGCAGAGCGGCCCAGCGATATCCATTGGCAGCGATCACGGGAAGCTTACGCCTCGATCGCCGATCTGCTGGTGATCAGCATGCGCGCCGCGCTGGTGGGGGACACAGTGCTGCGCCCCGCTTCAGCCCGATATGCAGAAGCGCCGTATATGCGCCCGTGGACGCAGGCGCGATGCTGAAGGCCGGCGACCCTCCTTTTTGCACACAAGAGTAACGATGCAGACCATGGCAATCATCGTCGCACACCATGGCAACCATCCCGCATACGATGGCGTGGGGTCCCTCCTGCATACATTTTGTCCGAGGGTATTGCGGGACCCCGTACCCTTTTTGCACACAGATTTTTTGTTCCACTTCGTTTTCGGATTGGTAAAATCGAGGTTTTTACCGGGATGAAAGATGAGAAATGCAAAATGTTCCGTTCCGGTTTCATCCGGCCGCGCGAAAGCCGCGTCCGCTATGATGACCCGCCCTCCCGTCAGCGCCGAGGCGTTTGGTGTGCTGCGAATGCTTTGGAAGCAGCTAGAAGCCGACGCCGCCCGCATAATCAAAGCCGTCGAAGCAGTTCCGCCGGCCATGGCGGCGGCTGCCGTTCGCAAGGGCGTCGGATCGCGAGCAGCGATTGACCGAGTGTGCGGCCGTTTGCCGATACCGCTTATGACCCGCGCGCGGCGAAGGGCGGTATGGCGTTTCTTGACCCCGATCGATGGAGCCGAGCCGCCCGCCATAGCCGTCAAAGCCGTTCTGTTGGGAGCCGCCAACCGACCGCCACTGACGATCGAAGATTTTGGCTTGATGATCACGCGTCACAGCCTGGGCCGCCTATACGACCAGGCAGGGGCTGGGGCAGACCTACCGGCGGCCATTATCGAGGCCCACAACCATCTGGCCGTGTTGCCTCCCTCCGAGGGCGGCAAAGTATTCGCTTTGAACGAAAT
>JBEKLE010000527.1:0-4743 GCA_050010355.1 Rhodopila sp. | reverse complement strand
GGCGGGGCTCGGCGTAACTGAACTGTGCAGCCGCTATGCAGAGATATGAGTCGTCCATGAGCGGAGAATCGCGAGGATTGGCCCGGATGGCAAGGCGACTAATTCGCTTAGGCGCGATAAGCCTCGGTTATCGCGCTGAGCGGAATTAGTTGGAGTGCTATTGGGGTGGCGAACCGCGAATCTGCTGGGCATGGAAAGTCATGCCGCGTCGGACGATCGCCGAAACCGGGGTCATCCTGTCACCGGAGACAACCCCAGTCGCGGTGCCGATCGCCACTGTGGCGCCGACAGCGTCCGACCAGGCGGCGCTGGCCGCAGCCCAGGCGCTCGCGAACAGGCCACCGCCGGCGCCATGCTGCGCGCCTACAAAGCCGACTGGGCGCATTTTTCCGCTTGGTGCGCCGCGCATGGTTTCGTCGCGGTCCCCGCCGCCCCCACAGCCGTCGGCGCCTATCTCGCCAGTCTGGCCGACAGCCACGCGCCCGCCCGATCCGCCGCCGGCTGTCGGCACTGAGAGCATTTCCTTCACCGTCCCAAACAAGCGGGCGATGAGTTCCGGAGGCAGGCAACTGGCGTAGCGGCCACACATATTGGGGATGTGGGTAGAAGAGGGTGGATTTTGAGTCTGGTCTCGATCACGGCTCCCACGCCCGGTTATATCGGGATCGAACCCTTATCCTTGCTAGGGGATTGCAAAACGGACTAATGTCCGCGCCGTAGAGGCGCGGGTGAGGTAGTTTGAGGTGGCACAGATCGATGGAATGGATCGAGAGATCCGCTCGACGGCGGTGGATTTTTCATTCGGGGAACTGCTCAACCTTCACAAAGACGCAGAGATTATAATTCGGCCTGAATATCAGCGGCTTTTTCGATGGTCGAACGAGCAGCGGTCTCGCTTGATCGAGTCGGTTTTAATGGGGCTGCCAATACCACCCATCTTCCTTATAGAGAATGACGATGGCGTGCTTGAATTGATAGACGGACTCCAAAGAACAAGCTCTGTGCTTCAGTTCCTAGATCATGACGCGATTGCCCAGCCAGAACTGGTCCTGCAAGGATGCGATTTTCTTACCGGCCTAAACGGCCGGACTTTCGACACGCTAGAGACAGTTATCAAGCTAAAAGTGAAAAGATCTCCTATTCGGGCGACCATCATCAATAAGTCGGGTGACTCATTCGTAAAGTACGAGCTGTTCAAGCGCTTGAACACAGGTGGATCTCTGCTATCAGCGCAGGAGATCAGGAATTGTTCTTCGCGAATGGTCGATGGCGGTGCTATTTTCTACGATACTATTCAGACCTTAGCCAAGTACAAAGCATTTGTTGGAGCCACGGATCGCCTTCCGGATACTATGATCGAGCAGAGAGCCAACGAGGAGTTGGTGCTCAGATTTTTTGCTCTGATCACCGCACGAGATAAATTTAAAGGCAACATCGAGGAGTGGCTCGATGGCTTTATGGAAGCCGTATTATTCAAGCGCGTGGAGTTTGATATCGCTGTCCAGACCTGTGTTTTCGAGCGAACTTTCGACATCATCTTCGAGAAATTTGGCGATCAGGCATTTACCAGGTTCAATTCACATGGCGAGGCCACCGGTAGACTGGCCCCGGCATACTTCGAGGCTGTCTGCGCGGCAGTTGCGTCCAATCCTGACGCAATATTAGGACTCGATGGCGACATTCTGCTGGGGCGCTTGAGGCGTGCCTTTGAAAGTGAAAACTTCAAGCAGGCAACCGGCCCCGGAGCTAATACGATACCTAAGCTCCATCAGCGCATTGAAACCGTCACAAGATTTTTGCTCAACGATGACCGCGTTTGATCAGATTTCGGGTGACCTAAGCTGGCGGGAAAGCGAGCTTGGTTCTCTCAAGATTCTTCTAAGTCGGCCAGATATCACCAAAGCTCAGCGAGAGGTGCTGCTGCGTGCATCGTGGGCCATGCTCTACGCCCACTACGAAGGCTTCGTGAAAACGTCTCTGACTGTGTTTTATGAGGAAGCCAAAAAACGAGTCGCAGGGTGCGGGCATCTTCCCAAGGAAACTCGGGCTAGCGCTTTGGTCACTATAATCAGCAGAATTCGATCGCTGCCCGCTGGTGAGTTTCTGGAGGAAATTGAGGGGTTCGAGAAAAAGTACTACACAACCTCCCCGGAATTTCGGGAGGTCGAAACCAAGTCAAACCTTTGGCCGAATTTGCTCGCTGATTTGCTGAAAGAGGCCGACATCGAAAATGAAATTGTTGAGGTGCATCGGCACAAGCTCAAGACACTCGTAGCTCGTCGCAATCAGATAGCCCATGGAAAACAGGATATCATTGCGGAGGTGGACTATTATATTGAGTATGAGAAGGCGGTTTATGACCTCATGTATGAATTGACTTTCCGCATTGATGAAAGATTGAATAGCCCCCCATACGCAATTAACTGACCCCGCCATCAAGGCCCATAGGCAATTAACATGAAGACGACACCTTCTCTGATGATCCTCGCCTTGTTCGCCACGGTAGCAACACCAGCGGCCGCGGAAGAAAAAAGTCAGGGGCCTTGGGACAAGGCTGTTCAACGCTATGGAATGACCAGAAGGTCAAGCAGGTTATCGATACCCGCCAGACAGCTCGGTAGCGGTCCTGGCTTGTTGTGCTGGTCTTGTTTGACTTGAGGATGTTGAAGGCGAAGCTGCGGAGGTGAGCAAAGACGCCGGGGTTTGTTGGCGCCAGTGTAGATCCGTAGTTTTTCGCTGATGTGTTTGGACGGCCCGAGATCGACGACGTCGGAGCAGTCGTTGGGATGGATTTGTGGAGCCGAAGCAGAGAACGGGGCCGATGGCCCCGTTCGTCAGTTGGTATCGCCGATCAGAATGGCAGTTCGTCGTCTGGGATGACCGCCGGCTGCGTTGGCGGGGATTGCCATCGTTCTCGCGCGGCGTCCTGGAGTTGGGTCGCGTATACGGCCAGGATGAGATCGCGCATTTCGTCGACGAATTCGAAGATGGCGAGCGCTGCTTCGGATGACCAGTAGGTCGGGACGCCGAATGGGATGGCGCGGGGCAGACCGCCATGGTGTGACGGCTCTGTGCAGAGAGGGCAGGTACGCCGGGATTGTTTGCGCCGCGTCGGTTTGGTCATGATTTGCCACCGCGGCGTTGTTTGGCTTTCCGCTCGGCGCGTTCCTTGGCTTCCTTGGCGCGATAGGATTCGCCCTCGATGGAGACGATCTCAGCGTTGTGCATCAGCCGATCGACCATGGACACGACACAGGCGGCGTTGGGGAAGACCTCGCGCCATTCGGCAAAGGCGCGATTGGTAGTAACGACGGTGCTTTTCTGCTCGTATCGGCGGCTGATCAACTCGAACATCAGGTCGGCGTGGCGATTGGAATAGGACAAATAGCCGACCTCGTCGATGAGTAATAACGTCGGCGTAACATAGTGCCGCAAGCGGCGGCGCAGAGCGGAATCGCTGTCGAGCGAGGCCAGTTCGCCGAACAACCGGCCGGCGCTGGTGAACAGGACAGTATGGCCATGTATCACCGCCTCATGGGCAAGATTACGGGCCAGGGTTGATTTGCCGACGCCGTTCGGGCCGACCAGCAGGGCGTTGGTCGCGTCTTTGAGGAAGTCGAGGGTCATCAACGCTTCGAAGGCTGCCCGGTCGATCGCGGTGGGCCAGTCCCAGTCGAAGTCGCACAAGGGTTTGAAGCGGCCGATATGGGCGCCCTGAAGGCGACGCTCGAGGCTACGGCGGGCCCGTTCTTCCTCCTCCCATTCAATCATTGATTTGGCCCAGCCGGCGGCGGTGGCTTCCGGCCAGTGCGCCAGCAGACCGTGCAGATGCAGGGCCTTGGCGCGGGCTTGCAAAGCGTCAGAGTTTTTCATGACCCACCTTCTTCAGCTGGACCGCGTTTCGGCGTGACAACTCGCGTTGTCGAAACGCGGACTGGTCGTAGATGTCGAGGGAATGCGCACGCACCGTCTTGTCGCGGGCCTGGACATGCGCCGGCAGGGTGAGAGCGATAGGCGGGTCCTGCCGGCGGTCGTCGCGGCGGCGTTCGAGCGCCAGACGGACCGCGTTGGGATGCGGCACATCACGTTCGAGCGCCTCGAGGATGGCGGCCTCGAGTTGGCTCGCGCCATAGCGCTCCAGCAGCTGGACCAGGCTCGCGGTGATGCTGCCGAGGTTCGAGCCACGCTCGGCGGCGCGCGATCGGTCGCGCGGTGGCGACGGGCCTGAGCCTTCCACGCGACGAGTGCCTGAACATGCGGCGGGTCTTCGATCTGCTGGCCTTTGTCGAAACTGCGCGGATGGCTGGCGACGATCGCCTGCCCTCATCTGGCATTCCACCTGCTTCGCAGGCGGAACCTTGGCCAGCTTCGCCCTCGACGATGCGCAGCCGGTCGGGATCGGCCAGCACGGTCAGGGTTCGCTGAACATGAGTGTGTGGTACCGTGTAATCGTTTAGGTCAAAGCGGCCAAGCGATCGGTTGGCGCACGCCAAGCGTGTCCGATCGCCGGGGGACATAGGGGGTCTTGCCGACCTTGACGGCGACCCGCTCAACGACGGGATAGGGATTGTCCGGCTGCTTCAGTAGCATGGGTGCCTCCTCGGCAAAGACCTCAGCGACGCTGCGGGTCTGGTCTTCGGGGCAGCGGCGATCGGCGGCCTGGCCGCGGCACCAGGCGTCGGCCTGGGCATTGAGATCGTCCAGATCGGCGAACGTTCGAGCGGCGAAGAACGCCAGGCGCAC
>JBEKLE010000526.1:0-4387 GCA_050010355.1 Rhodopila sp. | reverse complement strand
TGCATCGCAAAATAAATATTTCATCACGCCTCTCGCCAGCCCGCTACGCGCCTGAGCCGCGAGCATGGTGGTTTGCCGGCGCATCAGGCCGCACGGTCTCGCCTGTCGGACAAGGTCCGCCGCGCACAATCCGCATCCGTGTCCTGATGGATTTTCTTACTCGTCACTTTGCGGCCGGAGTGGGTGTCCTTCTTCGTGTTTCGACTCCCCACCGGCGCCCGTGTCCTGGGTGGCCGCGCCTCCCCGAAGATGTCGGCGGCATTGCCGACTACGATGGGGTCATGATTGCGCGCGCTTGCGGCCGCCTCTGCCTGGCCGACACGAAGCCGAGGTCGCGCCTAACCAGGCGTGCATGACCACGCCGGGCACGATCGCTACCATGTGGTTGACGGCGCGGCCGTGGTGGCGGCGTCAGGCCCAAGGGTGAGGGAATGACAGCGCCGTCCGATGCGGCGGAGACCGCACGCTACGTGACCGGCTCGACGATGCGCCACGTCATCGTCCTCGCAGGCACCGGCGCGATCGGCCTGATCGCGGTGTTCGGCGTCGACCTGCTCAACCTGTTCTACATCTCACGGCTCGGCCAGCGCGCCATTGCCGCCGCGATCGGCTTCGCCGGCGCGATATCCTTCCTGCAAGTGTCGTTCTCGATCGGCATGACGATCGGCGTTGGTGCCCTGGTCTCGCGCCAGATCGGGGCTGGCCATCTCGACGTGGCGCGGCGGCTGACGACCGCGAGCCTGACGGTCATGGCTGGCGCCCTTGCGGTTCTCGGTATCGTGACAGTCGCGACGCTCGGCTGGTCGCTCAGTCTGCTCGGCGCCGAGGGCGAGACGCGCGACCTCGCTGCCGGTTACCTGCGGATCACCGCGTTCTCGCTGCCGCTACTGGGCATCGGGATGGGCTCCGCGGCACTGCTGCGTTCGCTCGGCGATGCAAGGCGCGCCATGGATGTGACGCTGATCGGTGCGATGGTGACCGCCTCACTCGACCCGCTGCTGATCCTCGTGCTGCATCTCGGCCTGCACGGTGCCGCGATCAGCACCATGGTCTCGCGGCTGTCGTTGGCGCTGTTTGGGCTGTATTGGGTCGCACGGCGGCACAACATGATGGCACCGCTGGTCCCCCGCATGCTGGTCGCCGACGCGCGACAACTGCTGAGCATCGCCGGCCCCGCGATCCTCACCAACCTGGCGACCCCTGTCGGCGCAGTCTACGTCACCCGCACGATCGCCGGGTTTGGTCCCGAGGCGGTGGCGGGACAGGCAACGATCGACCGGATCACACCGGTGGCGTTTGGCCTGGTCTATGCGCTGAGTGGGGCGATTGGGCCGATCGTTGCGCAGAATCTCGGCGCCGGACGGCCGGATCGCATCCGGGAAACGCTGCGCGATGCGCTTGCCTTCGTGCTGGTCGCCGTGGTGGTCGCCTGGATCGCGCTCGCCCTGGCGCAGAATGGCATCGTGGTTGCCTTCTCCGCGCATGGCGTGACGGCGGACCTGGTGCGGCTGTTCTGCTCGCTGCTCGCCGGCAGCTTCCTGTTCACCGGAGCGCTGTATGTCGCCAACGCCGCGTTCAACAATCTGGGCTTTCCGCTGCTCTCGACGGTGTTCAACT
The DNA here is from genome assembly GCA_050010355.1 of Rhodopila sp. GTDB lineage: Bacteria > Pseudomonadota > Alphaproteobacteria > Acetobacterales > Acetobacteraceae > Rhodopila. The sequence continues at coordinate 2,770 of JBEKLE010000526.1, read as the reverse complement.
GGGGCCGCGCGACGTTGGGCACGATCCCGTTCGCCGCATGGGGATCGGCCTATGGGCCGCGTGGGGTGCTGATCGGCCAGGCGGCCGGATCGCTGCTGTTCGGTGTCGGCGCGATGATCATGGCGTTTCGGGCGATCGATGGCCTGGGCCGGCGTGGGGTGTCGGAACCGCACCGGCAAGTGCCAGTGCCAAACACCCCGAGCGGAAGTTCCGCGCTGATCACGTTCACCGCCCGTGCCGACGAAAGCAAGGAGCGCTCCAACCGCATGCAGTGGCTCCATCGGCATCGCCGCAAGTCGTCAGCGACCTAGCCCGTCTTCGTCCTCCCCCCTCCGGCCAGCAGAGCTGTCGCAGAACACCCGACCTGATAATTCCGCTGCGATTCGTGCACCGGTGCAGACGATGACCCTAATGCTGCGGCCCGGTCGCATGTTCGACCGCGACATCAAACGTCAGAAACCGGTCGAACAACGGGGTCTTTCTGTATTGGCGTCCCCCCTCCAATCGCCGTGCGCCGCTCCCATCCTGCCGATGCTCGAGAAGCCCGAACCATTGCAGCGGACGGAGAATGCGCGCCTCGGTTGCCAAAGAGCCCGTGTCCCATTGCGACTCCAGCACGCCGATAATGGGAATGGTGCATAGACGGGTCAGGCGTTCACGCGGCTGCCAATCGTTCGCCGCCACAGACAGGCACCAGAGGACGATCCCGGCATCATGCTGCGGCCAGCCGCCATGCAGTTCTCGGCCAAGATAATCCAGATCGAGATGCCATAACGCGGTATCGAACAGGGCGACCTGCAACGCTCTGAGGTTGCCGTCCTCCAGGATCCGGCGGCCGGCTGGTGTGGGCCTCAGATGACTTTTGTATTTACGGAGAAGCTTGGCCGCTTCAGCCAGGTGACGCAGGAAGAAGAGCGGCAGAAAGTTGGGTTCGTTGACGACTTTGTGGAACGGGATTTCATCGGCATGGTCGAAACCCGGCCAGGTGAAACCATCGACCATCTCCGCCACGACAGCGCGGGCCAGGTTCCCGGTGGCCGTCATTTTCAGCCCGGGCCCCGCGGCTGCCGCGCGCAGGAGGACCCGTGCATTTCGCGCGACCGCGGAGTGCTGGAGCTCGTCCTCGGTCAGGTCAGAGGCAAGCCGGATGGGTCCGCCGGGCGGGGAAGGGCGATAACGCAGGGCGTCGAAGCTGGCCTGGTCGAGCAGCGTCCACGCCGGACGGATTCCGCCGAACCACTGCTGGACGGCCGGGTTCTGGAGCATGCCAGGAGCGACCATCGTCAAGCCTTACCTCAGGCAACACCGGCGGACCATCCGCAGCGCCTCGATGAAATCCTTCGGGAGCTGCATCAATGACGCCTGGTCCAGGACAGCAAATCGCCGGCCGTCAGAGGCACAGATATCGATGCAGGTCCTGCAACGTCAGCGTTCGTTGCATGGCTCGGATAATCGGACAAGGGGCGGGGAGCGGGATTGCCGGTGGCTCGCCTTATCGACAGTATAGGGAACTTCCGGCCACGATATTTTATATGTGAGTCCAGTTGTTTACGGATCAACGTTCACCCATGTTAACGGACGTCTGCTATAAGAGGTAACGATCTATGGCTCAAACCGCGACTGTGACATCTCGCGCCCCGCGCGGCACAAAGGTCGTTGTGGCGGCGTTTTTCACTGCCGTCGACGAAATACCGCAAGTCCAGCGGGATGGTGTTGTCAAAGCCGCGCTGACGATGATCCGCGATCGGCTGAAAGACGCCCGTGATAAAGCGAAGCTCGCAAGGGGCAAGTCAACGCCCAAACGAGCAAAAGCACCGGAGCCCGACAAGGCGGCGGCCCGCCCGAAGGCAGCTGTTAAGGCTGCGACGAAGAAAGCCACCGCGCCGGCGAAGCCCCCAAAAGCGCCGGAAAAGGCAGTGGCCAAGCGCGCAAAGGTCGCAAGGCCCCTGCGGGTGAAAGCTGCCGAACCGGCATCGAGTCCATCAGGCGAAACCATCACGCCCGATGATAAGATGGCGATCTGACGAGCGTCGCCGCCATTCGCCTCGTGTGCCTTGGCAGTTCCACGCGAGCATGCCTGCATCGATACCGCCAGGTCATCTTGCCTACGCCGCCGCTTTGGTAAACTGACCAGCGAGCCGTTTATTCTGCGTGTTCGGGTTCGGACTCTCACCGTCATCCGCTCCTTCTTGGGGTTCTCATGCGGTCCCATCGTCTTCGGATGTTCAGCACCGACGCTGAAGCCGGTTCGTCGTGTTCGCTGACGCGGCGGCATCCCCGCCGGAGGCGGCCAGTGTTTGCCTGGGCGGTCGAGCGTCAGCCCGCCGACAGGATCTTGCCGACCTCCAGGGCAGCTCTGGCACCCCACCCGGCATTCCCAGGCGGGATCTCTGGCCGGAACATCTCGTAGAGCCGAAAGCCGATCCGGTTCAGTTCCGCCGGCTCGTAGCGCGCCGCCAGGGTTGCCATCGCCTCCCGCACTTCGCTCAGGCGGTCACCGAAAGCATTGGCCAGATAGCGCTCGACGGGCGCGGACGCGGCTGGTTGGTCACCGTCCGCGGCGCGCAGTTCACCATCCGCGTTCGGCAATAGCCGGATCGTCTTGCCCAGCAGCAGGACCGGTGCGGTGAGATGCCGATCCGCCAGCGGTGGCGTGTCCGCGTCCCGATCGCCCTTGCTTTCCTGCCGGCCGATGTTCCTCGCCTTCACCCGTGCGGCAGACCCGGCAACGGCCCGGCCAAGGGTCAATGCGGTATCGGCAGGATGCCCC
>JBEKLE010000525.1:0-4898 GCA_050010355.1 Rhodopila sp. | reverse complement strand
AAGGCACCATCGCCATCTGCGAGGCCGAGTGGTGGGACTTCTATTCGTTCCACCCCAGCCTGCCGCCAGCCCTGATCCGCACGCACCGCGACGAGCCCTACATCGCGAAGCTGCGCGCCGCGCTGGGCGAGTTTTTGGACATGCGCGACGCGATGCTGGAGCAGGCCCGGGCGTCCGGGTTCTTCGAGGCGCAGCGGGAGGCCGCGTGATGGCACACACACCAACGCCGTGGGGCGTAGCCGACGCCGGGCAGTTCATCATCGTCGAAGGTGGCCCGCGTAACGACGACATCGCGTCGTTCTTCTACCGGGATGAGGCTACGGTGAAGATCAGCCGGGAAGCCGCACTGGCGAACGCCGCGCTCTGTGCCGCGACGCCGGAGATGCTGGCCGCACTGAAAGCCGCGCGCGCAACCATCATCGCGGCCATCGATCAGGCAGTCCACTTGCCGGATTGGGACCCGGCAGAGCATCGCGTGATCAAACTGATCGACGCGGCGATCGCCAAAGCAACCGGGGAGGCCGCGTGATGGACGATGACGAACGCCAGCACGGCGACAGTGACGCGCGCGGCGATATGGCGTGGCAGCGCGAGTTGAGGCGCCGGGCGCGATGGTATCCGACAGAGAGCGACCCGTTTCCCGACTGGGACGACGATGCGGAGGCGGCCGCGTGATCGAGTGCATGCGCGTCGCCACGTTAGCTAAACGTTGGGATTGCTCGCCTGGGAAGGTCCGAGCCATGATCCGCGCCGGCCAAATCCCAGTCCTTCGTCTTGGCAACATGCTGCGAATACCAATCGCAGCAGTAATCGCGTTTGAGGCCCAGCAATGCGAACAGATAACCGTCCCCGACTCTGTCGGTTCGCTGGACGCGAAGCCTGGTACATCTACGACGCCCGCCGTCGTCTCTCTACGGGTTGCACGGATCGCACGGAGGCGGAGGCCGTCCTTGCCAGCTACCTGAAAGAGGCGGCAAAACCGCAAGTCGCCATTGTCTCCATCGCCGTGGTCCTGCAACACTACCTTGCCGATCGCCGCGAACGGGGGGTTCCTGGTGCGGATAGATTGGGCTGGGCGCACAAGCCGCTGGTTCGAATCATCGGCCAGAAACCACCCGAGGCCATCACCGAAGCTGAGTGCCGCCGCTACGCGGCACAGCGCCGCCGCGAAGGCGTGAGCGACGCCACAATTCGAACCGAACTGGCGGCGTTGAAGGCAGCGTTGCGCTGGGCCGGAGGACGCGAGCGCGGCCTCATGCCGCCGCGGCCGGAAGCCCGCATCCGCTGGCTCACACGCGAGGAAGCAGCCCGTTTACTGGACGCGTGCGAGGCGCATCACGTCCGCCTGTTCATCACGATCGCGCTGAACACGGCCGCGCGCTCGGGTGCCATCCTCGGGCTGACCTGGGAGCGGATAGACCTGGCCGGGCGGGTGATCGATTTCCGCGAACCGGGACGCGTTCAGACCCGCAAGCGCCGGAAGCTGGTCAGGATCAACGACACGCTGGCGGCCGCGCTGACGGAGGCGCAGTCAGTAGCCACGACGGAATATGTGATCGAATGGGCAGGCGATCGGATCGACCGGATCAAGCATGGCTTCAATAGATCGGTGACCCGCGCTGGGCTGGCCGACGTGACGCCGCATGTGCTGCGACACACAGCCGTTACCTGGATGTTGCAGGCCGGCGTGAGCATCTGGGAAGCCGCTGGCATGGCGGGGATGACCGCCGAGATGGTGGAGCGGGTGTACGGTCACGCGCACCCGGACTACATGGTCAATGCCGCGAAAGCCCTGGGTTAGCACTATGGGCGCACGTCAAAACGTGACGCAGGGGGCCGGATGTACGTGCGTGCATTCTCGGATCGTCACCGACGGAAAATCAAGGACTTCCATGCGCGGAGAAGTCGTCCCCTGATGTGCGTTTCGCGACGAAACCCGGAGTTTTGCGCGGCAGACTCCACGTTCGGGACGCAGTGGCCGGAGGTTCGAATCCTCTCACTCCGACCAGCAGAATCAAGGCGTTAGCCAGAAAACACGAAAATACAAAGTGCTCGGTTGTACGAACGTGAACAGCCCCCGTTGTGGCGGCGACGCCGTCGGCGAGACAGGTGCCCAATGAGCAACGACGACGAGTCGCGTCCAATGAGCACTGGCGCGGGTATAACGGTGATTTCGATCCTTGCGTGCTGGTTTCACCCGCGATGGCGTGGGCCACCCGCCGGCACTGCGCCTTCGCGACCGCCCTCGCCTTGACCGAACTCGTAAGACCGACAGCCCGCCTCCCCTTTTGATCCGCCCAGACGGAACAAGAGCCGGCCTCCCCGCCATGTAAAGGATACCGATCTTGATCTAACAGCCGGGATTTCCCGTCATGCTGGCGATTGGAATGAGGGCCTCCGGGACGTGAGGGCGAACTGCGCGAAGAACCCTTTTATCCTTCGGGCTTTCATATCCGCTTTTGTACCTCGCGACGGACATGCAAACAATAACGTCCGCTTCGGCGTTCCAATTGCCCAACACGGACCGCCTTCATCCGAGGCAGACTCTGGCCGTTGGGCCGCTGTTGCGAAGGACCGCTGCGGGGCGAGAGGTGATCCAACGGCCGTTGCCGAAACTCTTGACTTTCAATCCCCTAACCCTCGGCATAGCCGCCGCCGCCCGGCGTTTCGATCACGAACACGTCGTTCGGCCGCAGTTCCGCGCGATCCGTTCCGGTGAGCACATCGCGGGAGCCATCGGCACGCTCCACCCATTGCCGTCCCGTCGCACCATCGGCGCCGCCTGCGAGACCGAACGGGGCGACGTTGCGGCGGGATGACACAATGACCGCGGTCATTGGCTCCAGGAAACGGATGCGGCGGATCGCCCCGTCACCGCCGCGCCATTTGCCGGTGCCGCCGGAGCCGTGGCGGATACCGAAGAATTCCTGCCGAACCGGGTAGCGCAGTTCCAGGATCTCGGGGTCAGTCATGCGCGTGTTGGTCATGTGCGTCTGGATGGCTGACGTGCCGTTGAAGCCGGGTCCGGCGCCGGTGCCGCCGCAGATGGTTTCATAGTATTGGCGCGTGGCGTCGCCGAACAGGAAGTTGTTCATTGTGGCCTGGGAGCAGGCGATGACACCGAGCGCGCCGAAGATGGCGTTGCAGGTGGCCTGCGAAACTTCCGTATTGCCGGCGACGACCGCGGCGCCCGGGTTCGGAGAAAGGAACGTTCCGGGTGGGATGATCAGGGTCAGCGGTTTCAGGCAGCCGTCGTTCAGCGGAATATCATCTCCAACCAGGCAACGAAACACGTACAGCACCGCCGCCCGGGTTACAGCGGGCGGGGAGTTGAAGTTGCCCTCGTGCTGCGGGCCGGTGCCGGTGAAATCGACTGTCGCACTGCGGGATTCCGTGTCGACGCTGATCGAGACGCACAGGTCGCGGCCGTTGTCCATCTTGTAGTCGAAACGGCCAGAACCAAGACGCTGGATCACACGGCGGACGGATTCCTCGGCATTGTCCATGACGTGGCGCATATACGCGCTGACAACGTTCCAGCCGAACTGCCCGACGACTCGTTGCAGTTCCTGCACGCCTTTTTCGTTGGCGGCGACTTGCGCCTTGATGTCGGCGACATTCACGTCCGGGCTGCGCGCGGGGTATTTCGCGCCGGTCAGCAGCGCCCGAAATTCCGTTTCGCGGAAATGGCCGCCGTCCACCAGCAGGAAATCGTCGATGACGACGCCTTCTTCTTCCAGCGTGTGCGACATGGGTGGCGTCGAGCCGGGGGTGATGCCGCCGATGTCGGCGTGATGGCCTCGGCTGCCGACGAAGAACAGGATATCGCGGCCGGCGTCGTCAAACACCGGGGTTATCACGGTGATGTCGGGCAGGTGGGTGCCGCCGTTGAAAGGATTGTTCAGGGCGACCACATCGCCGGGCTTCAGTGTGTTGCGGCGGTGACCGAGCACGGTGCGGACGCTCTCGCCCATGGCGCCGAGATGGACCGGCACGTGCGGCGCGTTTGCCACCAGATTGCCGTCGGCGTCGAAGATGGCGCAGGAAAAGTCAAGACGCTCCTTGATGTTTACGCTCATCGATGTGTTCTGAAGCACCGCGCCGGTCTGTTCGGCGACGTTCATGAACAGGTTGTTGAACAGTTCGAGCAGGACCGGGTCGGGCTTTTCGCTGCCGGCGGGGACGCGGCTGGGCAGCGGTTCGGTGCGTCGCAGGATCATGTGGTCGAGCGCCGTCACCTCGGCGGTCCAGCCGGAGGTGCGCTCCAGGACCGGGGCTTGCAACGCGGCGCCGCCGGTGAAGATGGTGACGCGGTCGATCGCCTCGGGTTCTCCGCTTTCGCGCGGCGGCAGCGTGGCTTCTTCGGCGACGGTGCCCGGAACGGTGGCTTCGGCGGCGACGGTTTCTATGACGACGGGACGGTCGGGGGTGGCGAAGCCGAAGCGGGCGCGATGGGCGGCGGTGAAGTCCGACAGAATCGTTTCCAGGTTGCTCAAAGGAATGATCAGGGCGGCTTCGGTGCCGGCATAGCGCAGATGCAGGGACTTCGCGGTGGTCACGTCGTTCGGATCCGCACCCTGGGATTCGAGCGCTTTGGTTGCATCGGCGGCAAGCGTGTCGGCCAGGGTTTCCACCTCGGGCAGGGTGTCGGCGCCGAGCGGGATCTCGACGGCCTGCTCCTTCATGGTGGTCTGGTCGGCGAGGCCCATGCCGTACGCGGACAGCACGCCGGCATAGGGGTGGATGAAGACGGTCTCCATTCCCAGCGCGTCGGCAACGAGGCAGGCGTGCTGGCCGCCGGCGCCGCCGAAGCATTGCAGGGCGAACCGCGAGACGTCGTGGCCCTTCTGCACCGAGACCTGCTTGATCGCGTTGGCCATGTTCGCGACGGCGATCTG
>JBEKLE010000524.1:0-4451 GCA_050010355.1 Rhodopila sp. | reverse complement strand
GGCAGCAGCGCGAAGAACAGGCCGGTGCCCATGCCGGGTTCCAGCACCCGCCTGCCGCTGAAGCCGAGCCGTTCGGCGGCGCGCCAGAGCGCAGAGATGATCGTCTCGGGCGTATAATGAGCATACTGGGTCGCACGTTGCAGCGCGGCATATTCTTCCGGCGTGACCGCGGCTTCGAGCGCCGCGCCAATCTCCTGCCACCCGGGGCGGAAGTCGTCCTCGCCGGGACGGCGGAAGCAGTTCTGCGCCAGATCGGTCGCGCCGAAGCCGGTGAAGCGCAGCAATTGGGCCTGCTCGTCTTCCGTCGGGGCGCGGCCCGACTGTTCGAGGTCCTTCGACAGGATGATCGCGGCAATGTTGTCGCGCGCACGCGCCGGCCAGCCGCGGGCAAGGTCGCGGTCGCCAACGAGACGGAAATTGCTCCCGCGCGCGGCCGGATCAGGGGGCGGTCGAGTGTCGCCGTCTCGATCTGCATTGTCGGCATCGTCCGGATCGGTTTCGTCCGGCTCCACGGCGGCTTGCCGGGCGTGTGAATTCCAGCCCGACAGGGCGGAGCTGGCCAAGGTTCCGTCGGCGTTAGCCGATGGAATGCCAGCGGAGGGGGTGTTGTCGAACAGGCTGAGGGTGAATTCGGTATCGGTCGGCATGTTGGTCTCCGCGTGGTGGCGGCCGCGCGCACTTGCCCGCGGGGAAGCGGTCGGGCCGGACGGTTATGGGTTGTTGAGTGGGAGGGGTTGACCGGAGACCGGTCAGCGGAACGGCCTACGCCGCGACCGGCATCGGTTCCGGCGCGTCGGCCGCATTGCCGTCCCCGACGAGCGGCCCGCTTTCCGGGGGTCCGGCCTGGCTGGTCGCGTAGTCGGGGTGGAAGGCGAGCAGATAGTCGGCAATGCGCTGCGCGTCCGCCGCCGCGCGGAAGATCTCCTTGCGGTCAGAGCGCAGCTTCTCCAGCCAGGACGCGACATAGGCAGCGTTGTTGGAGAAATCGCAGTCGGCGATCCCGAGCTCCGAGCAGATCATTACTTGACCAATTTCGGCCCGCAATTCTTCCCTCGCGTAATCATGCGAGCCGAAGTGATTGCGCAGGTCGCGGTTCAACCGCGTCGGCGCGCCTGTCCAGTGACAACTTTCATGAAGTAGCACGCCGCAGAATTTCTCCGCCGTATCGAAGGCCGCTTGCGGCGGCATCTGGATGTGATCCGTCGTCGGCGAATAGAACGCGCGGTCGCCGCCGAACCGGACGACGGCGCCGCTGTTGGCGAGGATGATCTCGGCGGCCTCCGGCGCGCGCCACGGTGCTTCCGTAACGGTCGGCGGGACGTAGGGCGGGATGTCCTCGATCTGGCTGGCATGGAACAGGGTGAAGGCGCGCAGGAGCGGAATGCGCCGCACCGCGTCTTCGTCCTCGTCCCGTTTGGTACCGTCGCGCAGCTCCAGCCGCTTGAAGAAATACCCGGTCGTGCCGCGCTCGCCCCGGCGCACCTGCCAGCCCCGGTCTTCCGCCTGCTTGTAGGTCGCCCAGCGCGGATCGCCGCTCTCGAACGCCAGGGCCGACATGCCGAGCGTCAGCACGTTGATGCCGCGGTAGCGCTGGCCGGTCGCCGCGTTGCCCGCATGGCAGGGCCTCCTGCCTTGTCAGGGTCCCAAGGGCGGCGCCAGGGCGGCGTGCCGGCTTCCAGCGCGGCGATGATCCGGTCGGTGACCTCCTGGTAGTGGTCGCGCGGTGCGCGGTTGCTCTCGCCGCCGCGATTCTCCATTCGTGCTGTCGTGCTTGTCCTGTTCATCGGGGTGTCCTTCCCTCATGGGTTTCGGAAACACCCCTTCCCCCCTGCATCCCGGCTGACCGGGGCAAGGGCGTGCGCAGCACGGGAGCGCATGGCGCGACGCACCCTTGCGGCGGGCAACCGGCGATGCGGTAACCCTTCTCATTCCTTCTTCATGTTTTGGGTTTTCGCCCGCATTTTTCTTGCTTCCACTTTCCACGCATCCGTTCGGGATGCCGGGACGAGCCGGCGTTACAGCTCCGGCGCGCGCAACGCGTCGTTCCAGTCTTTCAGCCCGTCCGGCGGCAGGATCGCGTCGAACCGCACCCCGGCTTGCATCGCGATCTCTTGCAGCCTGGCCGCATAGCGGCGGCCGGCGGTATCGGCGTCGGTCGCGGCGATCAGGAGGCCGGCCGGATCGGCCGACAGGGTCTGCAGAAGCTGTTGCAGCGCGGCGATGGTCGCCGGACCCATGCCGCCGGTGGTGGCGACATACAGTGTGTCATCACGCTGCTGCTCGATCGCTGCCAGGCTGAGGGCGTCGATCGCCGCCTCGCACACCGCGACACGGTTCAGGCGGGAGCCGCCGGGCAGGCGGAACAATGTCTTCTCGCCGCCCGCTGAGAATTTGTGGTAATCAGCCCCGCGCATCTCGATCCCGGTCAGGCGTCCGGCGCCGTCCCGGTGCGCGAACCAGGCGCTGCCGCGCGGGCCTTCCCGGACGGCATCGGACGCCCGTGTGGCCATCAAAATGGCCTCCGGCAGGCCCCGCCGATCCGCGAGATAGCGCCAGGCCGGCGATCCGGGCGACAGCTTCCGGCGCCTCTCCCATCGCTGAATGACAGGGATCGGCGAAGCCCGCGTGCGCCGCGTAGGGAGTGCCGCCGGGAATGCCGGTGCGATCCTCACGAAGCCACGCAGCCTCCGGCACGCCGCGGCGAAACTCAGGCCGGGGTCGAGATGCTGAACGAGCGTAAAGATGTCGCCCTTGCAATCGCTCAGCGGATCCCACCAGCCGCGGCCGTCATGGTTGACAATAACGATCTCGCCTTGGCCGCGACGATATTTGAGGCTGCGGCGACTGCTCTCTGCGCGGTCGAGCCGCCAGACCGGCACCAGCCGCTCCAGCAGCACCGCACAACTCACCTCGGCCTTCAGCCGTTCAATTTCGGCATCCTGTTCGCGCATGGCTCCGTGCTCCTCTCGGGATCGGCCGGGCAGGGATAGGAACCGCTCCTTTGTTCCCGTTTTATTCTATCCCGCCGTCCGACCTCCCGGCAACCGCGAAGCCGCGCGGGACAAGGGCGTGCGCCGCACGGGAGCGCAAAGCGCGACGCACCCTTGTGGCGCGTCCGGCGCCAGCGGTAACCCGGTTGCTGTGTCCGTCTGGCTTGCGTGCTTTCTTGCGGCTTCGGGCGAAGGACGCCCGTCTTCGTCCTCGCCCCGGCCAGCAAAGCTGTCGCGGAACACCCGACCTGATAATTCCGCCGCGATTCGTGCACCGGCGCAGGCGATGACCCTAATGCTGCGGCCCGGTCGCATGGTCGACCGCGACATCAAACGTCAGAAACCGGTCGAATAACGGGGTCTTCCTGTATTGGTGCTGCCCCTCAGATCGCCGTGCGCCGCTCCCATCCTGCCGATGCTCCAGAAGCCCGAACCATTGCAACGGACGGAGGATGCGCGCCTCGGTTGCGAATGAGCCCGTGTCCCACTGCGACTCCAGCACGCCGATGATGGGAATGGTGCATAGACGGGTCAGGCGTTCACGCGGCTGCCAATCGTTTGCCGCCACGGACAAGCACCAGAGGACGATGCCGGCATCATGCTGGGGCCAGCCGCCATGCAGTTCTCGGCCAAGAGAACCCAGATCGAGATGCCATAACGCGGTATGGAAAAGGACTGCCTGCAACGCCCTGAGGTTTGCGCCCTCCAGGATCCGCCGGCCGGCTGGTGTGGGCTTCAGATGGCCTTTGTATTGACGGAGAAGCTTGGCCGCTTCAGCCAGGTGGCGGAGAAAGAAGAGCGGCAGGAAGTCGGGTTCGTTGATGACTTTGTGGAACTGGAATTCATCGGCACGGTCGAAACCCGGCCAGGTGAAACCGTCGACCATCGCCGCCACGACAGTGCGGGCGAGGTTCCCGGTTGCCGTCATTTTCAGCCCGGGCCCCACCGCTGCCGTGCGCAGGAGAACCAGTGCATTTCGCGCGACCGCGGATTGCTGAAGCTCGTTCTCGGTCAAGTCAGAAGCAAGGCGGATGGCGCCGGTCGACGGGGAAGGAGGATGACGAAGGGCGTCGAAGCTGGCTTGGTCGAGCAGCGTCCACGCCGGGTCGATGCCGCCTAGCCACTGCCTGACGGCTGGATTCTGGAGCATGCCGGGAGCGACCATCGTCAAGCCTTACCTCAGGCAACACCGGCGGGCCATCCGCACCGCCTCGATGACATCCTTCGGGAGCTGCATCAACGACACTTGGGCCAGGACAGAAAATCGCCGGCCGCCAGAGGCTCAGGTATCATTGCAGGTCCTGCAACGTTAGCGTTCGTTGCACGGCTCGGATAATCGGACAAGGGGAGGGGAGCGGGATTGCCGGTGGCTCGCCTGATCGAAATGATCGGGAATTTCTGGTCACGATATTTTATATGTGAGTCCAGTTGTTTACGGAGCAACGTTCACCCATGTCAACG
>JBEKLE010000523.1:0-5202 GCA_050010355.1 Rhodopila sp. | reverse complement strand
CGGATGCGGCACACAACGGCCGCTGGCCTCTTGCAGAGTGGCCTGGACAAGCTCGCTCGGCACTTCGGGCTGGCGCCAGTCTCATCGGACCGTTGATCCACGCGGTCGCCGACGCGCGCGAGAGACTTTCGAGGCGACGACGGCACAAAGATTTCACACGATCGGCACGTAGCCCGGATGGGACACCGTGGAACGCGGATAGACGATACTGCACTATGTTACGCGAAGCGAAGACTGTGTGTGAGCCTGCATTGACGGCCTGTTTCGATTGAAAGCATTTGACAACGGGACGGGCTAAGGCGCTGATATAGCCACAATACATAGACTGTGCCCGCAGGGCCGTCTCGGCGCTTCATAGTCGGGCAGGCCAGAACATTGACATTGGCAAGCTGCCGGGACTCCTGCGCAGGCCAATAGCCCCAAGCACCACCAATGCCGTTCCGACCGCCGGTCCACCAGCCCGCGCATGGTGGCGCCGCCACCCAGCGCCATGCGAATGATCGCTGGCGTGGGTCTGCGGCGTCGCGTGGATACGACAGTGCATGGCGAAGGCTGCGCGAGGCCAAGCTCAAGGCCGATCCATTGTGGTGCCAGAGGACTGAGCCGCCGCTTATTTCGTTACCCTTGCGGGAGCTGTCCTTGCCGCTCTCCATGCCGCCGTCTGGTCGTGAGCGTGGGATGCAACATGCCATACCGACCGCCGCTTCATAAGCCACACGGCACCATTCATAAGCCACACGGCACCAGTAGCGTTGATCGCGCCAAGCTGTTCGACCGGCAGCGTGGGTCTCGATCGGCACGCGGCTACGACAGAGCGTGGCAGCGGTTGCGTGCTGCGAAACTAGCAGCCGATCCACTCTGCTGGTGGTGCTCGCGCGAGGGCCGACTGACACCGGCGAACGTGGTCGACCACATTCAGTCCATCGCCGAGCGTCCTGATCTGCGGATGATGTGGAGCAACCTTCGCTCCGGCTGCAAGCGCTGCCACGATGCGCACACTGCGCGCGAGACAGCGGGCGGCCACGCCGGCATCCGCGCCCGCGCTCCACGCTGAGGTAGGGGGGTGTCGCTTGCGGCGCTTCCTCGGGCGGGAACCGTGGGGGGGTGAAGTTGAAGATGGCGCGAAATTTGGGGTGGGGGGTTGCTAGGCAGGGGGGTTCAGTTTTCCAGGACCGCCGCAGTCATGCGCGGGACGCATGCGGTAACCATCATCTCACCACCCAAAAAAAGAGAATGAGGCTGGACCGGGCTTGCCGGCGCGGCCGGTAGGGTTGTGAGGGGTCGCGGCGGACCCACCCAGGACCGGCTTGGACGGCCCTGGTGGGTCGCAGTTTTACCGCCAAGGTGGCGGGCTTGGCGGGGGCTGGACAGGGCTTTCCGCGAAACGTGTGGGGTAGGTAAGGGTCTGGCGCACCGGGCTTAGGACCTCCTGGAACCGGCTTATAGGCCGCTGCCGTTTCGGCCCGCAACGACGCTTTCCCCTGGTCGCCGGCCGCGATTGAGGCGCTGGGCCAGGTTCAGCTCCCGCGCCTTGTACACCGCTATCGGGTATCCGACGCCGATCCGCTCGGCGCAGAGATAGAGCGGCACGCCCTGCGATCTGAGGTCGCGGAGGGCCTGCAGCATGTCGGGTGTCCAGGTGACCTTCATGGCTTCACCATCACGAGGCTATTCTTGAGTTCCAACCGGATGTGATCGCCGATGACGCGCTTGACAAAATCCGCGGTGGTCGCTGGAGGCTGCTTGCTCGCCCCGTAGCCGCTGAGGAAACTGCGATACCCGGTGGCGGATATGAACGGCTTGCTGGCGTCCACGACGCGGGCGGCAAACCCGGGGAAAGCCGAATAGGCGCTGGCGAGGCCGAACATGCCGTCCAGGTCCACCATGACGTCGACGCTCGACCATCGGCCGGCGCCCTTCTTTCGGCCCACCGTGAAGTCACCTTCAACGCTGACGGTCCATCGGCCTTGCTGTCCCCAGCGGGGGACAGTCCCGGCCTTCGCGGCGCAGCGGGTGGCGATGACGCTGCCGGGTGAGTCCCGGTCGGCCAGGATGCCCGGCTCGCCGTGGTTCACCCTGACGGCCATGTCGTGCGCCTCCCGCTTGATCTTCAAGGCGGTCTCCCACTCGCCCGCCATCATGGCGGCGTCGTAGTCTTTGATCTGCTGGCGGTGGTGCTTGATGGCCGCTTCCATTTCCGAGGGAAGGTGAGAGGTCAGGCGATCGAACCGCCGCTTGCGGCTGTCCTGGTCGGCCTGGGCGAGCAGTTCATCGAACCCGAGTAAGGTCGGGCCGGGTATGGCGCGGGCCATGTCAGGCCCCCCCGAACAGGCTGGCCTGAACCGCCGCTTCGCGAAGCGCGACTTCAATCCTGCGCATGTCTTTTTGCATTACGGCCATCAGGTCTGCCAGGTGGCCGGCGCGATGCGGGTTCGTCTTCTTGGCCGCGACGATCTGGTTCTCGTTGATGCCGGAGCGGAGCAGCGCGGCGATCTTCTCGACGTTGGCTTCGAATGAGCTGGCGAGCCGCCGGGTTTCCTCGGTCGGGGCCTCGGGCTCGTCACCGAATATCGAGGTCTGCGACTCAGCCGCCAGCAGCGCGTTCGAGGCGTTGCGGAGGTCGGCGGTGGTCAGACACTTGCCGGCGCGGATCAGATTGAACAGCGCGGTCTGGCCCCGTGGGGTCAGGCGCACCAGCTCCCAGGCCTCGGTGATCTTGAGGTTGCCGCTCGCCAGCAGCTCTTGATACTCGGGGCGGAGGGAAAGCAGGATGGTCCGATCCGTGATGCGGTTGACGGACTTGCCGATGCGCTCGCCCAACTGCTCGGCCGTCCAACCCTTTTCGTCCATGAGCGCCTGATAGGACCGGGCCTGTTCGAGCGCGGTGACATCAACGCGCTGGTCGTTTTCGATGATCTGCTTGACGCGGATGTCGGCGATGTCGGTGGTCTGAATGACGATCGCGAAGATGGTGGAGGCGTTGTTCAGCTCCGAGGCGCGGAACCGGCGCTCGCCCGCCACGATCATGTAGGCGTCGGGGCCGACTTGGCGGAGGGTGATCGGCTGGAGCAGGCCGTCCGCCTTGATGGAGGCGGCGAGTTCGCGGAGCGCGTTGCGCTCGAACACCTTGCGCGGCTGGCCTGGGTCGGCGGTGATCTGGCCGAGAGGGATGTCGCGAACGACGGTTTCCGATACGCGCGGCGAGGCAACTGAGGCGGACATGGGCGGGGTCTCCGTGGTAGGAAGTAACCAACATCGTTATACATGAGATGCCGCAGTAAATACACCGAATAGCGCAGTAAAGCAGCACGTCATGCAAAGTGCAGGCTATGCCGGAACGAACATATCGAACTGCTCGGCCTGGACGGCTTTGGCTGGCTTGGCGGGTTTGTCCGGTTGCTGGGTCTTGTTCTGTCGGGCGGTGGCGCGGTCGCGCTCGGTCTGCGCGGCGATGACGCGGCGGCGGATGTCCTGGGCAAGATAGCGATAGGTCTCGAACAGGCGTCCGCGTGGTTCCAGCACCGAGGCGTCGGTGATCGGGTCCGATCCCAGCAGCTCTCGGAACGCATCGTGGGAGCTGATCGCCTTGCGCCGGCTGTGCGCCTTGACCGTCGCCCAAATGTAGAGGTCGGCGTAGTCCGAATACATCGGCGCGGCCATCGTGGCGGGATACATCACCGCGGCGATCTCGGCCGGGCCAACGATGTAGCGGCTGGTTTCCGCGAATACGATCTCGGCACGCTCGATGCTGACCATTGCGGGAAGCCAGTCGGGCAAGGTTTCGGTCCAGCCGTTCTGATGCACGACCACGGGGCCGCGCAGGTAGCGGCTGTCGTCGAGGGTCAGTAGGCCGGGCGCAAAGACCTCGGCAAAGGCGCAGAGGGCAGCGCGATTCATTCCCATGCTGCCCATCGCGATCAAGCGCTTGCTGATCTGTGCAAGGTCGGCGGCTGGGCGCGTTTCTTCGGGACCGAACAGTTCGGTCTGTGGCATGTCGTTCATCGTCATGGGCCTCGTGGTAGGAGGGGTGGAGGGGCCGAAGCCCCCGGTTCAGGCGAGGGGCCGTCTAGTGCAGCCGGCCTCCCTTCTCGGCGCGGGCCGCGATGCCCTGGTTGATCGCCACGCTGTTCGCGGCAGAGCGACCGGCATTGAAGGCGCCGGTGTCGCGGACCTTCGATCCGCGGCCTTTCTTGGTGCTGATCACAATCCCGGTCTCGCGTAGCGCCGCTTCGACCAGGGGGAATTTAATCATCACCAGATCGCGTCCGCTGGTGCGTTGCGTGAAGTCACGTTTCGACTTGAGTTCGCCCAACCGCTCGCCCAGGCGACCGGCCATGCCCCGCCCGAAGTCGGTGCGGTAGCTCGATTTCTCGGATGCCGGCAGGCCCTCGTATTGCATGTTGAACAGCGTCACGGTCGCAATCTCGCGGTCGATCGCGCGGCGGAACAGCATGGTGAGATAGTCGGCAATCTCGGTGTCGACCTTGAAGCCGAAGTAGACGACCTTCGTGCCTTCCATCCACACCCGGCAGTCGCTGAAGTTGGCGATCATCGAGGCCGCGTAGACGATCGGGTGGCCGTCCAGCTTGACGCCGCCGCCCTTGCCGATCTCCTGCTCGCGGGCGGTCACTTCGTCCATGTCGATTTCGTAAAGCCCGAGCAGACGGTCGACCGCTTCGGCGGCGCTCTTGGCCTCCGCTTCGGTGCAGCCGTTGTCTACGGTTTTCGCCATCAGGCCGCGGATGCGGGCGAGTTGGGACTCGCGGGCGGCTTTGTCGGTGGTGGGCATCGGTGGTCTCCGTGGTAGGGAGGGTGAGAGGGACTTTGTGGTAGGGAAAGACGAAGCAAGAACTGTATAGCACTATTCCTGCGATTTTGGCAGTAAATAGCGCCCAACTATACTGTAATTACTTTGTTTGGATCAGTGCAGAAACTCGGCCAGGCCCATGCGGGTGAAGGCCTCGATGATCGGCTCGCTGCACATGCCGTCGATGCCGCTGCTCTCGGTCCACCAGCCATGTTCCTTGTGCCACTGGCAGTATTCGCGGACGGTGGCGACGAACTCGGCCTCGTTCTCACACTCGGTCAGGGTGGTGTCGCCTTCGACGTATGAGAACAGCTTGAGCGTCAGCGGATTGATCCAGTTGCCGTAATACCAAGCGTCCTGCGAGGTATCGAGCTGCGCCCAGCCGTGTTTGAAAT
>JBEKLE010000522.1:0-4483 GCA_050010355.1 Rhodopila sp. | reverse complement strand
GAGATGTTGAGGTTCCTGCGCGAGGAGGTGCCGAGAAACTGGGATGCCTATTGCGACACCGTATCAGACAACTTTCGTATCATCTCGCCCGAGGATTTTCGGATTCTGGCTTGAGCAGGGTACAACGCCATCTGTTCAGCGCGCGCTTCATCGGGAACACCTTTGAGTGGGTCGAAGTGATCGGGAAATAGCCTGATGGCGAGTCGAAGCAGTCCGAACCGCGCTGCCAGGCCACGCCGCCATTCTCGTGCCCCGATAGTCCGCGCGTCGAGAAGTCCCTCGGCCACGAAAGACCATACCTCGTCAGGTGAATCGATCAGGATGATACCTGAGACGCTCTGTGGCCAGGCAGCCGCGAAGCGGCGAACGACATAGCCCCCATAGGAATGCCCGACGAGGATATACGGATCGGCGATGCCGGCATGCTGAAGCAGGGAATGCAGGTCTCTGGCCCGGTCATCGAAGCTGCGGGGTCCGGAGACCGGATCGCTCCACCCAAGCCCGGCACGATCGTAAGCGCACACATGGGTGAAACGCGAAACGCGGCCCAATATCCCCTGCCAAAGTGTAACGTCATTACCACTTCCGGCTTCTATGACCACGGTGTGGCCGGAGACCTTGCCCGCACAGAGTAAATGCAACCTTCGGCCGCCGATGTCGATGAGCCGCCCGGGAGGCGGGAATCGTTTCATGTCCGACATATTGGCGAAGTGCTGATAAGTCGCGCCGGACAGCGCGCACAGGCCGATAACGGCAATCGAGACGGCAAGGCCGCGCAACGTCAGATAAAGGAGGGCGTCCATCCGTTCGCGCCACCGTTCCAGCCAACCCAGGTACGATACCATCTGCCCACGGCGTGGTCAGCCTGAAGCGTGACGCCACTCCCACACATGCTGGCGCGAACGCCCGCCATGTCGAAAGCGGCGGTCGTGCGTCGCTGGTCATCTATTGCGCGTCCGTCTCACCGATTGTGCGTCTGAGGCCGACTTCCGTCTCAGATAATGTGCGCCGGAAATGCCCATCTATTGCGCGTCGGCCCGTTTATTAGTGCGCGCCGCTACACCAAGGCGCGGTAATGCGCCCGGTCGATCGCCGGCTGGAAGAAGCCGTTGACCATGCCGCCGGCCAAAGTGATCCGCTTGCGTCCTCGCAAAGACAGGTAGGGGATGTAAGCCCAAACCCCAGGTAGAGCAGCGACTTGCGAGGCGTGCGCCGTCTGAGCGCGTAGAGCCGCTTGGCAACCCCTCGGTCGGATGGGTTGATAGACACGGACAGGACCTCTGCGGCGACACCGCGAAGCTGCTGGTTCTGCTCGTCCATGCGATCCAACTCTCTGGACTGAGCGGCAGACGGTTTTTCATTGCGCCAGCGGCTGATTGATAGAGCAGTTTAAAACAGTGGTCATCGCAGCTGGCGCGGAAGCGAAGTGCATTGAGCGCAGACCCGGAGGAGCGGAGCGGCTGGTTATCAACACTTTCGGCGGATTGGTGGCAAAGGAGATTCCGCTGAAAGGCGAACTGGATAAAGATATCGAAAATGTCACGTTGGCGGCGAGGCAGATTGTCGCCACCGCCAAAAGCCTTACAGCCGAACCGGCCACAAAGTTAAGCAGAACGGCGGTGACGAAGCCAACACTAGCAACAATGAGAGTCCGAGCCTACTAGGAGGGAGCCGCGCGGCACTCCGGCCGGCAACGCTGGGCCTGGGATCGCGGCGGGAAGTGGAATACCGCGCCGAAAGGCCGGCGCGGTCAATCCAACGTCCCGGGCCGCATCGCGGCAACTTAACGGGTTCTGTCGCAAAGTTGGTTTTCCGTTCCCGGATGGGAATATTAGCCCCTTGATTTTGGCTGACTATATTGTTATGAATTCCGCTGTAAACCGAACTTTGCGACAGAACCGCCTTCGCCACGAAGGCCCAGCATATCTGCAATCTTACAAAGAAGCTGCATGTAACTGTAGGGTTTGGCCACCAGCGGCCACCGAGGCTGGTAACCATCGATCTCATCATTGGTCCCCACGTAACCTGACACCAGCAGTACAGGCAGGCTAGGGTAATGAGCCTCCACCCATCGAGCGAGCCCCAATCCGTTCATGGTGCCAGGCATTCTTACATCCGAAAATACCAGGTCGACATCATGGTTCTCCGCCAGGATAGTAACCGCCTCATCTGCGGTTCCAGCTTCCAGAACCTGATAATCATTAGTGAGGAACTCGACGGCCAGGAGCCGTGCGTGCACGTCGTCTTCAACAACAAGGATTCGCGGCCGCTTTGGAGTACCGGCCGACGTTGATGGGGTTTGGTTTTCAATCACGTCTTTGCACGGGGGGCCAGATGCACTCTGCGTTCGGCCACCCTGGGTTCCGGCCGCTCACTGACGGGACCACGCCGCTCGGCATCAATCGCCCGCATTTGCTGGTAGATGGCCTCCGCAATTTTGTGCGAACTCAAGTGGAGCCAACTTTCCGGATCATGTTGGCTCCGCACGCGAGCATACGCTTCGTTGAAAGTCTGGTCGTCGCCCATGGCTACCGTCAGCAGTTAAAGAATTTAAACACCCTAGCTGCAACCAGCCTTGTTAATCCATCGGTATCAACGCTGGTATTCAGCCAGTCCGCGTGCACATTCAGCCAACATATTTCGCTTTGGCATCACAGGTGGTGCCACTCGACTCGTGTAACAATCTGCCGACGTTGCGACGTTGCACGGTTGAACTCGATCCAGTCAGTCGTTAAATAGTGTCCTCAAATAATGGACCGCTACCTACGAGCTCCGCCGGCTCGACTTGAAGCGGGAGCGGTAGTCAGTTGAGGTTACACCGAGCCGGTGCAGAAAAGCGCGACGCATTGCGTGAGTGTTGCCAAACCCGCCCAAGGCCGCGATGGTTTTTAATGGCAGGTCACTATCTTCCAGGAGGCGACGGGCGAAGTCGATCCGGGAAGCTTCAACATAGGCGTTCACTGTCATACCGGTCTGTTGGCGGAAAACGCGTGATAGGCTGCGCTCGCTCATTCCGGCGTGCCGTGCGAGGGCGCCTACGGTCAGATCATCGGTTGGGTGCTCACGGACCAGCGCCTGAACGGCTTCAATGGGCGGCCGAAGGGCCTTTTGCGTCGCAAGATGTATGCTATATTGGGATTGACCCCCAGAACGCTTGAGAAAAATCACAAGCCTGCGGGCGACTCTCAGAGCGACGTCTCGACCCAGATCCTCCTCAATCAAATCGAGCGCTAGATCAAGCGCCGCGGTGACACCAGCCGAGGTGAACATTGGGCCGTCTCGGACAAAGATACGATCGGGGTCGACGTGCGCCTTGGGAAACCTCTCCGCCAGTATTGGCGCGTATTCCCAGTGGGTAGTAACATGCCGCCCACTCAACAAACCCGCGTCGCCGAGAATGAATGCACCGGTGCAAACTGCGCCGTAGCGTCGGGCTTGCCCGGCAGCGCCTCGTACCCAGTCCAGCATGACCGGCGGCAGATGGGATGGAACGCCGTAACTGGCGGCCAAAATGAGCGTATCAGGCGCTGTGTTCGCGTCGCTAAAGGAGCAATCAGGCAGAATGGTCAACCCGCAGGAGCACGGGATTGGGTCGCGTCCTCCGCCTACGCGTAGCACTGAATACGGTGCCGGGCCGTCTTGGGTGCAGCGATTGGCCTCGTCGAACATCTCGCTCAACCCAGCGACTTCAAGCGCGTGTGCATCGGGCGGAACGAGAATGGTGACCTGCATATCACGACCTCCAGTGTGTGGCGTCGGTGGCGTCGGACTACCCATAGTCCCCTAACTGCGATCACCCCACCCCTGTCCTGATCACCCCCTCTCAATGGGACGGAACAGACGAAATTGCTTCGGCAGCGGTCAGCACCTTCCCCGCGGTTTGGGTCGGATAGTTCGTGGGACTGTTAGCTCTCGCCCATGACTTAACGTATATTGAGATTATGCGGCTTTGGCCTGTAAGCCCCCGAAAGAAACGTCACACGCGTCCCCGATAGAAATGTCACTGAGGCACACTGCCGTCGGAACGTTCGAGGTGACGTGTGATGGCGCGGGTGATTCAGATGAGCGATCGGGAACTGACCCGGCTGCGGGTGATGATTGATCTTGCAGATGATCGGCTCACGGTTGATGCCGCTGCGATATTGATGGGCCTGGGTCGGCGTCAGATTTACCGCCTCCGTCGGGTATTTTCGGCGGATGGCCCGGCCGGTCTGGCGTCGCGCAAACGTGGCCGGCCGAGCAACCGCAAGCGTGGCGAGAGCTTCCGGGCCACGGTGCTGAGCCTGGTGCGCAACCATTACATCGACTTCGGACCCACGCTGGCGGCGGAAAAACTGATCGCACGTCACGGTCTGCGGATCGGCGTCGAGACGCTGCGGCAATGGATGATCGCGGATGGGCTGTGGGTCGACCGCCGCCACAAGCTGCCCTCCCCGCACCAGCCGCGCCGAAGGCGTGAATGTCTGGGCGAACTTGTCCAGAT
>JBEKLE010000521.1:0-4489 GCA_050010355.1 Rhodopila sp. | reverse complement strand
CGGCGGCCCCGGCCAGAAGGAATGGGGCCAGCAGGAATGGGCTCAGCAGCAGCGACAGGCGGCGCATGGCACGGTGCCTTACTGGATGACGAAGCCGACATCGCCGGGGATCGGCGGCGGCGTCGCGGAGTTGCCGGCGTACTGGCGGAACAGCAGATCCCGCTGCAGGTCGCTGGGGGGCGCGGCGGTGGCAGCTTCGGGCCCGTGCAATGCGGTCGGGTCGCTGGTGGGTCGCACGATGTAAGGCGTGATCACGATCACCAGTTCGGTCTCGTCCCGCTGGAACTTGTCTGAGTGAAACAGCGCGCCGAGCACCGGCACCTCGCCCAGGCCGGGCACGCCGCTCCCGGTCTGAGTCCGTGACTCCTGGAGCATGCCGGCAATGGCAAAGCTCTGGCCGGAGCCAAGTTCAACCGTGGTATCGGCACGGCGCACCGTCAGCGCGGGGACCTGCAACGTGGAGTTGCCGACGCTGAGCGTCACGGCACCCTGGTTGGTCAGTTGGCTGACCTCCGGGCGCACCCGCAGACTGATTTGGCCGCCGCTCAGGACGGTCGGCACGAATGCCAGCGAAACGCCGTACTGCTTGAACTCGATGGTGACGGTGTTGCCCTGCTGCCCGATCGGGATGGGGAACTCGCCGCCAGCCAGAAAGCTTGCGGTCTCGCCCGACTGCGCGGTCAGGTTTGGCTCTGCCAGGATGGTGACCAACTGATCCTCCGCGAGCGCGTCGATGACGGCATTCACATTGACTATGCCGCGGTAAGCGCCGGCGAGCGTACTGGTTGCGCCAGTCGGACTGTAGTTGGTCGCGGCGGCAACGGCGAAGCGGCCGATCGAGCCCAGCGCCTGCCAGTTCAGGCCAAGCTGGCGCGTGACGGAACGGTCGACCTCGATGAAGCGCACGCGCAGGTTGACCTGCGTCGCACCGACCACCGTGATGCGGTTCTCCACGGCCTGGCCGGGCGCGGCATAGCCCCGCACGACCGACATGGCCCGTTCCGCTTCGGCGGCCGTCGCGGTCTCTCCGGATACCGACAGACCGCCGGGCCGTGTGCTCACCTGCAGGCTGGTGCCCGGCAGCAGGCGGGCAAGCGCGGTGTGTGCCTCCGTGGCGCCGAACGCCGAGGGACGCACGACCACGTCGTACTGGGCGATGGTGGTTCCCGCCGCGTCGAGCGCGGCGATCGTCGTGCGGCCCGGCGCGACGCCGAAGATGAACAGACTGGTTGGACTGGCCGGACGCGCCTCGGCTACCTTGGGGTCCGCGGCGAAGACGCTCGCGGCAGCTCCGGGGAGCGTCACCACACGGCCGCCTCCGGCCTCCAGCGCCAGCAGGTTGCCAGACACGCCGATGCTGGCCGCTGCGGGCATGGCGATGCGGGTTGGCGCGGCAAAGTGTGTGGCGCGAGCCACGCTGTCCGGCTCAGCGTACGCCATCATCGGCGTGGCGGCCAGCAATGTGAACGCGGCGACGAGGCGCCGTTGGTGGGGCATCAGAAATGCATCTCCTCGGTTTTGGCAGGGCCGTTGTAGATACGCAACGGTTCACCGGCCCTGGTGCCGGTGAAGACGGAAGAGACGTCGCCCGCCCAGGTGACAACCCGCGGCGCGATGGCGCCGGCCGGTGGTTCGTCCGCCCGGGATGCGTGGACAGCGAGCGAAAGATGTCCCATCCGGCCGCCGACAGCGATTTGCTCGGCCTGGGCAGGGGTGACCTCCAGCGTCACCGTGCGCGCGCTGTGCTCGGCGCCTTCGCTGCCGACCACGCCCTGCATCAGTTGCTGGTCGATAGCGACGACACGCAAGCCGCTCAGAATGGTTTCGCCGGAAACGCGTCTGGCCGCGGGTTCGGCGCTGCTTTCAACGGCCTGCGTGAGCACGACGTCGACGCGGTCGTTGGGCCAGATCAGGCCAGCCGTGCCGGTGACCGGGTCGACACCGATGCTGACAGCGCGCATGCCCGGTTCCAGTACGGCGGCCAGAAAGCCGCGATCCCTTGACCGGAGCACACTTTCGCCACGAACCGGCGCTCCGGCGGGAAGATTGTGCCGGATCATTCCGCCTAGCACCGCCTCGCGAGCCGCGGGAGTGTCGGCTTCCATTTCGGCCGTGGGCGTCTCGGTCTCCTTGCCGGCCAAGTCGTCGGGGCCGAGCAGCGCACCGGCGTGCAACGGGCGGGCTGCGGTCAGTATGATCGTGCGGGGACGGACGACCGGCGGGGGCGGCAGTGGCGCGACCGCGGCGACCGGCAGCGGGGCGGGGGCGGGGGGGTGTAGCGCGACCCAGGCGACGCCGCCGAAGCCGACTAGGCCGAGGGTCATCATCACGTAAAGGAGCCACCGGAGTGCCATGGGCGCTATCCGCTGACTGGGAACGGGGAACCCGCCATCCGCCTCGCGACCCAGACGGGGAGGGCCCCTGCGCACAGCAGCCTGGTAGCGCCGCCAGCGAGTGCGCCGATCCAGAGGGTCCGCAGCGGGACGACCCCGGCCGTGTCCCGCAGCGCGCGGAAACCGGGATCATGCAACGCCGCAGTGGCCACCGGGCCGAGGGCCGCGATGGTCGGTACATGGTACAAACGATCGGCAGTGGGGACCACCGCATTTTCCTTTATAAGCGCAGCCGCATCGCGCGTCCGCCTTTGGCGTAGCCGTTGCACCGAGCCGCACATGGCACGATGAGCCTGGTCATTGCCCGCCGGCAGTGCGTCGGCGGTGCCAGCCGGTCCATCGTTCCGCCGCGGCAGCGGACCTACAGAGAGGCGCCGATGGTCGACAACGAGGAAGAGATTTTGCCTTCCAGGCTGGTCAGGGTGCCTATGAGCGCGACACCGATCAGCGCGGCGATCAGCGCGTATTCGATGATCGTGACGGCACGCTTATCGCTGCGCAGGGCCAAAAACGCCTGCAGGATACGGAATGTCATTGGGTCTGCGTCCTTTCGAAAATCAAACATGTTGGTCAGGCTTTGTCGTCACTCGTTAGTCCGCCGCCGGCGCAGGGTCTTGGCATTGAACACGCCGGGGCAGGTGAGATAGACACTGCACGACAGAAATTAACGGAAAGTAAACAAAACGATGTTTCGGACGAATTTCATTGTGTTCGCCGATTTATCTGGCCGGCAATGATAGATGCGGCGGTCCGGGGCCTACAGAGCGGCGCCGATGGCCGATAACGAGGAAGAGATCTTGGATTTCAGGCCGGTGAGGGAGGTGACGAGCGCAACACCGATCAGCGCTGCGATCAACGCGTATTCGATCACCGTGACGGCACGCTTGTCGCTGCGCAAGGCCACAAAGGCCTGCGGAATACTGAGTTTCATTGGGTCTGCGTCCTTTCGGATCTAATGATGTCGGTCTTTGGCGTCACTTGTTTGGCCCCGCCGGCGCAGGGTCAGGGTGTTGAGGCACGCTGGGGCAGTCCATACGGACTCGTGCGCCACAGAAATTAACCGAAAGTAAACGAAACCACCATTCTGATGAATTTCACTGTGTTCGCGGATTTATTCGACAGCCGATGACACTCATACCAGCCGGCCGAAAGATTGAGCCTCGGAAGGCGGCCGGCCGTCTGGTATCTCTTTGATTTCGCGCGCAGCCGCCACGCCGACCTTGTGCGCGTCCGGGCAGCTTCCCGCGCTGCCGGCGGTTTACCAATCGGTGCGGGCGCCCCATATGGATGACATGCCAGGCAAATCCGTTTCGCTCTCGCGCCCGACACCCTGGTGCGAGGTCATCATCCTTTGCCGGAAATGCGGCAAGAAGTGCGGGGGCGGCTTCGGCCCGAAGCGCAAGGACAGCCTGAAGACAGTGCTTCGTCAGGCGCTGCGGGACACCGGGCGGCGCCGGCAGATCAGGGTGATGGAAACCTCATGCCTGGGGATCTGCCCGAAGAACGGGGTGACCGCGCTGAATGCGACCCGCCCTGGCGCTATTCATGTGATCAAGGCCGGCGCCGCCGGTCCCGACGCGATCCGGATCCTACTTGGCGACGACACCGTCGGGGATCGAGACAGCGTCGAAGCCGCCTGACTGGCGCCGCCACAGCCTGGCATAGACGCCGTTGCGACGCAGGAGATCGATGTGTGAGCCGGCTTCGACAATACGTCCCTCATCCAGCACGATCAGACGGTCCATCCTGGCGATGGTGGACAGGCGGTGGGCGATGGCGATGACCGTGCGGCCTTCCATCAGGGTGTCGAGCTGCTCCTGAATGGCGGCCTCGACTTCGGAATCCAAGGCGGATGTTGCTTCGTCGAGCACCAGGATCGGGGCGTCCTTGAGGATCACCCGGGCGAGTGCGACACGCTGCCGCTGGCCGCCCGACAGTTTCACGCCGCGTTCGCCGACATGCGCGTCATAGCCGCGGCGGCCGTGCCAGTCCGCGAGGCCCAGGATGAAGTCGTGCGCATGGGCCTGCCGGGCGGCGGCGAGGATCTGCTCCTCGGTCGCCTGGGGCTGACCGTAGCGGATGTTTTCCCGGATCGA
>JBEKLE010000520.1:0-4516 GCA_050010355.1 Rhodopila sp. | reverse complement strand
TAGTCGTAGGCGATCGCACTCACCAAACTGGCGAACAGGGCAGGCCACAGACCATAGGTGACGGCACTGATCAGCACAGCCACGAAAAAAACGCGCGACATGCTGCGCACATCAAGGGACAAAGCGATCAAAAGGGCGATCGCCAGTGCTCCCAGCACCACGGCGAGGCTGCCAAGATAAGGTTTGATCGTGGAGAGGCCGCGGGAGATCACGCTTGTTCGGGGGCTCAAATGTTGTGTGGCATGGTTAGTCCGGAACTGGGCAAGATCATCTTCAACCGACTCCACTGGCGACTCGTTCGACTAATCCACCGAATTGTACAAAGGAATAGCGATAATACCTATACGCAGTCGATAGCATTCCACGTCTGGAAAATATATTTCCCTATATATAAATTCTATTATCATGAGTGCTTTTTCGAATAAGACCTGAAAGGCTTTCGCGGATCTGTGATTGTGATTGGTCCAGACGACTAATTGCCCACTGTTTATTTTGTAGTCCCGCCTCCTCGGCGGGACCGACGCACGGGGTTGCACGGATCGCCACGCCAACGGCCGGCCCGTTCGAACTGACGCGCCATTGCCTTGTGCTCCAACGCCCTCTTGCCACGGCTCGCCCTGGCGGGAAGGATGCACCGAACCAGGCTTCGATCAGCCTCGGGCAGGGGGAGATACCACAATGAGATACGTCACGCGACGTAGCGTCCTGGGCGCGGGAGCCGCGGCGACCGTCTTTGCGCCATATGTCCGCCGCGGCTACGCCGCCGCCGCGATCCGGGTCGGATCCCTAAGCGATCTTAACAGTGTCTATGCCACGTTGTCGGGCAGCGGGGCTGTCGCCGCCGTAAAGCTTGCCGCCGCGGATTTTGTGAAAGAGCATCCCGACATTCCGGTCGAGGTTCTGGTCAGCGACTTTCAGCTCAAAGCAGATATTGGCCTGAGCGTCGCGCGCGGCTGGTTCGACACCCAAGGCGTTGATTGCATCGTGGACGTGCCAATGTCCGCCATGGCACTGGGCATGACAACTCTGGTCCGAGAACGCAACAAGGTGGTCATTTTCACGTCCACCGCCACCGATGAACTGACCGGGAGATATTGCGGCCCCAACCACGTCCACTGGACGCACGACACCTACGCGCTTGGTGTCACGGTTGCGCGGTCGTGGCTCGCTCAAGGCAAGGACACGTGGTTCTTCATCCTGGCCGACTATGCGATGGGCAAGTCCCAGGTCGCCAGCATGACCACGGTGATCGAGGCCCACGGGGGCAAGGTTGTCGGTTCGGCCGCTCATCCGTTTCCCGGAACAACCGATTTCTCGGGCTTCCTGCTCCAGGCCAAAGCCAGTGGCGCGAAAATGATCTGCTTGTGCAATTCGGGTGACGACGCCATCAACTGCGTCAAACAGGCCGCGGAATTTGGCATGATCGGCAATAGCGACACGGGGCAGACACTGACGATGACGCTGTTCGATTCGCCGCAGGTCTATGGGATCGGTCTCGAAATCGGACAGGGCCTGACCTATTCCGCTTCTGCTTACTGGGATCGCAACGATGCCTCGCGAACACTGGCAAGACGATTGGCACCGGCGCTCAATGGCAGCCCGATGGCGGGGAATCACGTCGGTGACTACACCGGCACCTACCAGTACCTCAAAGCAGTGGCCGCGGTGGGCGTCGCGAAGGCCAAGACCGACGGCCGGGCGGTCATCGAGCAACTGAAGTCCGCGCCGATCGACGATCCGATCCTGGGCCGCTGCGTCGTCCGTCCGGATGGGCGGAACGTGCATGAGATGCTGCTGATGAAGATCAAGGCACCGGCTGCTTCGAAGCAGCCCTTCGATCTCGCGGACATCGTATCCGTCGTCCCTGGTGATCAGGCGTTTCGCCCGATCGCCGACGGGAAATGCCCGATGATTGGTGGCTAGGGCGAGCCGTGGCACATTGGAAAGGCGGTCGCCTGGTGTGGGGTAAATCGCAATGATCAAGCCATTCGCATATTCCATCGGCTCCGGCGCCGGTTTTGCCGGTGACCGCATCGACCCCGCCGTGGCGCTGGCTCGTTCGCGCCAGATCGACGCGATCGGGCTCGAGTGTCTGGCGGAGCGCACGCTTGTCCCGGCGATCCGCGCCCGGGCCGCTGATCCCGAGGCCGGCGCGGATCCGCGCCTGCGCCGCCGCCTGACCCCGTTGCTTCCAGCGGCACACGCGACAGGCTGCCGGATCATCTCCAACCTTGGCGCGGCGAACCCGCCAGCGGCTGGCCGAGCGATCGCGGCACTGGCGCGTGAGGTGGGCTGCGCCGGCCTTCGCGTCGCCGCGGTCGAGGGCGACGATGTGACAAGCCTGCGCGACCAAATAGACTGGATCGAACCGATAGATGGCGATCTGATCGGCGCCCACGCCTACATCGGCGCCGACGCGCTGGTCCCGCCACTCCAGCAGGGCGCGGATGTCGTCGTGTGCGGGCGCGCCGCCGACTCCGCACTGTTCGCCGCGCCCCTGCTGCCGCACCTGGACGGCAGTCCTGACGCGCTCGCCGCCGCGCTCACGGTCGGACATCTGCTCGAATGCAGCGGACAACTGACCGGCGGCAATTTCGAGGCGCCTGGCGAACCCCCGCTTTCGGCCGAGGATCTGGCGCGTCTGGGCTTTCCGCTCGCCCACGTCATGCGTGACGGAACAGCCGAGATCACGATCCTGGATGACGCACCGGGCCGCGTGGACCGGATGACCTGCACGGTGCAACTGCTGTACGAGGTCCACGATCCCGCCGCCTATATCACGCCCGATGCGATCGTCGATTTCACCACGGTCCGGTTCGAACAGATCGGCCGGAACCGGGTTCGGATGACCGGTCCGCGCCACCGTGGCACCCCGCCAACCCTCAAGGTCTCCGGCTTCGTCGCCCGGCGCGGGATCATCGCCGATATCGAGATCGGCTTCGCCGGCACCGGCGCCTACGAGCGGACACGGCGTGCCGCCGATACTTTGCGCCTTCGGCTGTCGGACTGGCCGGAGGCGGATATCCGCATCGATATCGTCGGCGTCGACTCGATCCTTGGCGGCGCATCCGTGCCGACCAACACGCTGCCGGCCGAGGCGCGTCTGCACGTCTCGGCGATCTGCGCTGACGAGGCGCAGGCGTTGATCGTGGAGGACGAGGTGTACGCGCTGACGTTGTCCGGCCCGGCAGGGGGTGCGGGGGTGCGCAGTGAACGGCGCCCACGCATCGATACCGTGACCGGGTTCATTCCGCGGGAGCGTGTCACGCCAACAGTGCACTGGAGCGTCGCATGAAGGTCTGGGAACTCGCGGCCGGACGGGCTGGCGATAAGGGCGATGCGCTTGATCTGTCGATTGTCGCGCGAGACGCCGATGGCTATGCCGTGCTCGAGCGCGCACTGACGGAGGAGACGGTCGGCGCCGCGCTGAACCGCGTGGCGCCCGGATCGGTGATCCGATATCCGGTGCCGGGCCTGCTGGCGCTCAAGTTCGTCGCGCCGCACGCCCTGCCGGGTGGCGTATACGCGTCCCTTCATGCCGGCCTGCACTGGCAGAAGGCTGCAATCTGGGTTTTGCTGGACATGGACGTGGAGCCATGACCGGATCACGCCTGGGCCGCAGAACCGGGCGCAGCAACACCATACCGGTCTGACTTTATCCGGCAACACCCTGATCGAGCGCCAAGCCGACAGGCGGCAATCCCCTTCGCCCTGAACGGACTGGTGATAGTCCAGATCACGAGGCTCTCTCCATCTGCGGCAGCATCCGAAGCGGATGTCATACCAGCCGGCCGAAAGACCGACTCTTCACTCGACGGTCGTCCGGCTAGTATCTCATTGATTTTGCGCGCAGCCGCCACACCAACCCTACGCGCATACAAGTCAGCGTAAACGCCGACTGGTATCACTCCGTCCCGTTCAAATGCAGCGCAACCCATTCGGGCTGTGTTACATCGTGCCGTCCCGTGAAAACAAGCATCGCTACGAAGGCCTTGTTGGCCGAGCGGGCCGCCTGGATCTCGGTCTGGACGTCAGTGGGGGTGCTGACGGGCTTGTTCTGGATGCGCAGAATGACAGATCCGGCGCCGATGCCGTGCCACTGCAGGTCGGGATTGGCGCCGATCGCATTGATCAGCACGCCCTCGGACCCTGGTTTCGTTGACAGCGTCAGGCCTAGATCGGGCGGAACCGTGAAGTGAGGCTCGCTGACGGGTGTGGGGGCGTCCTGCCTGACCCAGCTTTCCTGAGGCCACTCAGCGACTTTCATGTGGACGTCTCGCACGGACGTCCCGGTCGCGACCGAAACCGTGATTTCGTTGCCGATGGGCATTTCAACCACGTGCCGCAGAAAGGCGCGGGAGTCGGAGGGCGCTTGACCGTTTAGCGTGAGGATGACATTCCCGATCTCCAGCCGAGCCGCCTGCGAGGGGCTGTCCGGACGGACGCCGGAGATGATGAAGCCGGGGAGTGAAGGCACATTCAGGGCATTCGCCAGCCCCGGCGTCATCTCCTGCAG
>JBEKLE010000519.1:0-4518 GCA_050010355.1 Rhodopila sp. | reverse complement strand
GCACCGGCAACGAAAATGGAGCCCTCCAGTGCATATGTGCGCTGGCCGGCGAACTGATACGCGATGGTGCTGACCAGGCGATGGCGGCTGAGGATCGCCTCCCGTCCGGTGTTCAGCAGCGCGAAGCACCCGGTGCCGTAGGTCGACTTGACCATGCCCTTGCGGAAACAGGCCTGCCCGACCAGCGCCGCCTGCTGATCGCCGGCGATCCCACGGATGGCCATCGTTGCGCCGAACTGAGCAGCCGTGGCGGTGCCAAACATGCCGGCGGTATCGCGCACCTCCGGCAGCACCGCACGGGGAATATTGAACAACGCCAGCAGTTCGTCGTCCCATTCGCCGCGATGGATGTCGAACAGCAGCGTGCGCGATGCGTTCGTGGCATCCGTCGCATGAACCTGACCCTCGGTCAGCCGCCAAAGCAGAAAGCTGTCGACCGTCCCGAATGCGAGGTGTCCCGCCTCCGCCGCCGCCCGCGCGCCCTCCACCGTATCCAGCAGCCAGGCAATTTTCGTCGCGGAGAAGTAAGGATCGAGGAGCAGCCCCGTGCGCGCGGCGATCAGGTCTCCATGCCCAGCCGTCTCCAGCCGCTCGCAGACGTCGGCGGTCCGGCGATCCTGCCAGACAATAGCGTTGTGAATGGCCCGCCCGGTTCGCCGATCCCAGACCAGCACGGTTTCACGCTGGTTCGTGATGCCCAGGGCAACGATGTCGGACGCTGCAAGCCCAGCATTGCCCAGAGCCTGCCGCGCCGTCGCAAGAACGCTCGTCCAGATTTCCTCAGGGTCGTGCTCCACCCATCCCGGCCGAGGATAGATCTGCGTGAATTCCTGCCGCGCCGAGGCGACAGGCGCGACCGCGGGATCGAACACGATGCCGCGCGTCGACGTCGTGCCCTGGTCAATGACAAGAATGTGCCGACCCATACTTTGCTATTCCTTCCCTACCCGCATCACCCGGGCCATCCCTCCCCCCGTGTCATCACCGGGCTTGGCCCGGTGACCCACGACTTTGTCCCCCGCCCCCTCGGCCGCGTCGAGCGTGGCTTTCCTGCCCACGCGTCATGCCTTCCCGTCATGCCTACGCAGGTCGGCATCCATGCCTTTCCTGCAACCAAAGGCATAGTGGTGACTTTGTCGCGCCCAAGCAACAAAGGCGCCGATCCCCGGCCACGACAAACAGCTAACTCAAACCTTCTTGGGCTGCGGTGGCGCCGCTGCCCAGGTCTTGAGCAGTTCATCATAATCGATCGTTTCACCCTGCGGCTTCTCGTTCGCCAGTTTGCGCTGCGGCGCCAGGTTGCCGTCCTTCACAGCCTGCTCATACCAGTATTCAGCCGTTTTCTCCGGATTCAACTTCGGCCCAAGTGCCCCCTGAGCCCCCGACTTCTCCAGCCGTGTCATGATCGCGTCCTGATCGCGCGCCAGACCGTCCATCGCCTGCTGCGGCGTCGCCTCACCCGAAATCGCCTTCGAAACGTTCTGCCACCACACCTGCGCCAGCTTTCCGTACTCCGGCACATTGACCCCAGTAGGCGTCCAAAGCTTCCGTGCCGGACTCCGATAGAACTCCACCAGACCGCCAACCTTGGGCGCAAGCTGAGTCATCGCGTCAGACGAGATGTCACTTTCGCGGATCACATGCAGCGACGTGATTGCCTTCTTCAGCGTAACCGTCTTCGACACGCTGAACTGGGCATACAGCCACCCAGCCTTCACCCGCTCCAGCGGGGCGTATTTCAGCAACGTCCAGCAACCCATGTCCTGGTAACCCAGCTTCATGCCTTCCTTCCAGTAAGCACCATGCGGGCTGGGCGCCATGCGCCACTTGGGCGTGCCGTCGGCGTTCATCACCGGCAGCTTCGGATCGGACAGAGCATGCGTGAACGCGCTGTACCAGAAGATCTGCTGCGCGATATGCCCCTGCCCAGGCACCGCGCCCGCTTCGAGGAAGTCCATACCCGCGGCTTCCGGCGGCGCATACTTCTTCAGCCACTCGACGAACTTCGTCGTTGCATAAACCGCCGCCGGCCCGTTCGCATCGCCGCCCCGCGTAATCGAGGAACCGCGCGGGATGCCGTCCTCCATCCGGATGCCCCACTCGTCCACCGGCTTCCCGTTCGGCAGTCCGCGATCACCCGACCCCGCCATCGACAGCCATGCATCGGTGAAACGCCAGCCAAGCGACGGGTCCTTCTTGCCATAGTCCATGTGGCCATAGACCTGGACACCATCGATCTCCTTCACCTGGTTGGTGAAGAAGTCAGCGATGTCCTCATAGGCCGACCAGTTGACCGGCACGCCAAGCTCATAGCCATATTTCTGCTTGAACGCCGCTTTCAGCTCCGGCCGCTGGAACCAGTCATACCTGAACCAGTACAAATTCGCAAACTGCTGATCCGGCAACTGATACAGCTTGCCGTCGGTGAACGTCGCGAACGACAGCCCGATGAAATCGTTCAGATCCAGGTTCGGGTTGGTGATCTCCTTGGCATCGCCCGCCATGAAATCCGTCAGCGATCCGCCAACGATATCCTTATACCGAGGATGCGTGCCGATGAAGTCGGAATCGTTCATCCAGAAGTCATAGATCGGCTTGCCGGACTGGATTTCGACCTCGATCTTGTCGACCAGCAGGCCCTCATCCATCATCTCGTGGTTGACCTGGATCCCGGTGATCTCGGCAAACGCTTTCGTCAGCGTCTTCGACTCATATTCGTGGATACTCAGGATCTCCGACACGCAACTGATCTGCATCCCCTTGAACGGGGTCGACGCCCGGATGAACCACTCCATCTCCGCCATCTGCTGGTCTTTGCTGAGCGTCGACGGCTGGAACTCCGCATCCACCCATTTCTTCGCCGCATCAACCTGCTGCGCATAAGTCGGGGTCGAGGTCAGTATCGCCCCGCCGCCGATCGCCGCTGCTGTTCCTGCGGTGGCGGCAGCCCCCTTCAGTACGCTACGCCGTGTCGTGTCCATCTGTTTTCCCTCCCAGCAAGTCTCCCCGCGCCCCATGCGCGGAGTGTTCACGCGAAACGAAACATCGCGATTCCATAGACGACGGATGCAGCGAGCGGGTACCATAAGGCACCCTCCCCAAACCGCATCCAGAAAATGAAGATGAAGGCCGACCCCAGCAGCGTGACAAAGAACCGGTCGCCACGCGTTGTCGGGAACCGCAGGATCCCAATACGCGGCGTCTCAGGCCGGTAAATCGCCAGCAGAGTCAGCACAATCAGCGCCAGCGCGACGAAACCGAAGAACGTGGCCGTCTCCCACGTCCACGCCATCCATGCGAGCATGCCGGGTCCTCCCCCTCAGACCCGGCCAAGGGCAAAGCCCTTGGCAATATGATTGCGTACGAACCAGATCACCACCGCGCCGGGAACCATGGTCAGCACCCCCGCCGCCGCGAGCAGTGACCAGTCCATGCCCGAAGCCGAATAGCTGCGCGTCATCACCGCCGCAAAAGGCAGCGCATTCGACGACGTCAAAGTCGTAGCCAGCAGTTGCTCGACCCAGGAGAACATGAAGCAGAAGAACGCGGTGACGCCGATACCGTTGGCGATCAGCGGCAGGAACAGACGGACAAAGAAACGCGGGAACGAGTAGCCGTCGATCGCCGCGGTCTCGTCGATCTCGCGCGGCACACCACCCACGAAACCCTCAAGGATCCAGACCGCCAATGGCACGTTGAAAAGGCAGTGCGCCAGCGCCACCGCCCAGACCGTGTCGAACAGGCCCACCGCATAGAACAGGTTGAAGAACGGCAACGCGAACACCGCGGACGGCGCCATCAGATTGGTGAACAGCCAGAAAAACAGGTGCTTGTCGCCGATGAAATGGTACCGGTTGAACGCATAAGCCGCCGGCAGCGCCACCGTCACGGAAATCACCGTATTGATCGCGACATAACTCAGCGACACGCCGAACGCATGCACCCAGGTCGGGTCCTCGAAGATATGCCGGTATTTCTCCAGCGTCGGATGATGGGGCCACAGCGCCAGCCCGGACATGATATCCGCGTTGGTCCGCAGGCTCAGATTAATCAGCCAGTACACCGGCAGCATCAGCGCCAACAGATAGACAACCAGCGCGATCCTAGGCGCGACAGTCTCCCGCATCACCCGTCCCTCCGGCGATCGAGTTGCGTCATCACGGTGAAGAATATCCAGCAAGCGGTCAGGATGATGATGTAGTAAACCAAGGACATCGCGGCCGCGCTTCCGACGTCCACCTGTCCGATCGCGATCTTCACCAGATCAATCGACAGGAACGTCGTGGCACTGCCCGGCCCGCCGCCCGTCACGACCACAGGTTCCGTGTAAATCATGAACGTCTGCATGAACCGCAGCAGCACAGCGATTACCAGCACCTTCTGCAGCTTCGGCAATTCGATGTTGACGAACACCGCCCAGCGACTGGCCCCGTCGATCCGAGCAGCCTGATAATACGCATCCGGGATCGCCCGCAGCCCGGCATAGCTCAGCAGAATGACCAGCGGCGTCCAGTGCCA
>JBEKLE010000518.1:0-4528 GCA_050010355.1 Rhodopila sp. | reverse complement strand
CAGCGGCGGCTCCCTCCACCAGCAGACTGGCGAATTCACCGGCCTCAGGTGGCGGTTTCGACCGGCCTCAGGTGGCGATTACAATCGGCCTCGAGTGGCGATTACCTCCGGCCCGTGCAGCCCCCCAGGCCTTTAGGCGCTTCCTCACGCAGTTGGGGCGCCGCGTTTTGCGGCAATCCTGGCGATCACGTCAGTCACCGCTTGCTCGCCATGTCGAGACGGCCGTAGCGTTCAAACGCCCAGCCAGGCGTTGGGCCCAGCGCTGCTGGCTTGGACGGTGCGTAAGCGGAACCTTTCACGCTCAGGCCGGTCCCTCACCGGTTCGGCGAAGGTCAGCACGATGGCGTCCCATTCGTCCGGAGATCTCACGCCGCGGGCGCGGATCTGCTCTTTGCTTTCTAGCACCAGCCGCTGATCCGACGTGGCGTAGTGATAGCCAGGTGCGGCGGCATCGGCTTGCAGCCCATCGCTGTCCGGCAGATCGGCACCACCAACCTGAGCCAGCCATTCCTTCGAGCGCATCCACATTTCCGCCCGGCGGTTGGCTGGGCCGGCGCGCTTGGTGCCGTCATCATTGATCAGCATCTCGGTCTGCGGCTTGGAGCCGAAGTTAACCAGCACTACGACGTCGGAGTAAGGTTTGCCCCAGGAGACCAGCATGTCGAAAAGCCGATCGCCACCGCCCCCGGCATCGATGAACATCTTCGCCGGCTTCTCCTGGTCGATCATATCGCGCAGCCAGGCCAAAGCCTCAGTAGTGCCAAGCTTGCTGCGACTCTCGACCTTGGACACCTTGCGGCCGCGGCGCCATGCGACCGAGAACCGGTCATCGCCGAAGCGCGCCGGATCGACGCCGATCACCAGCGGGCCGAGCCCCTCGGCACTGTGCTTGCGCGCGGCGATGACAAGTTCGGGGTCGATGTAGCTGCTGCGCCCGGTGGCCTGGAACATCTCGTTCGCCGAGGCTGGATACTCCTGGCGGAACAGCTGCGCATCCTTCAACTCCGCCAGCTTCGCCCGGCGCCAGACCATTTGCTCTGTCGTCAGTCCGAAGAGACGCCGGTACTCGCGCTCGTCGGCGTCCAGGACAAATCCCTCTGGAACCGTTCTCGCGTATTCATCTGCCCAAAACCACGGCACGAAAATCGCCTGATAGTCGCCAATCCCAGCTTCGGCTTGCTGCCAGCGCTCGAAATACTCGCCCCACGGGCCGTTGCCGGTGCTTTCCAGGATGATTTCGGTGCCCGCCAAATCGGGCACGGTCTGCACCACCCCGGCGAAGTGGCCCGCCGCGTTCGACCAGAACGCAACCTCCGACCCGTGCAGCAGATGCACGGTGCGTGACCGACCCGCCGCCTTGGTGCCAGCCGTGCCAACACTGTAACCGCTGTCCAGTTTATCGAACGTCAGTTCTTTGGCGTTGTTGACCGAGGTGCTGGGCCGCAGCGGACAATGCTTGTGGAACCGCTCAACCATCTCGAACAAATTGTCAGTCGCATCCTGCTCGTGCGTCAGGATGAAGCACTCTGTGCCGCGGGTCATCGTCGTGCGCTGGAAGAACCTGGCGCCGATATACGTGCTGCCGCCGGTCTGGCGGCCCTTGCCGATGATCGCCCTGACGCGGCCGGTCTTCTGGCGCTGCGCCTCCAGCCGCTGGTGCAGGAACAACTGCGCCCGGTTGAAAACCAGGGGGATGATCTCTTTGGTCTTGGCCTTGATCCGCAACGCCTCGGCGGCATAAAGCGGCAGATCGTTACGCAGCCGCTTAAGGCCCCGCAGGCGCCGTTCCTCGCGGGCGCGATCGAGATCGTTCATCCCCGCCCGAGGCGATCGAGAATGCTTTCCAGCCCCTCATCCACGGAATGTTCCATGGGTTGGGTCGATCTGCCGTAGGCGCGGTCGAGAATGCTGTCCATCGCGCTTTTCCGCACCGCTTCGGACTCGGCGGCCGATTGGCCCGTCACCTTGGCAAGCCCGGCCATGACCGCCAGGCCCTTCAGCGCGTCCGGCCCCCATTGCTGGGCGAGCGCGCGTATATCAGCCGTCACCTTGTTCCGCGAACCCTTTGGTCGACCCTTGCCGGCGTTGGGCGGGACCGTCCCCTTGGGCGCGGACATCAGCAAAATCCAATATTTTGTTGATCGGACGAACGTCCCGGTTGCGGTAGACCGAACGCGCGCGCTCCCGCGTCGGCGGGGGCGGCGGAAGCTTGGCACTTTTCGGCGGTGTTGCGATCTGCGCTGGTCATGCGGTTGTTTCTACAGCGTCTGAGGCGTGTTGACATGGCATTTCCGCCGCCTGGCGTGGCTGCTGAAGGGCTCGTGGCGCCCTGCTGTCGTCAGGAGTTGGCGGCGCGTTGCTCGTCATGCCCGCCGAGCTCATGCAAGCGCCCTTTCACCCGCAGATCGAACGGCCGTGTCGAACACTTTGATTGACGAGATAATCTGACCCTGGCTGCGCATGCGGCGGGCCTGGTTGGTGACTGCGGCGAACACCGCGGGCGTCAGGTCGATATCGGCCCGCAGCCAAGCGCCCAGCGCGTCCCAGCTACCGCGCCAGTGTTCAGGCAGGCCCGCGGCTTCAGCTACTGCCTCGGCGCTTTGCTCGACGATGAAGCCGTTGATGGCGGGGTGCTTCAGACCGGTCCTTTGGTCGGTGCCGGAGCCCACGTCAGGTTGACGCAGTGTCCATGCGCGGATGCCCCACGGGTCCGGCGCTGGGGCGGCAGCCATTGCGCTCAGCGGGGGAACCTCGCCGCCCAGGGGTTTGCCGGGCGCTCGGCCGAATTTGACCTGGTTGCCGCACCACGTCCGCCATGCCGTCGGCCAGTCGGCCATGAGATTGCACTTGTCCTGGTAGTACTTGATGAAGGCTGGACGCTCCTGGTCGACGATGACGCCGCGGTCTTGCGCGTAGGTTATGCCACCGGCATCCGGTCGCCAGCTGGGCGGGATTAGGGTTCTGGTCTTCGAGAGCGTTCGCTTGGCGTCTAATCCGCCAGCGGAGCAAAGCGAAGATGCTTCTAGGTCTAGATCTCGTTTCTCTTCTCTCCTCTCTGCCTTAACGGGAGGGGTTAACCCATCGGATAACCGGGTGGGTAAACACATCCCGTTAGCCGGTTCCGGCCTACGGCCAAGAAGTGCCGGATTTCCGCCACGTGATCCCGTTTCCTTACCAGCAATTCGTGATGCATTATCCCGGACTAGACGCCGGCAGAAGATCAGACCTTCGGCCGATCGGCTGAACACTCCCGCGTTTTCAAGCTCCTTCAGGAGAGCCACGACTTCTTTCTCTGTGGTCATGCCTACGAGAGACGCGATCTGCCTTGCAGATGGCGAGCACCCCCTGATGGCCAAGTGGCCGTATGGCTCGCATCCGTGCATGATGGCAAGTAAGTCGATCCAAAGCCCACGAGCTGAGAGGGAGCACATGCGAAGCCCCTCATCGCCGCGCCACTTGTCAAAGCGCCACTTCACCCAGGGGACTGCCTCGGTCATTGGAGGTCCGCCTAG
Source organism: Rhodopila sp. (assembly GCA_050010355.1). Classification (GTDB taxonomy): domain Bacteria; phylum Pseudomonadota; class Alphaproteobacteria; order Acetobacterales; family Acetobacteraceae; genus Rhodopila. The sequence continues at coordinate 1,016 of JBEKLE010000518.1, read as the reverse complement.
GTAGGCGCAATGGAAAGGTCAGCGGTCATTTTCATATCCAGCCCCGCTCCTCTCCAAATCGCTGTTGAGATCGTCCCGCAGCCCGTTGCTCCGTTCTGACAGCAGCATGCGCGGACCGTCGAAATGTAGTGTTCGTAACCCCTTGGGTCCGAACCGCCGCTTTAGAGCGATGAACTCCGCCAGGCCGTGAACCTTTTGACGCTGCTGCTTCCACTCGCTTGCTCGGTTCGACTGTTTCTCTGCCGAGGCGCCGAACATGAGCGGTGGTGGCTCCTCGGCCATATACATCTCAGGCCGATGGAGAGCGAACACCGCATCTGCTGCCTGGCCGACGTCATAGGGAAGATCGTCCAGTGTCGGTCGCACCGGTGCGTCTCCAAATTTAGCCTTGTTGATTTGCGCCAACGCAACTACCGGGCAATTCGTTACTTTCGCTAGCGCCTTGAGCTGGTACCCGAGATAAGGGATCCACTCGGCCATCGTCATTCGCGCCTGATCTCTCCCGCGGCGGATAAGTTCCCGGTAGTCGATGCAGATTAGCCGAGTACGCTTCTGCCGCTTCGTAGCAAGAGCTCGCATCCTCAGTGTGGCAAGGTCCATCTCAGCCTGATCATCGATGATGATGGGCAACCTGCCTAGTTCGGAAACCGCTCGATCGAGCTCGATCCACGCCTTGTCATCCCCAATATCGCCCGCGCGAATCTGGTCGGACGTCCAGCGGGTGATGCTGGCAAGGTTGACCGTCGCCAGGTCCTGGGCAGTCATCTCCAGGGAGAAGATGTGCACGTGGCCGGAGGGCTGCTTAATGGCTTGCGACTCGGCGAGCAACGAGCCGGCAATATTACGCGCAATCTGCATTATCGCTGGCGTTTTACCCGCGCTCGAGCGCGCCATTAAGGCGACACCCAAAAATTACCGCTTCATGGTGGCACCCTTGGAGAGATGGTGTAATTCCATTCGGGATGGAATGTGTCACCCTTGATATTGAGGGTTGCCATCTCTGCGTCGCTGACTTT
>JBEKLE010000517.1:0-4535 GCA_050010355.1 Rhodopila sp. | reverse complement strand
GCCGTAACCCTCGGCGACATCGCACGCATCATGACAGACAAAGGCGACGTCGAGCAGGCTCTCAAAATCCATCAGGAGCGCATGCAGACCTACGAGGCGCTCGGCGACCGACGCTCTCGCGCCTTAGCCCTCGGCGAAATCGCACGCATCATGAAAGACAAGGGCGACGTCGATCTGGCTCTAAAATTCCATCAGGAGGAAATGCAGACCTACGAGGCGCTCGGCGACCGACGCTCCCGCGCCGCAACCCTCGGCGACATCGCACGTATCATGACAAACAAGGGCAACGTCGAGCAGGCTCTCAAAATCCTTCGGGAGCAGGCGGAAATCTGCGACGCGCTCGGAAATCAGGATGGCATCGCCGCTGCCAATTTCGCTATCGGCCAATTGCTTCTCAACCGCGCCATCGAGCATAGCGATGCGGCCGCGTTTCAGGCCGCTTACGAAGCGCTTGCCGCCAGCTATGGTATCTTTCTACGCATCGGCCGGCTGGACGGCATCTGCGCGGTGGGAGGCGCGCTGGGGCGGGTGCTGGCGATGGCCGGGCAGCACGACGAGGCCAGGGCGGTGCTGACCCGCTCGCGCGACGGGTATCAGCGGCTCGGCCGGGACCGGGAGGTCGCCTTCATCGAGGATCTGCTGCGCCGGATCGGCTGAGACGGCGCAACCACCGCCATCCCCCCGCCCGTGACTCCGCCCTTTCCGTGCGCTAGGTCATGTCGCGAGACGCCCCCACCAAGGACTTAGACCGCCCACCATGGCCAGCAGCAACGACATCCGCGCCGCCTTCCAGGACTACTTCGTCCGCAACGGCCATACGCCGGTGCCAAGCTCGCCCCTGGTGCCGCGCAACGACCCCACGCTGATGTTCACCAACGCCGGCATGGTGCAGTTCAAGAACGTCTTCACCGGCCAGGAAAAGCGCCCCTACGTCCGCGCCACCACCGCCCAGAAATGCGTCCGCGCCGGCGGCAAGCACAACGACCTCGACAATGTCGGCTACACCGCCCGCCACCACACCTTCTTCGAAATGCTGGGGAATTTCAGCTTCGGCGACTACTTCAAGGAACGCGCCATCCCCTACGCCTGGGAACTGGTCACCAAGGATTACGGCCTGCCCAAGGACCGCCTTCTCGTCACCGTCTACGCCGAGGACGATGACGCCGCTGCCCTCTGGAAGCAGGTCGCCGGCCTGCCCGACGAAAAGATCATCCGCATCCCCACCGCCGACAATTTCTGGCGCATGGGCGACACCGGCCCGTGCGGCCCCTGCTCGGAAATCTTCTACGACCACGGCGACCACATCCAAGGCGGCCCACCCGGCAGCCCCGACGAGGACGGCGACCGCTTCATCGAAATCTGGAACCTCGTGTTCATGCAGTTCGAGGAAGGCCCGCCCGGCACCCGCGTCCCGCTGCCCCGGCCCTCCATCGACACCGGCCTGGGGCTCGAACGCATGGCCGCCATCCTGCAGGGCAAGCACGACAACTACGACATCGACGTCTTCCGTGCCCTGATCCTCGCCAGCGCCGAAATCACCGGCCAGGACCCCGACGGACCCTTCAAGACCAGCCACCGCGTCATCGCCGACCACATGCGAAGCTGCTCATTCCTGATGGCCGACGGCGTCCTGCCGTCGAATGAGGGCCGCGGCTACGTCCTGCGCCGCATCATGCGCCGAGCCATGCGCCACGCCACCATGATGGGTGCCAAAGACCCAATCATGCACCGCCTGGTGCCAACCCTGATCCGCCAGATGGGCGCCGCCTACCCGGAACTCGGCCGCGCCGAGACACTTATCGCCGACACGCTGCTGATGGAGGAAACCCGCTTCAAAACCCTCCTCGAACGCGGCCTGCATTTGCTCGACGAGGAGGTCATCCGACTTACCTCGGACCAGCCAACCGGAGGTGTTGCGTCCACATTGCTGTCCACCACCGGCAACGCGTCCGTCCTGCCTGGGGCGGTGGCGTTCCGGCTTTACGACACCTATGGCTTCCCGCTCGATCTGACGCAGGACGCGCTGCGGGAAAAGGACATCACCGTCGACCTCGCCGGCTTCGAGGCCGCGATGCAGGAACAGCGCACCCGCGCCCGGGCGGCGTGGGCCGGCTCCGGCGACGCGGCCACCGAACGGGTGTGGTTCGAGATCAAGGAAAAGACCGGCGCCTCGGAATTCCTCGGCTACAGCACCGAAAGCGCCGAGGGCTCGATCCTCGCGCTCGTCGTCGACGGTGCACCAGCCGACAGCGCCTCACCCGGGACCGAAGTAGCGGTGATCCTGAACCAGACCCCTTTCTACGGCGAAAGCGGCGGCCAGGTGGGCGACACCGGCACCATCACCGGCCCCGACGGGCTGGTCATCACCGTCACCGACACCCAGAAGAAGCTCGGCGACCTGTTCGTCCACCTCGGCCGCGTCGACGCCGGCATCGCACGGCTCGGCACCCCCGTCGTCGCCGCCGTCGACCACGCCCGCCGCAGCAATATCCGCGCCCACCACTCCGCCACCCACCTCCTGCACGAGGCCCTCCGCCGCAAGCTCGGCACCCACGTGCAGCAGAAGGGCAGCCTCAATGCCCCCGACCGCCTGCGCTTCGACGTCAGCCAGCCCCGCCCGATCACCGCCGACGAACTGCGCTGGGTGGAGGCCGAAGTGAACGCCAAGGTGCGTGAAAACTCCGAGGTCACCACCCGGCTGATGACGCCGGAAGCAGCGGTGGAACTCGGTGCCATGGCACTCTTCGGCGAGAAGTACGGCGACGAGGTCCGTGTCGTCGCAATGGGCGAACCCGACGGCAACAAGCTGGCCTGGTCGATCGAACTCTGCGGCGGCACGCATGTCCGCCGCACCGGCGATATCGGCTATTTCCGTATCGTAGGCGAATCCGCCGTCGCCGCCGGCGTGCGCCGGATCGAGGCGGTCACCGGCGCGTCCGCCGAAGCCCTTGTCGCGGAAACCCAGGCCAGGCTGAACGAAGCCGCCGGCGCGCTGCGGGCTTCCCCGGCCGAGGTGCCCGTTCGGATCGCCGCGCTGCTGGAGGACCGGAAGAAGCTGCAAAGCCAGCTGGCGGAGTCGCAGAAGAAGCTCGCGACCGGCGGCGGGGCAGCCGCGGCCGAGGACATTAACGGGGTAATGCTGACGGCACGCAACCTGGGCGACGTGCCGGCCCGCGACCTGAAGGGTCTGGCCGACGCGATCGGCAAACAGCAGGGGTCGGGCGTGGTGGCGCTTGTATCCGCGGCCGAGGGCAAGGCCAGCATCGTGGTCGCGGTGTCGCCGGACCTCACCGGGCGTATCAGCGCGGTCGATCTGGTGCGCGCGGCATCGGCGGCGGTCGGGGGGAAAGGCGGCGGCGGCCGGCCCGATCTTGCCCAGGCCGGGGGACCCGATGGCGGAAAAGCGGACGACGCGCTGGCGGCGGTGCGGGCCGCGCTGGGGTAGCAGCCCGACGATGGTTCGGCCCACAGTACCCATGTATCGGAGCGAACAGCGGCATGCTCAATAAGCAAACGTCTGACGGGAGCCGCTTGCCGCCTGCCACGGTTATGACAGCGGAGTTCGACCGCGTCGCGCGACGTGCGGCTGCCTTATGCTGCGCCGTCTGCAGGATGCCCGTTTGATGCCAACCCGCGATGACACCGGCGCCTTCCCGTCATGCCTACGGAGGTCGGCATCCACGCCTTTGCCGCAACAATCAAGGCATGGATGGCGAGCCTGCGCTGGCCAAGCCAAGCTCGTAGTTCACATGGCGTTGGATCGGCAAATACAGGACGTTCGTCGTCACGTCGCCGCCCCCTCTTCCCGCCGAAGCGGGCGATTTTGTCGGTAAGCGACGCTCGTGCGGAGGCGGGCGAGGACATGCCCATGCAGAAGGTCGCCGTCTTTGGCAACGCCGGTGGCGGCAAATCCACACTGTCGCGGCAACTGGCGGAAGTCACCGGACTGCCGCTCTATACGCTGGACATCATCCAGTTCCGCGGCGGGAGATATCGCCCGGAAGAGAAGAATGGCGGCAAAATCCCGAATGACGAATACTTGTCGATCCATCGTGACATCCTGAGCCGGGACGAGTGGATCATCGACGGCTATGGCAGTCTGCCGTCGACTTTGGAGCGGCTATCCGCAGCGGACACCCTCGTATACATCGATTTACCCGTTATTGCGCACTACTGGGGGGTCACAAGGCGTTTCGCCGCAGGTTTGTTCCAGAACCCGAAGGGCTGGCCAGATAACAGCCCTGTGTGGGAGAGCACGCTCGACGGTTACCGCGTGGTCTGGCTTTGCCATCGGCGGTTGACGCCGAGATACCGCCAGCGGATCGCCGATGAAGCATCGTTCAAACAGGTTCGCCATTTGACATCCCGCGCGGCGAGGAAAGCCTTTCTTCACGCCGCGGCTAACCGGCAAAGAAGGTGACCGGGTGGCAGGACGCGTGAGGTCACTCCCGCCCGGGGGCGATAAACTCCCAGGGCGGGTATTCCTGGCCGATATCCGTGATCACTTCCACCAGTGCCGGGGCACGAGCCGCCAG
>JBEKLE010000516.1:0-4543 GCA_050010355.1 Rhodopila sp. | reverse complement strand
TCTATTTCGACGAGGAACAGCGTCAGGCCGCGGAAGATTCCCAGCGCATATTCCAGAAGGCGCTCACCGCAGCGCATCACGGCACCATCACCACCGAGATACGCGAGGCGCCCCCATTCTTCTACGCCGAGGACTATCACCAGCAGTATCTGGCGAAGAATCCGGACGGGTATTGCCCGAATCATTCGTGCGGGGTCTCCTTCAAATCCGCAGAGTTACAGGTGGGTGAGAAGGCGTAGGGGCTGGTTTGACCCTGTTTCCCGCGTGGAGACAATGGGTTACAAGCTGCTGGATTGAAGACCCTGCGGATTTCTGCTGGAAAACGCCGCCTCTTTTTTTCGCAGAGGCCTACCGGAAGTCTACCGGTGTTTCGGTGTTAGGAAAGTCCGCGGGGAAGGACGCCTGAGGCAGAACCGTGAGGGAGCTGGTAGTACGCATACCTGACGTCGATGCTTTTCTGGCGCTTGCCCCAGAGGAGCTCGCTGCCAAGATGTTATTCCTCATGCGTGAGGCCAATCGGGCCGACTTTCACCGCGACAGCCTTGAGAACGAGCTCTGGGGATCAATTGGCTCGACGGGGCCGAGTTATCCGCGTAGCCGAAGTGTCGAGGTGCATTTGGCCTTCGCCGAAGCATGGGCCTGGCTGGAGGCACAAGGGTTATTGGTTCCCGCTGAGGGCATCAACGGAACCAACGGCTGTCGACACCTAAGTCGACGTGCACGCCAGTTCGCAAGTGACACTGACTTTGCCGACTACAGGATCGCGCGCCTGATCCCGAGGGAAATTCTCAACGCCCGGATCGCCGCAAAGCCCGCACGTAACGAAAGTATGGGCGCCATCCGGCGCCAAGAGAGGCCGTTTACGTCCGGCAGCGAACAGACGACTGCATGGAACACTCGTAGGTTCTGAGGTCGCTGGGGGTACGACTTACCGATGCACTACCCCGGATTCAGCTGAGCAGAAGGTGGAGAACGCGATGAATGCCGTAACCGAAGTGAAAACGAAACCAGATGCCGCCATCATCGACAATGCGACGGCACAAAAATTAACTCCGTCCACTTCCCCGTCGTTCTCGTTTCCGATCGGGTATCACGATCTGCACCCCGACATCAGCATCAATTTTCAACTGAACCGCTTCTACAACTGGGCCGGCGACGACAGCATGCTCACCGAGATGCGCGAGACGTTGGGTGGCGTGAAGGACGCCACCGATTATCCGATGTTCACGAGACTTGTCCTCGACCTGGGAGAAAAGGCGCTCGCCCGGCACGAGGTGCTCAAAGGGGCCTACTATCTGCGCCTCGCCGAGTTTTTCATGCTCACCGAGGACGCGCGCAAGCTGCCCACACGCCAGCGCTTCGTCGACCTGATTCTCGATCATTTTAAAATTCCGCCCTCGGCGTGCAGCAGGATTCCCTTTGAATCCGGCTGGCTTCCCGCTTATCGCCTTACCTCGGCGCAGCCCAAGGGCACGCTTGTCGTATTCGGCGGATTCGACAGTTACATCGAGGAGTGGATGCCTGCAGCGCTGTTCTTCCGCGATGCCGGGTACGACACGATCCTATTCGAGGGCCCCGGCCAGGGAGCGGCGCTCGAATTAGCCCACCTGACCATGAGTCCTGAGTGGCAGAAGCCGGTCAAAGCGGTGCTGGACTTCTTCCGTCTCGATGCCGTCACGTTGATGGGCTTCTCCCTCGGCGGCGGCCTGGTGATTCGCGCCGCGGCCTTCGAGCCAAGGGTGCGCCGGGTGATCGCTTACGACATCATGACCAACGGGCTCGAGTGCTTCTTTCGCCCTATGCCGCCGTCGGCACAAAAGGAGCTCCTTGGCTGGATCGACACTGGGAACGAGGGCGCGGTCGACAAGTTCTTCGCCGATGCAATGGCCAAGAGCTTACTTCTGGACTGGATGACGAAATTGGCGATTCACAACACTGGAGTTAAGACGCCGTATGAGATGCTGAAGCATTATCAAAAATACGAGACCGCCAGCATCTCGTCCCAGTTGACGCAGGACGTACTTCTGATGGCGGGCGCTGAGGACCACTACATTCCGGTGCACCAGCTGCCCGACCAGATCGCCACCCTGACGCATGTGCGTTCGCTCACTGCGCGCCTGTTCACGCGCGCGGAGCAGGCGCAAAACCACTGCCAAATAGGCAATTTCGGTGTCGCATTTCGCACCATAATCGACTGGATGACTGGCCTTGGGCCGATCGAAAGGCTCACCGACGAATGACAACCGCTTTTCGGTGGCCGCCATCGCGCCGTCGGAAAATACAACATTGTTCGCTAATGCTACACAACTGGGACAACTTCTTTATTTTGGCCGGCGGCGCGGCCGCGACTTTGATGGGGCTGCTATTCGTTGCCGTGACAGTAGGCGGCACGGGTTTCTCCGAGTCGCGCATAGTGCACGGGACGCGCGGCTTTTTTACGCCGACTCTCGTTCATTTCGGTACCGTGTTATTGCAGGCATTAGCTGTTCTGGTGCCGTGGCCGTCCGCGTGGCCAATCGGGGTCATCTTCGGCCTGGGTGGGCTCATCGGCCTGGCCTATCAAATTCACGTAGTCGTCAAGCGGCACCAGTTCGGTCTAGCGTTGCACGATTGGCACGATTGGCTTCCATATGTGGGCCTTCCGGCCCTCGGCAGTGCATGCCTGGTGGTCGGGGCGGTTGGATTAATTGCCGAAAAATCCTTTGCACCCTACGCCGTTGCGGGCGCGACAATACTTTTGCTGTTCGCCGGCGTCTACGGCGCTTGGGACCTCACGTTGTGGATCATCAAGAACCGGGACAAGAGATAGCGAGGCGGCGACGCGCTAAACCGCGGTGAATTGTGCCTCAACGAGAAACCACGTGATTTCGCTAAGCTTTAAGAAAAACGAGTGCACGCATTTGATGCAGAAATCGTTGCGCGAAAAGGTTTTGCTCATCCGACAACGGACGGTCATCAGCGGCAGCTCAGGGTCGAGAACTCCCCTTACTCCCCTCCGGAGCTTGCCCAGATACTATCGTTGATAATCTCAGGGTAAGGCGGAAAGGCATTAAGAAACAGTCGTTTGCGGCCGCTCGAATTATGAGCGGTAGAGATTCGGTAGAGGTGCGCAATAATATCTGAAGGCCTCCAACTGGAGCCGCCGATGCAGTTCGGAACGTCTCCGATTGGACCGAAACCGATTACGCGCCACCGCGATTCAATCGCCGCGTAGGGGCCGTTCGTTCTGTTGAACATCGCCTGGGTTAGGCGCTGCTCGCGGCCTGGAGAACTGCCTGGAGCTCCGCATCGAGTTCTCGACCGACCTCAGTTACCCGCTCATCGCCGAATTGCCCAAACAGCGACGATGGCAGGTCGTACTCGAAGATAGCACGCCCTGAAGCATCCTCGTAAAGGACGACCCGCAAGGGCGCGTAGAGGGCGGCGGCCAGAACATGTCGCGTCATCCGCTCGGCCGTAAGGGGATTCCCGATCTCGTATTGCATCGCCTTCGCCATCAAGCCGTCTGCGGCGGTCAGTTCGCCGTGATTTCGTACCAGGAACAGCCACAGCTTTGGCCACTCGCGACGTGCAATCGCCACTTTCTCCTTCTCACCACGCGTGAGAATCTCGGTTAGCTCCGACTTTAGCGGCGGCAGTGAGGCGATTAGCGCTCTATGAACCTCCTCAAATGAGCTGGCGCATTCCAAAGTCCGATGCTCGATAGTTAGATTCCGCAATAGCCGTGGGGCGGTCATCTTGACCTCCTTCGGATCGTTACGCTGGCGTCTTTGGGCTCGAGCTACGCCGGTACTCGGCCTTCCGGAGGTCCACGCCCGAGCACGTCCGGCAATGCCTCTCCCAGCTCTGTAAACGACAATGATACGGAGTTGAGGCAATGACGTTCGCCGGTCGGCAGCGGGCCGTCCTGAAAAACGTGCCCGAGATGGCTCCCGCAGCGTGCACAGACCTCTTCCGCGCGGACCATTCCATAGCTAGTGTCGCGCACCCGCCGAATGTGTGCCTCGTTATAGGGCTGGAAGAAGCTTGGCCAACCCGTACCGGAGTCGAATTTTGCACTCGACCGGAAGAGAGGCAAACCACAAAAGCGGCACGTGTAGACGCCATCCTTGTGGTTGTCGAGAAACACACCACAGAAGGCGGCCTCGGTGCCGTGCTCGAGCAAGACGTCGTCTTCCTCCGCGGTCAGGCCTGCGATGATCGCGTCACGTTGGGCCGAACTTGGTGGCGTGAGGTCGAATTCCGTCATGACCGCAGATTATCGCAACTGTTGATGTAGAAATTCGCTTGTTCGGCCATTAGCGAGCGCTGCCGCCGCGGCATTGTAGTGTGCGCCATTAAGCCGCGTGAAGGCGTGCCACTGATCCGGATAGCTGTAGACTGTCGCGTTGGGTTTGCCGGCCAGTGCCGCCTTTATCTTGGCTTGTGCAGACTTGGAAATGAACTCGTCTTCCTCACCCAGATGCATCAGCAACGGCGCACGGAGGGCCGCGGCCTCGTCCAGATACTTCTCAGTGTCAGCGCCGTGATAGGCGACCGCAGC
>JBEKLE010000515.1:0-6211 GCA_050010355.1 Rhodopila sp. | reverse complement strand
GAACATCGTTGGCCGAGCCAGCGACAATACGATCGGGCGGACGCTAAAAAAAACAATCTCAAACCCCACCTGCAAAAGCGATGGGTTATCCCGCCGGACGGCAACGCCGCATTCGTAGCCGCAATGGAAGACGGGCTGGAAGTTTACCAAAGGCCGCACGATCCGGCCCGCCCGGTGGTTTGTCTGGACGAGGCATCCAAGCAACTCGTTGCTGAGACGCGCGTGCCGATCGCAGCCAGGCCGGGGCAAGTCGCACGCCAGGATTACGAGTACGAACGCAATGGCACGGCCAATCTATTCATGATGTTCGCGCCGTTGGAGGGCTGGCGGCATGTCGAGGTGACTGACCACCACACCGCCGTGGATTATGCTCAGGTTCTCAAAGAGCTGTCCGACATGCACTTTTCCGACGCCGCGAAGATCGTGCTGGTGCAGGACAATCTCAGACCGGCGCATTGCCGACAAACAGACCCTGATCGGAGGCCAGTCGGAACAAGACAAACACGCCAAGGCGGATTGGCATTTCACCGCAGCCGATGCCCGCGTTAAGCTGAAGCGGCTGTACCCCGCAATGTGAGCGACTCGGGGTACTAGCCGTAGCGGCCCTGAACATCGTCGGGTTGGTTATGTTCCCGGCAGCGCCATGGCCGCGCAAACCCGATAAGAAGGCTTGGAGATAAGCGCTGAAAACTGCGTAAACCGATTGTGCGTCGCTGTCCGACGCGAGGTCGCGGTCCTGCGCGAGAGCGAGGCGGTTCAGCCGAACGTGGCGATCATCTCCTACGACGAGAAGCCGGACATCCAGGCGATCAGCAATACGGGTCGCGACCTGCCGCCGCAGCCGGGGTCGCATGCGGGCTGGGGGCGCGATCATGAATACAAGCGCCATGGCACGCTGAGCCTGCTCGCCGGGATCGACCTGCTTACCGGGAAGGTTCAACCGGGAAGGTTCATGCCTGTGTCGAGAATCGGCATCGCTCGCGGGAGTTCGTAGGTTTTCTCAAGAAACTCGACGCCGCCTATGCGACGGATGAGAGTGGTCACGTTATCTGATGACGCGGCGAGCAAGCTTTTTGATGGAGTTCCCGCTTCCGCTTCCCGAGCTCTGTAGAGAGGACGGGAAGCGGAAGTTCGGACGCACCCAGCCTTATCAAGCGTTGCGCCGCGCGCAACGGCCATCAAGGTCCAGTGCTCGCCGTGCTCGCCGCAAAGAGGCGGCTGCGCGTGGCTCCGCGCGGCTGCGCCCTTCCCTTGACGGCCGTTGCGCGCGGCGCTGTGTGAGAGTGCAGGCCGGGACGGAGAAACGGCGCTCCAACCGAACTGAGAAACATCACTGTCGAGTCCTGGCCTCCGGGCTTGATATCCCGTGACGCGTCACGCGTACAATTGATTGGAAGGCCGCCGTGAGGCGATCAAAGAACGAGGGATGGTCACTTCGTGGAACATAAGGATGAAGCAAGACCAGAAGTGGATGATACTTGGTATTATTTTAGGTCCATCAATTATCGCGGGTCGGTTATCTTGCTCCGGCAAGCTCTGTGCCAACATTCGCGGTCCACCATTTTGAGTGCACATACCTAGTTGGACGATCTGCCAACCCCGCACTTTCGGCGGGAATAAATATTTTCCTGCGCTAGTTCGCTGATGAGAACATATCACGAAACATAAATATTTTCCTGCGCTAGTTCGCTGATGAGAACATATCACGAAACATCAGATATCGTGACCAGTTTCCCCTGCCGCGCCATCAAATACTGAGTCCACGCTCACGGACACCGCCATCAAGCTGATCCTCGACAACCACTCCGCGCACATCTCCAAGGAAACAAACACCTGGCTTGCCGCCCAGCCAGAGGGTCGCTTTACTTTTGTATTTACCCCGAAACACGGGTCCTGGCTCAATCTCGTGGAAGGCTTCTTCTCCAAGATGGCTCGATCCGTGCTCCGCCGCATTCGCGTCGCATCCAAGGATGAACTCAAATCCAGGATCCTCGCCTATCTCGATGATCTCAACCGAGAACCCGTTATCCACACCTGGACCTACAAACTCGATACGGTCGCGTGATACGAGTCGTTCCACGGAAACGATGTACTAGCCGATCCGGCAACCGCTGCTGAAGAGCAGATCGTGGCACTCAAATTTCTGCTTCATTTCGTTGGGGACATTCATCAGCCGCTGCATGCCCATCGCCCAAGCGGCTGCCCCGCCTTGCGACCGGGTCTGCACCTCCTGTTCCGATATGCGCCCGTTCAGATCGGCGGCAACGCGCCGGACATTGGGACCAAGCCGCCGGACGAACTCAGTGTCCCAGTAGCGGTGAAGATTCCCTGCCCGGAAGCCGGCCGATGAAACGCGCTTGCTATTGCCGCCGCGGTCATGGTCGTCCGATGCGAGCGGCGCCGGCTCTCCCTCAGCCGCCAGCATCGTCAGGGATGCCTCGTCAATGATAACCGACCGTACCACCTCTGCGATGGTACCGTGCACGCCCTCGACCGCGTCCGCGTCCGCGTCCGACTGATTCAGGCTGTTGGCCTCTTCGTGCAAGCGGCTCGTGAGCTGCTCTTGCTCAGCGATCAATCGCTCAAACGCGTCGTGGACCTCACGGATGGTCGGCATGGCGCCCTCGGCGGTCACTGCGATGTTTGGCACCCGGCTGGCGCGTCAATATCGGGTCAGCCGGTCGAAATCCGTTCTGGCCGCGGCGGAGGATGGCAGCAGCAAAGCCGTGGCAGGCGTGGTTGCGACATCGGCGAGGAAATCGGCAATATGGTCCTCGATGAGGCTAATGAAAGCGTTCAGGTCCGTCGAGCGACCCCTCAGTCCGCTGTCCGGCGAGTAGCCGGCCAGAGAGCAACCCAATGCTTCAGTAGTTCTCATGTCGGGATGAATCCGGAAGCTCAACCGGTCCTGCTTGATGTCCGTCACGATTGAGAATGTTGCGAGTCGCCCCTTGAAGTTGAGCGTGGCACCGTCCTCGCCTTCCTCATCCCATGGCTCCACCCCCACTTCGGGCCGGCCGATAACATCCGCAAACAAAGGGTCTTCGAACAGGCGGTCCCGCATGGCCTCGAGAGCGTTGATCACCTGCGTTGCAGGCAGGCGGAAGCGTTTATCCCGCGCGGCCCGGGCCAAGGCTCTCGGGGACGGTCCCGTGCGACGCTCCTTGATTTTGCGTTGCACGATAGCCGTGAAACTCATCCTGTGCTCCTCTTTGACCCAACAAGCCGTGACGATCGCAAGGGCGGCTGCTCAGCTGTAGTTTACCCGACAGTAGACCGCGTTGCGGCATGCAGTCGAAACACGACGTTGTTGATCATGGTTTTGTTGCGGCATGCCTTCGTTCCAGCGGGTCCGGTAGACCGAAAGTTCGATGCCGCACATCCGGCTGGATGCTACAGCCGCATCCGATCCGAAGGGGCATGGATATTTGGCCTATGCCAGGGCACCATGCCTTGATGGAGCAAGACCTGCGAGCTGCCACTAGCAATGATCTCGGCACTGTCGAGGCCATTGTTCGATCAGCCTATTCCCATTACGTATCTCGCATTGGGGCGAGAGCCGGGACCAATGCTCGACGACTACAAAGAACTGATCCGGGACGGCCGCGTCCATGTCATCGAGCACAATGGCACTGTGCAGGGCGTTCTCGTGCTGATACCGCAAGAAGATGCGATGCTTCTGGACAACGTGGTGGTTTCCCCATCGGCGCAAGGTCAGGGTCTGGGTCGCAAGATGCTGAAGTTCGCCGAGGCTGCCGCTGTTGATGCCGGCTACCGATCAATCAGGCTCTATACGAACGAGGCCATGACGGAAAATATCGAACTCTATACCAGCATTGCTATTCCGAGAGACCCATCGGGCCGAAGAAAAGGGGCTAAGGCGGGTCTACATGACCAAGCTGGTTGGTTGATTGAGCACTGAGATGCCGCCCATACCATGGATGAAGGGCATCGTGGTGCGCGCCCCGCGGGCGGGCGTGTGCCGCATAATGTAGAGCGTTTTAGGTTGGCGTCGCGGCGCACGGTCTCGCCCAGTTGACCCGCGAACGGCGACCGCGACGGTAAGCTAAAACGGGGTTGGACTACGCCGCCCGCACGGTGCTGGGGCTATGGGGATTGAATGGCGCCGCCTGGCTCGTGGGGATAGGACGGCGTGCCTGGCGGGGCTGCGGTCGGCCCGGCGGGCACCGAAAGGTGGTGCAAATGCGATCCTCCGCGTTGGTTAGCGAGGGGAAGTGGCACCATCCCAGCCGGGCACAGCTGAGTACCAGCGGAACATTCGAGACGAATGGCAACGGTTGTCTGATTGCCTTCGAGCAAGCCGTTCAGCGCGGTATGGAAACGGCTCGGCTGCGGTGTTGTCCTGACGTATCGATGATGATTGGAACCCGCACGCGGGTGATCGGCTGAAGAGCGCGGGCAGGATCGTCATAGGTGTACAGCCTCGCTATAGGCTTCGGCACAGTTGTTCCTCCGCTCAAAATCCTTCGTGGTCAAGTTGAAGGGCAGAACGCCGGAAGATCCCCCTGCCCGCGGCGGTGGCTATTATGCCGGTCCATTTCGCCGTGGCGGTGGACCCCCGAACAACCTGGTGGGCATCCTGCTGAGTAATCGTCATTCTGCTGCGGCTGCTGGGCGTCTATTAAACGGACCACCAGGGCGCTACACCCAGCACCACTCAGCGGCCGATCAGGTTCCGTATTCACTGCGCCGCTGCAACGACGTTTTTGGAGGGCGAAGAGGCCGGGCCGGCACGCCGACTTACCATAAATGCACATTGGACTAAGCCGCAAGGGCGGCAGTACGTAGCGCCATCTTCGCCGTCCGGATCGTATGCCAAACGCTGACTGTTACAATTCTCAGGAAGGCCCCAGATATGGCTTGAGTTCGGCAAACGCCCAGCTCGGGGGCATCGACCAACATGATGAAGTTCGCTGCGACGTATATCCTGACACTGTTGTTGATGCTCGTGATCGACGGAACGTGGATCGCGCTGGTCGCCCTGCCGATGTTCCGAACGACGCTCGGTCAGGATATGCTGACAGCGAGGGTTGTCCCCGCCGTCCTGTTCTATCTGGTCTATGCGGCTGGGATCCAAGTCTTCGTGCTGCCGGCAGGACAAGGCTCGTGGCCGCTGACGGCCTTAAACGGCGCGCTGTTCGGCCTGTTCACCTATGCAACGTACGACCTCACGAATTACGCGACGCTGAGGGGATGGACAGCGGCGCTGGCGGTCTCCGATATCGCATGGGGCATGGTGATGACGGCCGTGGTGTCGACGCTGGCCATGTTTGCCGGACGGGCTGTGGCGCGATGGCTGACCACCTGAGCCATTGAATGGGGGCGGATTGCAGGCTGGATTTGCTTCGCTTGCCAACCGAGA
Organism: Rhodopila sp.; assembly: GCA_050010355.1. Lineage (GTDB taxonomy): Bacteria > Pseudomonadota > Alphaproteobacteria > Acetobacterales > Acetobacteraceae > Rhodopila. Next base: position 828 of record JBEKLE010000515.1, on the reverse strand, counting down.
TGGGAGCTGACCGAACAGCTGACCGGGTGAGCAACGCGCCAGCTGGTTATCCACAGGCTCGTCGGGTTAAGAGGTTAATTCTCTGAGTTAAAGAGTTACGCGCCTCTGTCGTCCCGGGTCGCGCCAGCAAAACCAGCGAGTCACGACTCCGGTGCGTTCCTGATGTGGCCAGAACGAACGAAACGCCCTCCTGGTACGCATAAGCAGACAGAGGACGAACCTACTGGCGACAAAGGGAGAATCGGGGTTCAAATTTGCACGTTCGTGTGGGTTTCGATACGGAATCTTCCTGCAGGCATCGGGAATCTGTAACCTACTGTTATGGAGCCGTATTCTGACTGCCAGACGTTGCACTTCCCGCTTATGCGTACCAGGAGGCCGTTTCGTTCGTTCTGGCCGATCTGCTTGAGCCGATTATATCGATGGCGGTTTTGGCACTATCCCCGGCTCTATAGTCCTCTCGGCGCAACCGGAAGCGAAGCTGCGGTATATCCGTAAAGCGAGGACAATAAACTTTCTACGGACGCCGCGCTCCTTCATGATCATTGATGGGCACCGTGTCTACGGATTTAAATTGGCAAAGGAGCCACTCCGATTGTTCAGCGGACGAAAATCACCGCCGAGCTGTCTGCGATGCTGAAAACTCTAAAGGTATCAGTGCCCAAGCAAATCCTCTCGGTCGAGGAACCGCCTTCGGCACCTGCCGCGGCCTAGTTTGACAGAGTCGAATTACTTGGCACATTTGTTGCCCCGTCACGACGCCGCCTCCCTGCGTTGAGCGCGGAAACGAGACTCGATGGCACCGCGTCTGCGTTCGTGTCGCTGGTT
>JBEKLE010000514.1:0-4552 GCA_050010355.1 Rhodopila sp. | reverse complement strand
CCTGGACGCCACCGCCGCCGTCGCCGCCCTGTCGGCGGCACTGGGTTCGCCCTTCGGCGTGTCCGGGGCCGCATGGCTGCCCGCCGAGGCAGCCTCTCGCATCCCCGCACTTGCCGGTCTCGGCGGTTCGGCCACGCTGATCCGCATCGAGGATTTTTCCCCCTCGGTCACCTATCGCATCGGCCGGCTGCGCGATCAGTTCGCGGCGGGCGGCGCCCTGGCATTCGAGACCGAGATATCCCGGACCGTCTGGAAGGACATTCGAGACGCAAGCCCACTGGCCTCACGCGCGGAAGACGCCGTCTGGCGGGTCTCGGTGCGCCCGTCGGCTGGCCCGTCCGTCCTCAAGGCCCTTCAGGCGCGCGGTGTCGGCGGATTTCTCGACTGGGGCGGCGGTCTGGTCTGGCTCGCGGGCCCCGCCGATACGGCGACCCATGTGGCGGTGGAGTCAGCGGCGCGGTCTGCCGGCGGAACCTGGACCCTGCTGCGGGCGCCCGACGCGCTGCGCGGTGCCGTCCGCGTGGTGCCGGACGAGGCGGCGCCGCTGGCCCGCATAACCCGGGAGGTGAAGGCGGCAATGGACCCGGCCGGCATACTCAATCCGGGCCGCCTCTACGCGGGGCTATAGGCATGTTCTTCGTTCCCGCCTGGATCACCAACAGCCTGTTCCTGATCACGTGCTACCTTTCCGGGTTCCAGCACGTCCAGTTGAAGCGCCCGAACCCGGTGACCAATCTGCAGTTCTTCATGATGGCGTTCTCGCTCCTGATGATGGTGGTGGTCGCGTTCTACAATCGCGAAAACCGGTGGCTGTCCCTGGGTTTCTTCCTGGTCGCAGGATGCAGCCTGGGGCTGATGATCCGCCAGCACCGCATGCTGCCACCCCTGCGACGGTTCGAGTAGGCCGCCCATGCAAACCAATTTCACCGCCGAACAGCTTCGCGATCCGGATGTCGCATCGTCCAACGGCGTGCTGCGGACCTGCGTGCACTGCGGCTTCTGCACCGCGACCTGCCCCACCTTCCTGCTGCTGGGTGACGAACTCGACAGCCCGCGTGGCCGCATCTACCTGATCAAGGACATGCTGGAGACCGGCCGGCCCGCCACCGAGGAGGTCGTGCGCCACGTCGATCGCTGCCTGTCCTGCCTGTCCTGCATGACCACATGCCCGTCCGGCGTGAACTACATGCACCTGGTCGATCACGCCCGGACCTACATCGAGCAGACCTATCGCCGCCCGCTGCCCGAACGATGGCTGCGGGCGCTGCTCGGCGTCCTGCTGCCGCGTCCAAAACTGTTCCGCCTCGCCCTCACCGGCGTCCGTCTCGCGCGCCCGCTGGGCCGGCTGATCCCGGGGCAGTCGATGACGGCGCAACGGATGCGCGCCATGCTCGCGCTGGCGCCGACCCAGGTGCCCCCGCCAAGCCCGGCCGAAAAGCCGCGCGTGTATCCCGCCGAAGGCCAGCGGAAGGCGCGGGTCGCCCTGTTGACCGGCTGCGCCCAGCAGGTGCTGATGCCGCGGATCAACGAGGCGACGATCCGCCTGCTCACACGGCTGGGCGTCGAGGTGGTGGTCGCGCAGGGGGTCGGTTGCTGCGGCGCCTTGAACCATCACATCGGCCAGCATGACAAGGCGATGGCACTGGCCCGAACGAACATCGAGGCGTGGTCGCGTGAAGCCGATCTGGATGCAATCGTTATCAACGCATCCGGCTGCGGCACCACGGTGAAGGATTACGGCTTCATGTTCCGGTCGGAACCGGAACCCTGGCGGATCAACGCGGAAAAGATCGCCGCAATGACACTGGACGTGACCCAGTTCCTGTCGCGTTTCGGCTATGCGCCGACGCGCGAGGCACCCGGACTGACCGTCGCCTACCATTCCGCGTGCAGCCTCCAGCATGGCCAGCAGGTGACGGCGGAACCCAAGGCCTTGTTGTCCCGTGCCGGTTTCCGGGTCGTTGAACCGAAGGAGCCGCATATCTGCTGCGGATCGGCCGGCACCTACAACCTGATGCAGCCGGAGATCGCCGGACGCCTGCGGGACCGCAAACTGGGGAACCTCAAAGCGACAAAACCGGACCTCATCGCCGCCGGGAATATCGGCTGTATCACACAGTTGTCGGGCGACGCGGTGCCGGTCGTCCACACCGTCGAATTGCTGGACTGGATGGCGGGTGGGCCGCGCCCGCCCGGCGTTGCGGGCTGATGGCGGTCTCGCGACCCTGGCTGATGGCGGTCTCGCGACCGTGGCTGATGGCGGTCTCGCGACCGTGGCTGATGGGGGTCTCGCGACCTTGGCTGATCGGGGTCTTGCGACCCTGGCTGCTGGTCGGCGCCTGGACCCTCGGCGTCTGCATGGCAGCGAACGCCCAGTCGCCCGCTGAGACGCGGGCCGCCACCGATCATCTGCTCGATGCCCTGAAAGCCGCACCGGACGAGCAGGCGGCGTCCGGCCTGGAAGACCAGTTGGAGCAACGCTGGCTGCGGGCCGGCTCGCCTGCCGTGACCTTGCTGATGAGCCGCGGCCTACGGTCGCTCCAGGCGGGACAGGACGATGAGGCGGTGGGTTCCTTCTCCGACGCCATCACGCTGCAGCCGGACGTGGCCGAGGCCTGGCACCAGCGCGCGCTGGCTCGCTACCATGCGGGCGACGTCAAAGGCGCGATCCACGATCTGGAGGAGACGGTGCGCCTGGAGCCGCGTGACTTCGCGGCATTCCGGACGCTGGCCGACATCGCCACCGCGCGGGAGGACTGGAAGGGCGCTTATGCCGCGTGGCAGAAGGTCATGGAACTCGACCCGATGACTCCGGGCGGCACAGAACGCATGCGCCTGCTCAAGCGGCGGGCGCTCGGCGAGGATACCTGATCATAATCAGTTGGCGTAGCCGGTGATGATCCGCCCATCCACCGGATTGACGCCATAGCCGGCGATAATCTGCCCGTCGAGCGGGTTCATCCCGTTGCCGGCGATGATCCGCCCTTCCGTTGGGTTGACGCCATAGCCGCCGGCGGAAAACGACAAAACATTCAGATCCAGGGCGTCGACGGTCAGATCGGCATCACTGCCGCAGTTGCCAGCATCGGCGCTGGTGCGGGCCCCCGCCCAGTGCACGCGAAAGCTTTTTGCCTCTGGACCAAGCTGTGTTTCGATGACCAGACTGCCGCCCGAGTGGCGCAGAACGTTCAGGTCGAGCACGCAGCCAAACTGATCCTGCCTCTGCACGAGCAGGCGTGTGTTTTCCGCGGCGGGTGCGGTCACAGACGGCGCAAAAGCGACGATGTCCCCGACATGCGGCGTGATCTGTGCAAGTCTCAGGAGAAGGCCGAAACCGGCGACCGCCGTCAGGATGCCCATGCCCGCGACGATCGCGGGACGCATCGCATCGGCCGGTTTCTTGTTGATCGTGCGCATACGTCGCTCCAATGAACCTGACGCAGCCTGCATAGAGGGGATTCCTTTCCGACCGGTTAACACAGATCAAATCAACCGTTTTGGTCGGCCGCAGGCAACAAGGCGGACGCGGCCACCCCCGCCACTGTTCGCGGCGGCTCTTGCGATGCTTGCGGTAGCGGTGAAGTGGAATCGGCCCTCCGACCGGCCTATAGGGGCCAAAGCGCTCGTCGCCTTGTTCCACATAGAGTTCCTGGTCGAACAACCCGCACCACACGACGACCGTCTCGCCGGCCAGTTCAGGTCCTGGCGGTCAGGTCGCCATACAGCGGACCTCCGGAATGGCGACGGGATGATACCCGTGCATACCCATAAATCATGAGGTCTTCATGCACCTAGCTAATGCACCGGAAAAGCCCCCTGACTTCAATGCCATTTCTTGGATCGAAAATCTTCAGTTTCGCACTACCGGATGCATGCATCATGAAACAGAAACTACTAAATCCTCCCGGAGCTTCAGAAGGTCAGGCGCGAGTGGAGGCGATTCGCGTTGCTTTGAACTGTTGAGCGCTTCCCGCGCAGAAGCGGGAAGTCTCCGTCTCATGCCTGATCCGTCCCGGACTTACGACTTGGCGACGTTTTGTGCAGCCTCGAATACATCGCGTGCGGACGTCGTACCCGCTACGTGCTCCGTATCCTCGGCTCCGAGGTCCATCCATCCCGCGTTCACGGCCTCAAACATTTCTTCGGCAGGTCCGGTGTGGCCCTTCGGGATGCCGAACTGCTCGAACGCTTCCGCCCACCCTGCACGCGGAACTGCAAAGGCTTTCACGTCAAGCGTCAAGACGTCACCCAATTGCTGGGCGACTTCATCCGCGCTGACCATCGAACCAAGCTCGACGACGCGCCGCCCTGACCAGGCTGGCCCGCTCAAAAGGGTTGCGACCTCCGTGCCGATGTCGTTCGTCGCGACCATGGTCGACTTCCGGTTTGTCGGATTGTAGTAGACCGGCAGCGTTCCGCCCTGGGCGACCTGCAAGCCGTAGAGGAAGTTTTCGAAGAATCCACCTGCGCGCACAAATGCAATTGGCGATATCAGGTCGCGAAAACCTCGCTCCAGAAGCGACAAGGCCGTGATCATCCCAAGCCCGCTGGT
>JBEKLE010000513.1:0-4579 GCA_050010355.1 Rhodopila sp. | reverse complement strand
CGGCTGGAGGTGCTGGCCGAGGCGGGCCCGGACGTGCTCGCGCTGGAGACGGTGCCCGATACCGACGAGGGCGAGGCGCTGATGGCCGCGATCGCCGGGCTGGGGATCCCGGCCTGGCTGAGCTACACCATCGCCGGCCAGCGCACCCGCGCCGGGCAGTCGCTGTCCGAGGCGTTCGCGGTCGCGGCCGGCGTGCCGGAGGTCGTGGCGGTGGGGGTCAACTGCTGCGCGCCGGCTGACGTGCTCACGGCCGTCACCGCCGCCCGGGAGGTGACGGGCAAGCCGGTGATCGTGTACCCCAACAGCGGCGAGGACTGGGACGCCAGGCGGCGCGCCTGGACGGGGCAGTCCCGGTCCTCCGCCGGGCTGCTGCGACAGTGGATAGCGGCCGGCGCGAGAATCGCGGGCGGGTGCTGCCGGGTCCGGCCCGCCGACATCGCGGTGATCGCCCAGGCCGCGGCGGTCCCGGTCGTGCCCGGCTAGTTCCCGGGTGGCCGTTACCGCCGCGTCTTGGTGGCGAAGCCCATGTAGGAGATGGCTGTGCTGCTCACCTGTCCCACGTCCAGTCGCCGGCTGAGCTCCCCGTAGCTGATCCGCCCCAGCCGGGCGCTGGCCAGGCTGCGGAGCGCGGCGAGAGGCGTCGCACGTGCGCCGAGGCCGGTCGTCTCGCCGGGGGCGAGTCCGTGGCGTTCCAGGATGGCGGTCAGCTCGGCGGGGGTGATGAACATGTCCCAGTCGTGGAACGCCACGTCAGTGAGCCGGGTCAGCCGCCACTGCTGCACGGCCTTGATCGCGAGCAGCTTGCTCGCGCGGGTGCGGTTGAGGGTGTCGAACAGGTACAGGCCGCCGGGTTCGAGCACCCGGGCCGTCTCGCTGATCACACGGTCCACGTCAGATACGTGCTCGAGCACGTCACAGCAGCAGGCCACACCGAACGAAGCGTCCGGCACCGGCAGTTCCTCGCCGAATCCGACCCGATAGTCGATGCGCAGGCCCCGCCCGGCCGCGTGGGCGCGCGCCGCGCCGATCGACACCGGCGACGGGTCGACCCCGGAGACCCGGCAGCCGAGGGCCGCGAACTCCTCCGCGAGGAACCCGCCGCCGCAGCCGATGTCCAGCACCCGCAGCCCGGCAACCCGCGCGCCGAACTGCCGGGTGAGCACACCGCGGAAATAGGCGAACCGGCCCGGCGTGACGCTGCCGTGCAGCACGTTAAGCAGGCTCGTCTCATCCCACCACGACCCGCCCAGCCGGTCGTACACGCCATTGTCAACGGACCCCGCCATGACACGAAGCGTAAGCGACTCCACCCGCCGACCACGTGCTGACCTGCTGAGTCAGGATCCACCCGTAAACTCCACGGCGGCCGAGCCAAGTTCCTCTCGCATCGCCCGCTGCATGGTCCGCAGCCGTGCACCCCAGACATCCCGCTGGGTCTGGTACTGCGGACTCTCGATCCGCCCGCCCGACGCGAAGATATCCCTGATGTCCCTCATCTGCTGGAATGCGTGCTCGGACGCATCAAGAACTGCCTGATCCGCTACAAGGGCGATCTGATATCGAAGCTTGTACGGGCCGCCCGCGTGGAATGCGGCATGAATTTCGCTGGCGCGCCTGGCCGCCGGCAGCTGCTTGTCCCGCGAGACCGTGCGCATGGATTCATGGATCTCTGTCAGCGCGGCGATGTATGCCGAGTACAGGTCCCGACGGACTCCGCGCCTGTCCTGCAGTTGCTCGCGATTCCAGCGGACGCGATCATTAGCAAAAGCAGACGCAAGCCCGATGATGGCACCAAGACCCGTCCCTATCACGGCTATCCACTGCTGCACTGCTTATTCCCTCTCTGAACTCGGCAGAATGTCATCAAGTACTTGCAGTAGCCGCGATAGATCCTTATGCGTGGAACTCAACTCGGCGGTGGAAAGCGTCGATCCAATGAGGCGGCTAAGTGCGATGGCGGCAGGCCGCACTTCATCATTGATCCTTTCAAGATTGACCAATTGTCCCCCTTCGCTTTGTGGTAGATAGGTTCTGTTCAATAGTTTAAACAGGCCGTCCAAATGCTCGAGCAACAGATCTGCGGCGTCATCGGAAGGCCGTCGGCGCAGGAAATCATCCACCACAGGACTGAGCACGGAACGCGTAGCATCCAGCGCGACCATGAGCGTTTCGAGGCCTGGATCTGCTGGGATTCCGAAAGGTCCCAGTAGGGCGGGCGGTGCAATGGCGGTCGTCAGGTCGTTCGCCGCCAGTAGAACATGGCCTAGGCCGCACGCCTCCATCGAGAGAGGCAGAAGTTGGACGATCACGCTCCAGAGGTGCGCTGTCCAGTTCGCGAGCGCGACGGCATCCTTGGTATTCGTCACGCCGTTAGACAATTGGGTCAAGATCCCTCCGATGGCGGATCGCGCATCGTCAACCTTTTGCGCGAAGCCGACCGGGGGATCGTTACAGTTCACCTGAGTGAAGCTCACGATCTCGGACAACACTGAATCAGCCATGTCCGTCCAGTAACAAAGGCTCACCAGCCACCGACCTATATCGCGGCGAAGCGAAGGCGGTGTCGGCGGCGGACCCACCGTTCCGAGTCGTTCCTCCAGTCGCGCGAGTGTGCCTTCCAATGCTGTCGCGTGCGGCTCAGGCCGATCGGCATCGGCTCCACTGCCTTCGCCTGATCCTTCCGCCACAGGATCCGCATCAGATTCCGCCGCATCCGCCGCGGGAGGCATAGCCAGCATGGCTGAAGCGGTGTGATCGATAGGCCGCGCGCGCGGCGTGCGTTCCGGAACAGCATGGCGCGGCGACGCCGACAGTGCGTCACCTGATGCGTAGGCGGTTAGATGCTCCTCGGCAACTACGGCCGCGAGATCGAACAGCCAATTATTGGCCGCATCGAGCTGCAGGCCTGGAATATCCCTGCCGATGAACGTCAGAGCCGTTCCGACGAGAGCCAGGAAACTCTGTGCTGGCCAATGCCCGCCCATTTTTGCCTGCGTTGCCGCCCACGTTCGGCCCGTATCGAAAATTGCGTCTATAACCTTGCGGTAGTCGGCCATACCAAGATCCGGGACTGTCGGCCCGGCGCGCGCCAATTCCCTAATAAGCGCGTGGCCTCGACTCGACGGAAGCCTGGTGTCGCTGAGCCATTGCGTGGCTAGCGACACTAGAAGGTACATGGGATCCCGGGCGAGCGGATACTCATAGCCGAAGCTACCGTAATCAATCAACAGGAAGCCGTTAGCCCTGAGCTTGGGCCATGTCGGCACGAGCACATTATGCACGCTTAGGTCGCCGTGCCCGAATCCAATGATCGCGTTAATCTTGGTATCTGCTGTACTGTCAATCAAGGTGAGCGGGTTAAGAAGCCACCCGTCAGGTAGGACTGGCCGCCTAATCAGGAGTTGGTTCCGGGAAGGGCCAGGGAAACGGATGAGATTACCCGCCGCATCCAGACGATCATTTCCTATTATCTTCTCAAGGAACTCATCCGCCCTAATGTCGCGATTTCTGCGGATAGTGCCCGCATTCCATTCTGCTAGTAGCGATTTGATGACAGCCGCGCATATGTTAGCTAGTTCTTGTTTATCACTGAATTCGGCGATAGGCTTGTAAGATGACATGTCCCCACCTGCGACCTCCATCAGGACGGCCGACCAGTCTTGCAATCGGAAGGCACGGTAGGGCTTGACCATATGCGCCTTAGAGAAGGCCGGGGGTGCATTACTATGCGCCGAGAAGATCCTCTGTACTTCAGCGTCGCCCGTTTTGCAAAACTTGAGAATCTCCTCGGCAGGCGGCGCGCCCGCATGATCAACCCGCACCAATGCGACGAGGGATCCGCTGAAGCCCCCCTTGAGCCACCGCTGATGCTCGATGTCCATCGGTTCGCTGCGAAGGCATCGATCGAAGGCGTCGAGCTCCATCGGCGGAATGTCCTGCCAGGCCTGACTATCGCAGCGCGACCCCATCGTCCCCCATCCGGAGCAGCCCGTCTCGGGCACCAGAGAGAACTTCCGTTTCTGAGAGGCATGTGCCTTGTGCGGCTATTGAATCAGGTATCGAAAATAAATCAATCGAGAGAGCGTTCGACCATAGGTCTTGTCCTTCCCCGGCGACTGAATGCACGTAAGGTCAGAGCCCATGGAACGCGTTATGCCGCCGGGCGGCTACTCAAGGGGCCTGGCAGAACCTGAGGCACGGTCCGTCCAGGAGATCTCCGACCGTGGCCGCGGGGTGATCTTTACCTGGTTCGATCCCCCGTTCCGGCCGGAACCGCCGCACTGCAATCAGGCATACGGCATTTGCTTTACGGCGGCCGGGCTGATCGTTCTGGGCGCCTGCGATGGCGGTGGCGGGCGGTACTGGAACCTGCTCGGCGGCGGGGTCGAGCCCGGTGAAACACTGGAGGACTGCCTAGTCAGGGAAGTGATGGAGGAAGGGTGCGCGCGTGTTGTCGAGAGCCGCTACATCGGCTGCCAGCGCGTTGACGATCCTGACCACCCGACTGGGCCCTGGCGCTACTACCAGGCCCGCTTCTGGGCCCGGGTCGAGCTCCTGCGATGGGATCCGCAGCACGAGA
>JBEKLE010000512.1:0-4602 GCA_050010355.1 Rhodopila sp. | reverse complement strand
TGGCTGCGTCGACGGGTTGGCGCGTGTTCGCCTATTCTCGGTTCGGGTACGGGTACTCAGATCCGACTCCGCTGCCCAGGCCGCTGACGTACATGCACCATGAGGCTCAGGTGGTGCTGCCGGAGGTGCTTCGCCGCGCCGGGATCACGCGTGCGGTGCTGATCGGTCATTCGGATGGGGGATCGATCGCGGCAATCGCGGCGGGGACTGCGCTACCCGGGATCGAGCTTCTCGGCCTCGTTACGATAGCCGCGCATTTCATGGTTGAAGACCTGAACATCGCGAACATTCGCCGGATCAAGGCCGAGTATGAAACCGGCGGCCTGCGTGAGCGTCTGGCGCGGCATCACCGCAACGTCGATGTTGCATTTCGTGGCTGGAATGACGCCTGGCTGGATCCTCGGTTCCGCGACTTCGATATCACCGGCTTCCTGCCGAACATAGGCGTGCTGATCCTGGCCCTGCAAGGCGCGGACGATCCGTACGGGACAGACGAACAGCTTCGGGTGTTCGAAGCCAATGTGCGGTCGCCGATCACGACCCAACTGATCCCGGGTGCCCGGCACTCGCCGCACGTGGAGGCGACGGAAGAAACGCTGGCCGCCATTAGCCGCTTCGTTGCGCAACTGCCGCAGACGGCCTCGACGTGATCGATTTCCAGACCGATCCCAGCCGCTACCGGCATTGGAGGCTTTCGTTTGACGGGCCGGTGGCGACGTTGACGATGGACGTCGATCCGGCGACCGGGCTGATGGATGGTTACGAGCTCAAGCTGAATTCGTATGACCTGGGCGTGGATATCGAACTCGCCGACGCGGTGCAACGCCTGCGGTTTGAACATCCCGAGGTGAAGGCCGTGGTGCTGCGGTCCGGCAAGGAGGGTGTGTTCTGCGCCGGCGCCAATATCCGGATGCTGGGTAAAGCGTCGCACGGGCACAAGGTCAATTTCTGCAAGTTCACGAACGAAACGAGACTGTCGATCGAGGACGCTACGGAAAACTCCGGGCAGATCTACATGGCGGCGATTGCGGGCAGTGCGGCGGGGGGCGGGTATGAGCTTGCAGTGACCGCGGATCATATCATGCTGATCGACGACCGGCGTTCGTCTGTTTCTTTGCCGGAATTGCCTTTGCTGGCGGTGCTGCCCGGGACGGGCGGACTGACGCGGCTGACCGATAAACGTCGTGTGCGGCGCGATCGGGCCGACATCTTCTGCACTGCGGAGGAAGGTGTCCGCGGGAAACGTGCGGTCGAGTGGCGGCTGGTGGATGAAATCGTTCCGCCCTCGGCTTGGGAGGCGAAGGTGAATGAACGAGCGCTTGAACTGGCGGCGCGATCCGATCGCGGTGGTGGCACGGGTGTTACGCTGACGCCGCTGGAACGCGCGATTTCGGACGCTGCGATTGTTTATCCGCATGTCCGGGTGGCGCTGGACCGAGCCGCCCGATGCGCGACCATCACGATCCAAGGGCCGTCGGAACTGCCCGGGGACCTGCGCGCCATCCACGACAGCGGCGCCGCGTTCTGGCCGCTGGCGATGGCTCGGCAACTGGACGATGCCTTGTTGCATCTGCGGCTGAACGAGGCGGCCGTTGGGCTGATTGTGTTTCGCTCCGTCGGCGATCCGGCGCAGGTGCTGGCGGCCGACGGTTTGCTGGAGCAATATCAGAGCGACTGGCTGATGCGGGAAATCCGGCTGATGCTAAAACGCGTGTTCAAGCGCGTCGACATGATGGCGCGCAGTCTGATCACGCTGATCGACCCGGGAAGTTGCTTCGCCGGCAGCCTTGCCGAACTGGTTTTCGCCGCCGACCGTTCTGTCATGTTTTCCGGCGTGATCGCGGGCGACAATCGTGGACCGGCGACGCTGCATCTTTCCGCCCTGAACTTTTCGGGACTTCCGATGGGCAACGGAATGTCCCGGCTGGCCAGCCGTTTCTATGGAGAACCGGACTCGCTGACGGGGGTTGCCGGACTGATTGGCGAAACGCTGGACGCCGATACCGCGGAAGAGGTCGGACTCGTCACGTTCGCCTACGACGAGACCGACTGGGATGACGAAGTGCGCCTGATCCTGGAGGAACGCGCTTCATTTTCGCCAGACGCACTGACCGGGCTGGAGGCCAACCTCCGGTTCGTTGGCCCCGAAACGATGGAGACCAAAATCTTCGGCCGGCTGACCGCGTGGCAGAACTGGATCTTCCAGCGGCCTAACGCGGTGGGCGAGGCCGGGTCGCTGAAACGCTACGGGTCCGGTGTGCGGCCGGATTTTTCCCAGGAACGCGTCTGAAAGGATACTGTCCCATGCCAGCCGGCAGCCAGATCGATTACGATGGCCTGATCCCCAACAATGTCGGCCTCGCGGACGATTTGCGGGTGCGGAAGGCATTGGAAACCTGGCACCCCGGCTACATCGACTGGTGGAAATCGATGGGGCCCGAGGGGTTCCAGGATGCCCCTGTGTATCTGCGCACCGCTGTCGGTGTCGGCAGTGAGGGGTGGGCGAAGTTCGGGTTTGTTCGGATGCCTGATTACCGCTGGGGGATTCTGCTCGCGCCCGCGGTCGAGGGAAGGACCATTCCGTTTGGCGCTCATAAGGGCGAGCCGGCGTGGCAGGAAGTGCCCGGCGAGTATCGCGCCATGCTGCGGCGGCTGCTGGTCATTCAGGGTGACACCGAACCGGCCTCGGTGGAGCAGCAACGCCACCTCGGCTCGACTGCACCGTCGCTGTACGACATGCGTAACCTGTTCCAGGTGAATGTCGAGGAGGGGCGGCATTTGTGGGCGATGGTTTACCTGCTGCAGAAATACTTTGGCCGTGACGGGCGGGAGGAGGCGGAAGATCTGTTACGCCGCCGGTCCGGTCATCAGGACACGCCGCGCATGCTGGGGGCGTTCAATGAACAGACGCCGGACTGGCTGTCGTTCTTCATGTTCACCTTCTTCACCGACCGCGACGGCAAGATGCAACTGGCGGCGCTGGCTCAATCGGGCTTCGATCCGCTGTCGCGCACCTGCCGGTTCATGCTGACGGAAGAGGCGCACCACATGTTCGTGGGCGAGACCGGGGTCGCGCGGGTCATTCAGCGGACGGCGGAGGCGATGAAGGCGGCTGGGATCGACGATCCTTACGATATCGAGCGGGTGCGGGCGCTGGGCGTGATCGATCTGCCGACGATCCAGAAGAAGGCGAGCCTGCATTTCTCGCTAACGTTGGACTTGTTCGGGAACGAAATCAGTACAAATGCCGCGAACGCTTTCAACGCCGGGCTGAAAGGCCGTTACCGCGAGGACAAGCTGACCGACGATCACCTGCTGACATCCTCCTTCTATCCTGTGCTGCGGCCGCGCGACGGGGCGATCGTCACGGAAGATGTCCCGGCGCTGTCGGCGCTGAACATGCGGCTGCGCGACGACTACGTGGAAGACGCGGCTGCCGGTGTGGCGCGCTGGAACCGGGTGCTGGAACGCGCTGGGACGGAGTTCCGGATCACGCTGCCGCACGTTGCGTTCAACCGGCGGATTGGCGAGTTCAGTGCCATTCATACCGACACCGACGGCACCATCCTGAGCGGCGAGGACTGGCAGGCGCGCCGGGAGTCGATGCTGCCGTCTGCCGACGACAACCTTTTCATCAGCAGTCTGATGCACACGTCGCTGCAACCCGGGACTTTTGCGGGCTGGATCGCGCCGCCCCGGCAGGGGATCGACAACATGCCGGGGGATTTCGAGTACGTGCGACTGGCAAGCTGACGCGGTTCCTTGTTGGGGACTACTTGAACGTTTCTCCGAATCTACAGTTTTGGGGTGTCCTAAAGAAGAGTTTCGAACCGCCGATGAACGCCGATGAGCGCGGATGGTTTCTGAGCGGGCCGCCAAACTTGCCACGGGCGCCAGTCGGCGTACTATCGGGGCAACAGCGGAGGAGTCCTGAAAATGATCACGAAGTTCGACAGCCTGTTCGCCGGCCATGTGGACATCGAAAACATCGGATATGGCGGCACCCCGGTCAACGACCGGCGCTACGATAATGCGCATCTCTCGACCGCCCTGTCGAAGGCGCAGTCGATTGCGAAAACCATGGACGGGCTTGGATATTCAACGTTCTGGATGGCGGAGCATCACTTCCAGCGGGAGGGCACCGAATGTATCCCGAACGTGCTGCTGATGGCGCTGCATCTGACGCATGTGACGAAGCACATGAACATCGGCTGCGGCTTTAACATAACCCCGATGTGGCATCCGCTGCGTCTTGCCGAGGACTATGCGATGGCGGATATCCTGTCCAACGGCCGCGTGGTGTTCGGCGTCGGGCGCGGCTACCATACGCGTGAGGTCGAAACGTTCGGCTCGCCGCTGATTGATCAGGAGGCCAACCGCGAACTGTTCGAGGAACAGGTTGACATCATCTTCAAGGCCTTCAACAGCGAGCAGTTCGCGCACAAGGGCAAATATTACACGCTGCCGCCGGAGGTGCCGTATCGCGGCTACACCCTCAAGGAACTGACGCTGGTGCCTCGACCGTCGCGCCTGCCGGTGGAATGCTGGCAGCCGATCCAGGGTGGGTCTGAACGGGCGCTGGCGTTCATGGCGAAGCACGGT
>JBEKLE010000511.1:0-4624 GCA_050010355.1 Rhodopila sp. | reverse complement strand
ACCCTGTTCGGCTTCATCCATGTCGGCAACCCCAACGAAGCCTGGATCGGCATCTTTGCCGCGGCCTTTTTCGGTTTCGTCCTTTGCGTGAGCCTGCGCGTCACCGGTTCGGCCTGGTGGGCCATTGGCTGCCATGCCGGCTGGGACTGGGGCGAAACGTATTTCTACGGAACTGCCGACAGCGGACTCACTCCGCAAGGCAGCTACCTCACAAGCAGCCCGGCGGGCAACCCCTTGTGGAGCGGCGGCGCCGTCGGCCCCGAGGGCAGTTTGCTGGTGCTGGCTGCACTTCTGTTGATCCTGGCTCTGGCTCTGGTCTACGGCCGGTGGAGCGCCCGCGTCACACCCGCCACGGCGTAAGGCACGAATCGCGGATCGTGAATCGTGAATCGTGAATCGCAGACTATGAACTGTAAAATACGAATCACGAATCACCAACTGAAACCTGACACCTGAAACCTGCTATGCGCCTCTGGCTCAACCGCAGCGCCGAAATCTCCCTTCGTGAGCAGTTGATTACCCAGGTTGTGCTCGGCATCCTCACGCGCGAGATTCTTCCCGGCCAAAAGCTGCCCAGCACACGCGAGCTGGCGCGCCGCTTCGGCATTCACCCCAACACCGCCAGCGCCTGCTATCGCGAGCTCGAGCGCGAGGGCTGGCTTGAGTTCCGCCATGGCAGCGGCGTCTTTGTGGCCAACCGGCGTCCCTCCACGCCACTCAGTCCGGAGATGGCCGTCGATCAACTCATTGGCGAGCTGGCGGCGAGGGCCCGCAAAATCGGCGCATCTGATGCGTTGTTACGCGCCCGTTTGCGCCGCTGGCTTTCACTGGCGCCGTTGGCGCGCTGGCTCGTCATTGAGCCCGACCCCGAGCTGCGCCAGATTGTCACGGTCGAAATGGAGTCCAGCCTCGCCCTGCCTGTGGCCGCTTGCACGCCCGACGAGTGCGGCGAAGCCAACGAAATCGCCCGATCGATTCCCGTCTGTCTGCCCAGCAAGGCCGCCGCGGTGCGCAAACTTCTTCCCGCTGGAACCGTGCTCACCGTCTTCCAGGTCAACCCCGTGGCCTCTGCGCTCGAGGCCAATTTGCAGCGCTATCTTCCGGAGCACTCGGCCGATCTCGTCGGCATCGCCTCGCATTGGTCCGAATTCCAGCGCATCGGCCGCACCATGATCGTGGCCGCAGGCCTCAAGCCCGAGAATCTCCTGGTGCGCGATGCCACCCGCCCCGGATGGAAGCGCGGCCTGGAATCGACCTCAGGCGTCATCTGCGACATCGTCACCGCGCAGCTACTGCCGAAAAAATGCTTCCCCATCATCTTCCGCCTCCTCGACGAAGCCTCCATTGCGCAACTCCGCGCCCTCGAAGCGGAACTTTCTGGCGCCTCGCCCGCCAATTCCTAACACCAGCCCGCCTTTGTAGCGCCGGTCTCCAGACCGGCTGTAGCGCGGGCGTCCCCGCCCGCGCTTGCGCATCGACCACGTAATCCTCCATCCACTCCGATCCCGGCGTTGTGACACTCGCGAAACTGTCCTAATGGCTCCCCCAGCCTCACAACGAGGCAGCTAACATCTGTGGCCATGAAACACGTAAATCTTCTCAGCCAAAAGCCATCTCGTTGGATCGCTCTCATCGCAATCTTGGCAATCCTCGCCCCAACCGCAGCGCCCGCGCAATCGCGACACTCGGCGCCTGACGCCATACGTGCGCATGTCTTGAAACTTGGCGTCGGTCAATGGATTCGTGTGCGCGAGCAAAGTGGAGTCAAACTCGAAGGCCAAATCACCGGCATAGGGCCGCGCGTGTTTCAAATGCAGCGGCGCGATGCCGCCGGGCCGACCGACGTCTACTACGCGGATGTTGAAAAAATCCGGTGCGGCCAATCGGAACGATTTGGAGACACCCTCAGTAAAGACGACTGGGCAGGCTTTTTGGTCGCCATCGCAATTCCTGTGGCTATCTACGCCTCCTGCGGAGTTCACCATAACTGCTGACTCAGCCTTCTCCGTTCATCCGCCATTGTGACACTCGCGAAACTGTCCTATTAGCTCCCCCAGCCTCACAAAAGGGCAGCTAACATTTGTGGCCATGAAACCAGCAAATTCTCTCAGCCAAAAGCCATCTCGTTGGATTGCTCTCATCGCAATCTTGGCAATCCTTGCCCCAACCGCAGCGCCCGCGCAATCGCAACACTCGGCGCCCGAAGCAGTCCGTGCCCGCATCCTGAAAATCGGCGTGGGCCATTGGGTTCGCGTGCGCGAGCACACCGGCATGGGATTGAACGGCCAAATCACCGGCATCGGCCCGCAAGTCTTTCAAATCCAGCAGCGCGACGTGGCCGGGCCGACACTGGTGTATTACGCAGATGTTGCCCGAATCAAGTGTGCGCAGGACCCCGAGGATCATGCTGGTCTCTCGCGAGCCGAATGGGGTGGAATTGCGATCGTGGGAGCAATCGTTCTCGCCGTTGTCCTCTGCAAAGCAACGGCGTGCACCAAATCAGCAGCGGAATCCTCATGGTGAGGACGCGCGGTGATCGCCAGGCCGTTCTTTCCATCGGCTACTGTGACACTTGCGAAAGTGTCCCAATCGCATCCCGCACACGTGTGCATCAGGCCTAACCTCGTTCCTGTTAGTCCACAAGGAGTTCCGATGAACCGTCTCACGATTCCAGCCGTTCTCTTCTTCAGCTTCTGCCCGCTGCTGGTGGCACAGCAGCCCACGCAAGCCACCTCGCCCTCCAAAACCACTCCGGCCGAGCAGCAGGTCGCGCCATCGAGCGCCGTCAACGAGCGCATCTTGGCCATCAAGAATGCCCGGACAATTCGCATCAGCTCTGAGACGCAATATTTGACCGTCAGCACCCTGGAGCGGGCTCTGATGATGCAGAAGAACTGGGATCAGCTAGGCCTGAACATCGTCGCAAACGGGTGCTATGCCGATTTGGAGATCGAGGTCCACAGGCTGGTCTTCACGCATATCCACACCTACGTCGTCACGGACAAGAGCACAGGCGTCGTTCTTGCCGCGGGCAAGGTCACCGCCTTCGACGGAGTCGTTGCCTCCGGTCCCATGGCCGAGCAGATTGTGAAGATACTCTCCGCAGCCCGGCTCCCGGCGCAGGCCGTGGTTGCTAACAGCGGGTTGTGAGCGTGTGCAGGCCTGTTGAGAGGAGGAATCGCCATGATCCGCAAACTGCTTCAAGCCATTCTCTGTATCATCCTTTGCCAGCTGCTTATGGCGCAGCAATCCGTCACGAATCCAGGCAGCGTGCCCCTTCCCAAGGAAACCGCGATTCATCTCAGGCTCGGTCAAGACGTCAGCTCAGCAAGGATTCATGAAGGAAACCTTATCCAATATGTTGTTGTCGACGACGTGAAAATCGACGGTGTCACGGTGATACCCGCTGGAACCGCCGCCTACCAGAAGGTGACCACAGTGGTTTCCGCGGGCTCCGGGAAGTTCTGTCGGGATTTGCACAATGGCTGGTTCGCCGTGAGTGACACGGTGGTCCTTTCAGGCCTGGGCGTCGAGATGAAGATGAAGGCCTGGCGCGAGAGCGACTTGCCCAAAGACCCTCCGAAGACGCCAAAGCAAAAAGCGCTCGAGGTGGCGGAAGCCCCGCTTGCAATTCCGGTGTTTGCGATATTACTTGCGGCGCCAATCGTTCTCATTCCAATGGGAATCGCCAGCGGCATCCACGACAGCCTGCACAAACCGCGAACCATAGCCACGCAGCCGGCGCCAATCGTCCCGTCGCAGATACAAACGGTGCCCGTTCCGTCTACGACGGTGCTTTCGCCGGAGACGCCGGCACCGCCGCAATCGACGTCATTGTCGACCGCCCCACCAGCGGCGCAAACGACGGTAGAAACTCTGCCGCTGCTGGGTGCGGCCGCACCGCAGCGATCGGCGCCAGACCCATCAACGTCCGTGCCGTGCCCGGCCAACCCGCAAGATGAAGTCTGGAAGGCAAGCGAAGCAAAAGTGCAAACCTTCTACCTGGTTCGCGACTACATGGTGCACGCGAGCCCTCCGCCCGCAACTGCTGCTGTTGCGAGCGTAAAATGACTTCCGACAATGGAGATAGCCATGCGAACGACGACTGGCTTTGCAATTCTCTTTTTTCTTTCGCTCTGCGCAGTGTCGACCGCTGCGCAGCCCCAAACCACCCGCAAAACCCTCGATCAGCCCGCCGTGATTCAGGGCATTCCCTGCGACAAAGGCTACGCCTGGTTCTTCTCCGGCGGCCAACTGCAAAAATGCACCGTCACGCGCGAAATGCCCTTCGGCGAAATCACCATCCCCGCCGGTTCTTGGATCACTCTCACCGAGGACGGCAAACCGGCCTTCGTGCAGATGCCACACGACGCATCCATGCTCGGCCTCAAATGCCAGGGAGGCGGCCCGCTGGGCCCGTCGGAAGGCTCCGTCATCGCCCTCTACCCCAGCGGAAAACTCAAGGCCTGTTTCCTCGCAGGCGACCAGACCGTACAAGGCGTTCCGTGCAGCCATGGCGGCTTTTTCAGCACTGTCTCCGGCCCAGATCCCGGCGTGTACTTCTACGAGAGCGGCAAGCTGCGCCAATGCCGGCTCACCGCCGATTTTCGCGGGCAACGCAAAG
>JBEKLE010000510.1:0-5519 GCA_050010355.1 Rhodopila sp. | reverse complement strand
CCGGTCGGGCTACGCCCTCCCTGCGTGAGGCCCCGGCAACGGCACAAGATGAACCCAACCGGCAGGGGATCCACTTAGCGGAACCGAAACGCTGTCTCGACGAAGCCGGCCACCTCTGTTCGTGGGTCCTTCATTAACCGTAGCGGGACGGGCAATGGGCTGATCTGAAGCAGAAGGAAGCTGGCGGTTCGGTGTCGGAACAAAAACCTTTCGCCTAGTCGTGACAAAGCAACTGAGGTCACGCACATCCGCCACAGGGAGCGCCAGTGACGACGTCATCAACGACAAAACCCCTGCCATCGGTCGATGACAGGGGTTCTGAGTTTAACATGGCTTTGCCAAGGTGCGGCTCAGTCACGTTGCGCGTTATCGGGAGGTCACTTCGTTGACCGAAATTGCGCCTGCATGAACGAGAGGACCGCAGTCTGGAACATACGGAATTCGGGCATCCGATTGAACCGCATCATGTAGCTGCCACGGCTGATAGTGTCGTGGCAGTCTTTGCAGACTAGCCAACCAAGTTCCGGCCGGTTCAGGCCGCGGTGGAAAAAGTGGTCGAACTGGCTTCCGAGCAGGGGCTTGCCGTCCGGAGTTAAGACGATTCTGATGTGGCAACAAGGACAACGCCCCGCGAACGGCGGCATCGCGAGGACCTTGCACATAACGGCCTGACTGCGTTCCGAGAACGGACGCCGGTTGCCAAGCACCAATTCCTGTGCAGCCTTTACCAGTAACAGGATGTCGGCGGCATGCCGGTCGACGATGTCGAATCGGTCATGCAGGCGTCCGAGCTGATGTTCGAGGTAGTCTGGCGTGGACGGAACGGCAGCGGTCAGCGGACCGCCGGCGTGATCCAGTTTGTCCCGCACGACTTCGTTGCACCAGGCATGGAAGGCCGGGTCGAGGAATTGCGCATAGGCCAAGGCAATCTGCCAATGGGCCCAGGTGCCGCGTTTGCGGCCATGGGTCCGGACGAGCAGAAAGTCAGGATCGATGTGTCGAATGCTGGTCAGCCCCGCGATGTCGGCAATCGTTGCCGCAGGTGTCGCGGGAAGTGTCGTCCTGAGATGCAGGATGAGGCGCTTTGTTTCCGGCAGGGTGAGCCACTCGGCGGGGCTACTTTTGGAAGGACGCCCCGTGGCATACCACATGTTCGTCACGTTCAGGAGGTCGCCTCGCCGGCGAACAGTTTTGCCGCCATAGACGAGGCTTTGATCCGCGTTGGCAAAGGGTTCATGTTTGGTCATGAGATTTCTCCATTGGTTCGGTCTTGCTAAAGGACCGTTTCAATCGGCTTGTGAGCTGCCGAACCAAGGACAAGAGCCGCCGGGCAACCAGGCGCCGGGAGCTTCGAACTGCTCGAAAATGGCGGGTTTCGTCGGTTAGGCGGTTTAAACGAAACCGAATTTGGTGACGTTCGAGATCATGGGTGCCGCCGGTCCGGCTACTCTTTCCGCGGCTGTGCGCGGAACCCCGATCTCGCCTGACTATTGGCCTGAATAGTCTTTCGGCATTCGCCTCAGGCTCGTAAGCCTTGAGCTGGCTTGCCGGCGAGATCCCACAGTGATGACCGCGTCCTTCCGGATCATGGGAAGCGGCGGTTATCGTCAAAGTGGTTGGCTTGCCGACTTCAGCCCGCGACGGCTCACAGGTCCGTCGGAGTCGGAACCACGTCATTGGTAGCTGGTCTCATAATGGGCGTGCCGGTGTTCGTGGCGCTGTTTCGCACAAGTGTCCGAGGCTCTGCATGTCCGTCATGCAGGGTATCGCCGCTTCGCCATCCGCGCGCCAGACTGCCTGGTGGACATGGCCAAAGGCCGGTCCAGGCAGACCCGGATTATGACGACGGTCGCATCAACATATTCGGACGCCAATTACATAGTCACTAGTTAGCTAATTTCAATATACACTGTAGCATAACATGTGTCGCAGTGTAAGCCGCCAGGGTGACAGTATTATGCTAGGTATCGATCGGACTAGGCGGGCGTCATACATTACTGACCTATAGTCCCAGTGGTTGTTGATGACTGTCAATCGGCACGCAGAGTGTGGAAGAACCCCTCACGAATCCGCTCATTTTTTCACAGCATATCTAGCGTGAATACGGGGCGATTCCCTACAGCATGTTGAGTTGTGGCGGGAGGGTGACGTGGACAAGGTGGATCGCTGGCTTGGCAACCGTCTGAAGGGACATCCGTGGTTTTATCGATGGTGTTTACGGGCATGACCTTCGTGCCAAGAGAGTCGCTTCTCTGGCGGGGGCGACTGGCTTGGTGACCAAGCACGCGATCAAGCAGGTTGACCGGCTGCTGAGCAACCAGGGGATCGATGTCTGGGACAGCTTTGCCTGCTGGATTCCCTATCTGATCGGTCCGCGTAAGGAAATCCTCGTCGCGATGGACTGGACCGACTTCGATCAAGATGGGCAGGCGACACTTGCGCTCAATTTGGTAACCCGGCATGGGCGGGCAACGCCGCTCCTGTGGTTGACGGTCTGGAAAGACGAACTGACGGAGCAGCGCAACGATTTCGAGGACGCATGCCTCATGCGGCTGAAGCAACTGGTGCCACCCGGTTGTGCCGTGACAATCCTCGCGGACCGCGGCTTCGGCGACCATAAGCTCTTCAAGTTCCTCGATGATCTGGGCTTTGCCTACGTCATCCGGTTCCGCGGCAATATCCACGTCACCGATGCCGTGGGCGAGACGCGCTCAGCTTCAGAGTGGGTCGGCAAGTCGGGCCGGGCACGCAAGTTGCGGGGTGCCGAGGTTACGGCGTCGCACGCATACAAAGTTGGGGCGGTGGTCTGCGTCCACGCCAAGGCAATGAAGGAGCCGTGGTGTCTGGCTACCAGCAACGCCGAGGCATCGACCACCAAGGTGGTGAACTATTACGCCAAACGTTGGACAATCGATATCGACCAGGCATGGCGACTCTCAAGAATCAAGTGGTGGGTGGGTTCGACCTGCAACGAGGCATTTTGGGTGGAACATCGTCGGTCTTCTTTCAGTCCCCTCCAAATCCGCGCGGCAGATCGGCAAGCGATAGCTGGTCAACGAGGTCGCGCCATTCCAGCATGGCGTCGAGGCGCTCGGCGAGCGCGCTGTCGGTCAGACTGTCGGGCAGGTTTTCGCGCCATTGCTGATATCGGTCGAGGCAGTCCATGAGCGTGTTAATCGCATCCGCCCATTGCTCGGGTCGACTGCGCCGATCTTTGGGGCGGCGATAGCGGATCACCAATGCCGGCTTGTCCGGCGGTTTGTCTGCTGCCTCGGCCTTGGGTTTCTCGCGAAGGCGTCGCATGCGCTCGGCCGAGGTTAACGCGTGATCGCCTTGTGGTCGGGGTCCGGGCATACGGCACGCTATCCCGTCACTGTGACGAGATACAATGGAGTCCCGCCCTGGAGAATACAAATGAGCTGGGCGCCGCTGCGGCGATATCGGTAGCCCAGACCTCGGCCACAGCAGCGGGCCGGCAATGGATGGGGATTCGGGGCCACGGTCATCGAACCAGTCATGACGACTCTCAAGAAGCGAGGGTTGGATGGTTGGTATTCCTCACCGCCGGGGGCAATCGGCGCCAGGGCGGCGGCGTTGCCCGGATCGTCTTCAGGCTGGCAATCGTGGCGGCGTCGGCCGTGACCAGCTTGGCAGAGCCGGCGCCGGCTTTGACCGAGCGGCTGAACAAGCGTCCGTTCTGCACCCAGTTGTAGAGCGTTGGCTGCGGCACCCCCAGTTCTTCGGCCAGTTCGCGGATCGTCCATTCATCCTTCTGTCGCTCGGCAATTGCCCGAGGCCGGCGCAGCCCGGGCTCGATGACACCGGCCATGGTCAGCAGGCGGCGCACCATTGGGGCGTTGAAGGTGTCACGCCGCTTCGGCGGTCGCCAGGCTTCCTGGTTGAGGATGGCCGCAATGTCAGCACAGCCGTGACCCGCCCGGTGCAGGTCAACGGCGCGTGCGAGCAGCGCCGCGTAGGTGCTGAGCGCCTTCACCCGCGCCACCGGGCGGATCAGCGTGTGGGTGGTCCGGCTTCCGCCGTGCCAGTGGCATTCCAGGCGGACCTGCTCACTGTCACCGATCACGGTGAGCAGAACCCGCTCGAGCAGGAAGCGCACGATGGTCTGACGTTCTTCGCTGGTCGTCGTCGGTGCCTGCCACAAAGCCGGCAGATCCGCCGTCAGTTGCCGGATCGCGGCCAGTTCCGCGGGATCCGGCGATTGCGGGCGCTCACGCCGAAAGCGTTCGTGATCGGCGACGAGCCGCACTTGTTCAGCCAAAGCTTCTTCCCACTCGCGCTCCAGCGTCCGCGCCACCAACCGGTTCTCCGGTTCGGTGCTGGCGTAACGGCGACGCGCCTGGTCAACCTTGTATTGCGCGCGTTCCAGGCGCTGACGCCACTGTTGCTCCAGCGCGGCGCGCTCGGCTTGCAGGCATGCCCACGGGCTTGACCCGAGGGTCGGCGGCAACCGCAAGACTGGCCTCCAGTGCTGCAGATCGCCCACCGCAACATGCCCCCCGGGTGTCATGGCCGGCCTTGGCCCGGCCACCCACGACGTGCCGGCGCCTGAGTATCGAAAGGTCCTGATGAAGCGGTAATTCTTGGGCGTTGCCTATGGACGTTACTTGTTCGTCAACCGGAGCCGACTTCAGTGACTGGCAGAACGGCGCGCCATAGCTTGAGTTCTCGCCACCACATATGTAGCGCGCCGCATGGCCGGCATTGTTGTAAGCGGCAGTCATGCGCAATCCGCACCGGCCGCACACCACCAGACCCGACAGCAGCGCCGTGCCGGACCGCACCGGGCGGAGATGATCCGCCCGGTTGGCGCGCAGTTGCGCCTGATTGCGATCGAACTGCTCGCGGGTGATGTAGGCCGGCACCCGATCCGGCCAAGCGTTTCGTCAGTATAGGCTGACGCATCGAAACGCCGGGGCAGGAACACCTCGGCTTCGCCGGCACGCGGCGGACGTCGACCGGTGCCCGGCCGCCCCGGCTTCTGCCGCCGCCGGTCGGTCGCACGCACGCCATAAGCGTAGATACCGGCGTAGATCGGGTTGCCGAACAGATTGTGCAGCGTCGGGCGGTTGGCGCGCCGCCACTCAAGCTCGCCCTTGCCGGGGCCGCCTTGGCTGCGCACCGGCATCCGGATGTCGTGCTCAACCAGATAGCACAGCACCTTGCCAACGGTACGAAACCGCTGGACGATTGTTGGAGATGGCAACCCGGTGAGTATAGCGCCCTGGCCCGGGCCGCCCACCCGCCTGTCAAACGGGACACACCGCCCCGGGGCGATGATCATGGGATCACCATCCCTGAGTTTTGGCAGACCGGGCCGCATTTCGCGCTATTCGTCGGGCTGACGGAAGGCGACACCTTCGGCGATCCAGCGGTGCCGCTTAGTTTGACAGAGTCGAATTACTTGGCACATTTGTTGCCCCGTCACGACGCCGCCTCCCTGCGTTGAGCGCGGAAACGAGACTCGATGGCACCGCGTCTGCGTTCGTGTCGCTGGTTAA
>JBEKLE010000509.1:0-6674 GCA_050010355.1 Rhodopila sp. | reverse complement strand
GACCGGCCATCAGAGCTGTCGCGGAACACGACATGATGAGCCTGGAGGCGACGCGCTATCTCTGGTCGGCACGGCTCGATCCAAGGCGGCGAACCTATGCGGTTGGAACCTACGCCCATGTGCTCGACCAGTGGGGCATCATCTACGATCAGCCGATCGTCCTGAACCGCCGGCAAGTCGGCGCCGCCATTGAGGGCGCTTTGCGCCAACGCCAGGTCGACCAGCTTGAGCGCGTTGCGGTCGACACACATGGCTTCACGCATTTTGGCATGGCGCTCGCCAAGGCCGTCAGCTTCGATCTGTGCCCACGGCTGGCCAGGCTGAAGAAACGACGGCTCTATTTGCCGAAAGGCATCGACGTTCCGCCGATCCTGCAGCCGATCGTTGCTGAAACCGTGTCCCGCCGCGCCATCGGCCGTGGCTGGGACGAATTTCTTCGGCTCGGCGCTTCGGTCAAGCACGGTTGGTACCCGGCGACAGAGGTGCTCGACCGCTTCGGCTCCGCCGCTGCCGGCGACCCCGTCTACGAAACCGGTGACGCTTTGGGCAAGCTGCTTCGCACCCTTTATCTCTGCGACTATCTCAGCAATCCGGTATTCCGCACGGAAATCCTTGATCTGCTCAATCAGGGCGAAGCCGTCCATAGTCTTCAGCGCGCCATCCACAATGGAATGATCACCGCGAAACACGGCAGCACGACCGAGCAACTCGGCGCCATCTCGGGCGCCCTCACCTTGCTCGCGAACATCGTCATGGCCTGGAACACCCATCGCATGCAGGCTGCGATCGACCGGGATCCGAACGACTATCCCGACGATGTGCTGAGCCGGTGCGCGCCGATCGGGCACAAGCATATCAACATGCGCGGCATCCTCACGTTTGATCTCGCACAGTACGCAGCCAGCCTGCTTCGGCCAGCCTCTCTCGTCGTCGAAAAACGCCTCTCGCAATGAAAAAAGCTGAATTATTAGCTATATCAAAATGTTATTGCGCAACGCCGGGGACCACCGCGAAACTGGGGGTCAGGCGGCAATGGCGGTTGGCGGGAACGATTTGTTGGCTGGATGGAATCTCTGTCCATACTCAGAACCGAACGTTCCGTTATAAACTGCGCACCGGACCTGAAGCAGCAGGTCTGCGCCGCGCCGTGACCAGCGCATTTGCTGACTTTTGTTCATCCGCCGGTTCACAAGGAAATTGGCCGTCCCTTCGGTGATCGCCGTCCCGACCCTCAGCCCGGCGCGGTGGCGTGCGGCGTAATTCACCAGCCATGCGCTCTGGCCGGTCAAATACTTGTTCAGCGCCCGTAAGGCCGTCCAAAGCTTTCGCGACGGCGCGATTGATTGGCGGTCGTCCCGTTCGCCCCGGAAATGGTGCATCACCGGCCGGATACGATCGATGCTCTTCCGCGCGCTCTTCGCTTTCCCATTCCAGATCCGCCAGTGCAACCGCTCGACCTCCGCGACGATCACCGCCTTCGCCGCCGCGCGTGCGGGATCACCCGCGGCCAGCCCGTCCGCCATTTGTTTGAGATGCTGAAGTTTCATCGCTATGTGAAACCAGTCGAGAATCGGCGGTTCCAGGACGCCCGCGCCGGCGAGAATGCCCCGAAGTCCGGGACAACCATCGGTGAAGGCCGTCAGCACGGTGTCCCTGTTTCCGCCAACTGCATCGAGGTTCTTCCTGATCAGCCCTTGGATGTCTGTCCCGGCTTTCGCGACGCCGCCGAAAACCTGACGGCCACCAGCCTTCGTTTCGACATTGCCAACCCGCACCTCGAAGTGACGTTCGTCGTCCTCGCGGCTCCTGATGAAGGTCGCATCCACGGTGACCGTGATCGCCGGCACTACCGCCGGCGACCTGATCGCAGCACGGTCGGCGAGCGCCGCGCCAGCCTTCAGCGTATGGCGGCGCAACGTCTCTGGATCCGTGCCCGCATCGACCGGAAACATCTGCTTCAGCAGGTCAGCCGCCACCTGGTAGCTCATCAGGGCGGACAGATGGGCCCGGAGCTGGTCCAGCTCCGGTGTCGAGCGGCAATGCGATGGCCAGTTAAGGCCTGTCTCGATTCGGCCGCACAGGCTGCAAAGGAAACGTGGCAGCCGCATCGTCACCTGACCAAACAGTGTCGCGACCGAGTGATCTCGATAATCCTTCACCCGGCAAACACCTTCGCGGCAGGGACAAACCGGCCGCCGGACCGCGTGTTTGCTCGCCTGTGCGGTGGAGATCTCGCACTGAACCCGCGCCAGCAGCTGTTTTGCTTCCGTGAGGGTCAATCCCAAATTGGCGAGATCGCCGAGGTCGTCAGGCCGGCTGATCTCCATGATGTCCACGGAGTGACCTTCGCCCCCGGCTGCCGACAACCTCAAAATCCACTCCACGCCCCACCCCCGGTCTGATCTGAGAACAGGAGCGAAAGTACCCGGCACGCACCAGCACCCCCAGTTTCGCGGTGGTCCCTTGCTGCATCACCTACGCTTGGTTTCTCAACTTTCGCTGGTGATTGCCGACGGCATTGTGACGGTATCCAAACTTGGCACTCTTCGGCGAACGTCGTGTCACGACCGGCCTCGCGGTGAAAGACGTCCGCCAGGTCACATCACGCCGTCCAGCGGGCGATAGGTACGGGTGCGAACCAGAGTGCCCACATTGTCCGGCCGCGGCACCCCGGCAAGCCCCTGGTCGAAAATGAAGCCAGCAATCCGCTCCGCGACATGCAGCGATGCCTCCTGAATGCGGCTCTGTGGCGGGTAGATCAGGCCGGTTGCGAGATTCTCCTCACTGACCTCTTCCGCGACCGCCCGGGCCGCCACGATAAACATTTCCTCCGTCACCCGCTTTGCCTCGGTGGCGAACACGGCCATGCCCATGGCGGGAAAGATGTACACGTTATTGCCCTGACCTGGCACGAAGCGCCGGCCGCCGATCTCGACCGGCGGAAACGGGCTGCCGCTGGCAAACACCGCTCTGCCGTCCGACCAGCGATAGGCCTCCTCGGCGGTGCACTCGCTGCGCGACGTCGGATTCGAGTAGGGGAAGATGATCGGCCGCTCGTTGATCTCGGCAATCGCCGTGATCACCTCGCGGTTGAACAGCTTCGGCACCGTGCTGACGCCGATGATGCCGGTCGGCCTGATCGCCTTGATCGCATCGACAAAGCTCGATGTCGGCGCCCGATCCTGGGCAAACGGCTCCTGGAAGCCCGCCAGATCGGTGCGTGACGTGACCATCAGGCCATTGATATCGAACAGGGCGTTGCGGCTCCTCGCCTCGCGAAGGTCCATACCGTTCATTGTCATCGCCAGGCTGATCAGTTCCGCGATACCCGCGCCTGCCGATCCGCCGCCGAGGAAAAGGAAACGCTGATCGGCTAGTTTCGATTTGGTGATGCGCAATGCGGCGTAGATGCCGGCCAAGGCTACGCCCGCAGTGCCCTGAATATCATCGTTGTAGGTGCAAGTCTGGTCGCGGTAGCGCGCCAGGATCGGCACCGCGTTGATGTTGGCGAAATCCTCCCACTGGATACAGCACTTCGGGTAAAGCGCCTGCACCGCCGATACGAACTCATCCACGAACGACAGGTAGTCGTCGCCACGGACGCGCGGCTGCTTCAGCCCGATGTAAAGAGGATCATTGAGCAGTTCCTGATTGTTGGTGCCGACATCCAGAACGATCGGCAGGCAGTATTGCGGCGGAACGCCGGCACAGGCCGTGTAAAGCGCAAGCTTTCCAAGCGGTATTCCCATTCCGCCGGCGCCAAGATCGCCAAGCCCGAGAATACGCTCGCCGTCGGTGACCACGATGAAGCGGACGTCCTTTTCCGGCCAGTTGCGCAGCAGCTCTTTCAGGCGGCCCTTGGCGCTGATCGGCAGGTAGATGCCGCGCGCCGAGCGGAAGATATGCGCGAATTTCTGGCAGGCTTCGCCGACAGTCGGCGTATACACGAGCGGCATGTAGCTGGCGGGGTCGGACATCAGAACCGCATAGAACAATCGTTCGTTGCGAGCTTGCAGATCGGAAAGCACTAGGTATTTTTGCAGATCATCCCCGAGGTTGGCGATCTCGGCCCGCCTGCGCGCTATCTGCACGTCGAGCGTGCTGACCGCCGGCGGCAGCAAGCCTTCGAGCCCATAGTCGCGCCGTTCGGCTTCGGTGAAGGCGGTTCCCTTGTTGAGGCGGGGATTGTGAAGAAGCTCGTAGCCAGTCAGGTGGTGGGTTGTGGATCCAGTCATTCCGGTCTCCTTTTGGTCATTGCTTCGAAGTAAGTCCAAACGGCAGCGCCAACGCGCCGAGGCCAAGTAAATCCTAATTGTATCGAAGAGCGGGGCGTTAAAGCCATGGCCGTAAAGGTTTTGCTGCCCTTGCGACGCTTGTGCTCCGTGCGACGCCCAAATGGGCAAAAGTGTGACCTCGCTCAGCTGGCCTGTCGGTTGCTCAGCCTCAGCCATCAACTGTGCGATTGAGGCCGGCTCACCAAGCACGTTTGCAAGACGCCATGGCGCTCGCCGACACCCCGATTATAAGGGCATTGTTGGAAGCATTCGGTGTCTGACTTATACATCGCTATGCCTCCCATAAAGCAATGCAGGCTGCGTCTGTTTTAAATGGACCAGCTCGACCACCGAATACATTACTCCGTCTCCATCTCGTCATGGGGCCAGAACTTGTTAATCGTGGTGAAGCGTCTCCCGCGGTAGCGGTAAGGCTGTGAGAGAGCGTCGCCCTGGGCGCCGCGGATCAGCTGGTTTCCTCTCGATTTGGTCGTGACGCCACCTTGCGAGGGGCAGGCTCGCGCCGCTCGGTCGGCAAGACAGCATCATCCACGCTCGGCCATCATTCTTTTGGTATTGGCGATCGCACGCGTCGGGCTCAGACCCTTGAGGCAGGCGTCCGTGCACTTCATTGCTTCATCGTCGTGTGGCAGCGATAGAGCCGGAACGGGTCATCGAGCCTGTCGAGACGCTCGCTGGTGTGCTGATCGCGGCTGTCGGCCAGCCACCGATACGACTGCGAGCACATAGGGTCTTCCTTCCTCGCGGTTAACGCCAAAATAGGAGCTCCACAGATAACGGATCTCATTAGGTGACCACGTTCGTATATGGCAACGTCTTCCTGTTATTTCGATAGCATGCTCCCAATATCAGGCAGAGTTCCGTTTGGATGTCGATTCACACTCGCCGAAGCGAATTCGGCCCAGGCCGTTGAGTTCAGCTCAACTGGCTCGGGGAATAAAGCCGGGCACGCCGGTCCCAACTACCGTGTTTGAACCGGACGTTCGTCGTGATGCCCTCCCGAATCTCCCGTATGGCGTCTTCAGGCAGAGCCGATACCTCAAGGTTCTCTTGGATATGGTTAGGTTTGGTCGAGGCGGTCAGGAAAGCAGTGCCGCGTTGCACGGCCCAGGCTAGAGCAACTTGAGCACACGTTTTGCGGACGCGCCGTGGCGCGGCTTGCGGAGAAACAGCACAAATGGGCTCACGATCAGCATTGCGATCATCATGACCTCGAATTGGTCGATGCCGCGCACCAAGGGCGGCGGTGGGAAGGATCAGGCGCCTCTGAATGGCGAGTGGCGAGCAGCAACTGGTCCGATCAGATGCAAGTTGGCTCTTGTGCCGCTTGATCAGGTTCTGTCCGCGGGCGCAGTAGAGATCGTCATAGTGCCACGTCAGTACCACGTCGGGGTACCATGGGCGATGTTGGTGGACACGCGTAACGAATGTTGCGGCCTTTCCGCGTCGCCTTGGTCCGTGCCACCACGCGGCGGGGATGCGACCAGGATTTCGCGGCATACCGGGTCGCATCTAGCGAGGCCTCCGCGAGGCTTACTATGAAATTGCGCGCACCGCCTCCACAATATGTCTTGCCGAAATGCCGAAGGCGTCTACGAGCTCATCCGGCTTGCCGGAGTGCGGCATCTCCCGCACCGCAATGAGCTGCGACTTGGCAGGGGCGACGCCGGCCTGCGCGAGGGCGGACAGGACCGCCTCACCTATTCCCCCTTCCGCCCAGTGATCTTCCACGGTAACGAGCCGACCGCCTGTGGCGGCAATCTCCCGGGCGAGCTGCTTTCCGTCGATGGGCTTGACGCAATAAAGGTCGATGACCCGCACGGCTGTGCCTTCTGCCTTCAAATGATCAGCGGCCCCTAGCGCCTCGTGTAAGGTGACCCCCGCGCCGATCACCGTTACTTTGTCGTGCGGGCTCTGGCGGAGCACCTTGAACCCAGGGATCGGGAACTTCTCGTCGTTCGAGTAGAGGATCGGAAGTTTCGGCCTGGACGTGCGCAGATAGTTGATGCCTGCACGCCCAGCCATGGTTTCCGTAAGCCTCTCCGTGCAGATGGCATCGCCCGGGTAAAGAACGGTCGAGGAATGCACGGCGCGAAATATCGCGATGTCCTCCAGCGCCATCTGAGATGGACCGTCCTCGCCGATCGAAACGCCGCAATGCGATCCGCACAGGTTGATGTTGCTCCGGCTGATGGCTGCCATCCGTACCTGGTCATAGGCGCGGGCCAGGAAGCACGCAAAGGTATCAAGGAAAGGCACCTTGCCGCGCGCGGCGAGGCCCACACCCACGCTTACGAGATTCTGCTCGGCGATGTAGCCCTGATAGAAATGATCCGGGAAGGCGTCGCCAAATACTTCCGAGAAAGTCGAGTTCTTCAC